>CAZAGK010000037.1:15647-28093 GCA_964484775.1 uncultured Gemmatimonas sp. | reverse complement strand
GTGGGCGCCACCAAAAGTCTCCGTTACATCGTCAACCTGCTAGGGGAGCTTACCCCAGCAGCTCGAGCACCCCACGCTCCGGGCGTCGCTCCCGCAATCAGCGCGCGGCAGCGGACTCGCGGTTACCTCTGCGGTCTCGGGCGACTTCGGGTCACTACCCGGCTCGAGCCTGGGATAGCTCACTGGCCAGTTTACCGCCTCTACGCCGCTGGGACACGAATGCCATCATGGCGGAGGGCCGATGCAGACGCAGAAGTCTCGCTCCCGCTACCTTTTTCTGTAGTTGACGTGCCATTACCTTTTCGAGACTCGGGGTCTCGCTCTTCTGCACGATACGGCTGTGGGGAAGCGGCTGGATCCCGGCGTGGAACAGCCGTAGAGCGAGGTTTGTCCGACGGCGCGAGCGACATGACGGTGGAGGTGCCGCAGGCGGGGATGTCGATCCCGATGCAGATGAAGCAGACGACGGTGATGGGGAAGAAGAACTAAGCTCCGGAACGCGCGCGCCGGCGCTGCGCCCCTTCGAGGCGCGCGCCGTGCCGCTCGGTCCAGCGACAGAGCACCGCCAGCGGCTCGTTGAGCGACTCGCCCAGCGGGGTGAGTGAGTACTCGACCTTCGGCGGCACGACCGCGAACACCTCGCGCCGGACGATCCCGTGCGCTTCGAGCGTGCGCAGTGTCTGCGTCAGCATCTTCTGCGAGACACCCGAGAGCAGCGTCCTGAGTTCGCCGGTGCGCTTCGTGCCGCGCGCCAATGCGTGGATCACGGGGATCGTCCACTTGTCGGCGAGCAGGGTGACGAGCTGCGTGCTTCCCTTGAACTCCAGGAAGAACTCCTCGGTCGGGGCGGAGCGTGCCATGGGTACAATCCGTGTCCTAAGGCACCATTTGGTACCTTTGGAAGTGAGAGGTACGTACTTGTTCGGTTCTTTTGAACAGTGCTAGGTTCCCGCGTCGAACGCAATCGGGACCCCTCACCGCCGGCATCCATGAGTCTCAAGGCACTGAACGTCGTGAACTCCGCCCACCCCAAGCGGGTGGCGCTCGTGCTCGCGAACCCCGCGGTGTCCACCACCACCGGCTGGCCGGTCGGCTTCTGGTGGAGCGAGCTCACCCATCCGTACCACGCCATGACCGAGCGCGGATACCAGGTGGAGCTCTTCAGTCCCGAGGGTGGCGCCTGTCAGCCCGACGCGATGAGCGACCCGCGCGATCCGAGCGGATATTCCTCGAGCGATCTCATCAGCCTGGGATTCATCCACACGCCGGCGCTCGCAACGCTGATCGAGCACACGCGACCGGTGGCCGAACTCCGCGTCGACGACTTCGACGCGATCGTCGTGGCCGGTGGGCAGACGCCGATGTTCACCTTCGAGAACGCGACGGTGTTGCACGAGCGGTTCGTCGAGTTCTTCGAGGCGGGGAAGATCGCCGCTGCGCTCTGCCACGGCGTAGCGATCCTGCGCTACGCCAGACTGTCCAACGGTGAGTATCTCGCGAAGGGGCGCACCGTCACCGGCTTCGCGAATGTCGAAGAGGATTTCGCCGATCACGCGGTGTGGGACGCCGGCTATCTCCCGCGCGACACGCACATCATGCCCTGGCGGATCGAGGACGAGATGAAGCGACTCGGCGCCAACTACATCCAAGCCGGCCTCTGGCGCGGCTTCGCCGTGCGCGATGGAAATCTGATCACCGGGCAGCAGAACTTCTCCGGCGCCGAAACGGCGGCGCAGATCATCGAGGCTTTGGGAGGGTGAGCACCATGCGGATCGCGATCATCGGGAGTGGGAATGTCGGTGGGACGCTCGGGCGTCGGTTCCTCTCGGTCGGGCACGAGGTGACCTTCGCTGTCCGAGAGGGGAGTGCCGTGAAGGGCGCGGAACCGCTTCCGCCGAGCGCGCGCGTGGCCGCGCCGAGTGCGGCGATCGGGGACGCGGAGGTAATCGTGCTCGCCGTGCCGGCGAAGGTCGTACCGGCGGTGCTCGCCGAACTCGGCGCCGCGAGCGGGTCGCTCGACGGGCGGATCCTGATCGACACCACCAATGTGCTCGGTCCCGGCATGGTCCCCGTGATGGGACCGAACGGGGAGAGCGGCGGCGAGCAGGTGCAGGCGCTGGTGCCGGGAGCGCGCGTGGTGAAGGCGTTCAACAGCACGGGTTTCGGCAACATGGCGAACCCCGTCTACGACGGGCGCGCGTCGGTGATGTTCGTGGCGGGGAATGATGCCGAGGCGCGTGCGACGGTCGTCGCCCTCGCGGCCGCGATCGGGTTCGACGCCGTCGATGCGGGACCGCTCGTTCGCGCGCGGGAGCTTGAGCATCTCGCTGCGTTGTAGATCGCGCTGAGCATCAACGGGCATGGGCGGGAGATCGCCTTCGCGTTGATGCGGCGGTGAGCGGCGGTCGCTTCGCGCTGGTTCACGGCAAGCGCGGCGGCCGTCACCTCTCTGGGTTGGTCACCGGCGCCAAGATCGCCAGCTCGAACGGTTCGCCGAGTGGGTGTGCGAATGTCGCGTCACTGAATGCCGTGATCGTGACCGATGACTCCAACATCAGCCCCGTCGGCACGAGCCGCCCAGCCGCGCCGCCGCGGGCGAACTCGGGAACATCTCCTTCGCCGCAACAGCATGCGGCTTCCCACGCTTGCAGTCGCCGCGCGCGATATACGTCTCTGCTGCCCGCACCCGGATCCTGAAGTTCCCCGGATCCCTCGCAACGGCTGCATCGAACGACCCCGCCGTGTACAGTTGCATCGCCTGCACCCGTCCCGTGCTCTGCACCACCGATCCGCCCGCCAGCAGCAACACCGCAACCGCCGCGATCGCGCGCGCGGCAGTGCCGACCGCGACGCGCTTGCTCGCCGCGTCAGCCAACGCGCCGGCGGGCACCATCGCCCCCGCCACCACCATCACCACCAGCGCATTGATGGGCAGCAGCAACACCGCGTCGAACGCTCCTTCGATCGCCGCGATCATCACCACACTCGCCCCCGCGATCGCTGCCAACCGCACCTGCGCTGACACCCCTGCGTCATAGCGCACCCTGAGCGCCGTCAGCAACAGCACCGCCACGAGAGACGCCCATGCCAACAGCGCCACCACCCCGCGCTCCGACAGCGTCGCCACCCAATCGCTGCTCGGCCACGGGTTCGCCGTCATCCCCGAGCTCTCGCTCATGCTCGGATCACCACTCGGCGCGAACTTGGGATAGATCACCGGCCAGTTCCCGGCTCCCACGCCGATCGGGTGCGCGAGCGCCATCTTGGCGGAGTTCTGGTATTGGCGCAGGCGCCCTGCTCCCGAGCCTTCCTTGTAGTTCACCACTCCCGTCACGCTCTCGAGATACGGGTTGTCGCTCTTCCACTCGAGACGGTTGGGGATCAACAAGGCGCCGGCTACGCCGAGCACCGTCGCGATCAACGCCACCGAGGTCCGCAGCTTCGCCCCGGGCACATCGAACAGGCTCGGGCCCTTCAGCAGCAGCACGAATGCGACCGCTCCCCACGCCATCAGCGCGAGCCAGCTCGCGCGCGTGCGGCTCAGCACCAGCGCGCCGGCGCAGATCGCCAACGCACCGCTCCACAGGATGGCGGTGATCCACCCGCGCGCGGTCGCGATGCAATAGAAGAGCAGCGGCACACCCGCCGCCGCGAGATGTGCCATGAAGTTGCGGTTGCCGAACGTCCCGCCGGGGGCGCGACTCATCGCCGCCCACTCCATCTTCACGCCATAGGCCTGCAGCAGCGCGGTGATCGCCCCCGCCGTCACGACCGCGGCGAGCACGCGCGCCACGGCGCCGTTCAGTCCCGCGCGCTGGAGGTATCGCCCAACGCCGAAGGCCACCGCGGCGCTGATCGTCAGGGTGCTCGCCCGCCAGGCGAGCCATCCGTTCTGGGCGAACGCCGAGGGGAGGAGCGTCAGCGCCACGTAGCCGAGCAGCAGCCACGCCGCGGCGTCGAGCCGGAACTCCCGCGTGCGCCACGCGGCGATCACGCCGGTCAGGAGCACCGTCAGGTGCAGGGCGAGTTCCTTGGGGACCAGGAAGCGGTCGAGGTCGAAGCTCCGGTACGGGAGCACGACCAGCACGCAGGCCAGGGCGCCGAGCCCGAGCAGTGCGATGAGGGAACGGTCAGCCCCGGAGGGCGACCCCGTCGACGTCGACGAGTCGGGGGGAGTACTGCTGGTGCTCATCGAGCCTCGCGAAGTCGGCGGCGCTATCGGGAACGCTTGAATGTCAGCGCCCGGCCGCGCGAGGGCAAGCGAAAAGCGGGCGGCGATCAGTCCGGCTGGGCCATGAGCGGCAACTTCGACTTGGTCGGCGGCGACATCGCGCCGAGTCCCGCCGAACCCGCCCCGTTCCGCGGGAGGATGTTCACCTTCGCCCGCTGGATCGTGGCCCAGAGGTTGGCGATGAACAGATAGGCCGCCGTCGCGGAGAGGATCCCGCCGAGCATCATCATCGGTTCGGCCCCCTTCCACCCGTGGATCCGCGCCGCGAATCCGCCCACGAGCACGATCAGTCCCAGCTGGCTCGCCCACCACTGCCAGTAGCCGAACTCGCGGAGCACCAGCGGCTGGCCGAAGAACCGCGGGATCACGTGCAGCGCCACCCCATAGATGATCTGCGCCACGAACCCGAGCAGCAGCAGATGCATGTGCGCCACGCGATACACGGTGAGCATCGGCCAGAGTGCCATGGCCAGCCCCAGGGTGACCCCCACCCCGAACCAGACCAGGCACGCCTGCAGGTACTTCTTCACGAACCAATCCACGGCACCGTCCTTTTCCCGATCCCGATCAGGATACGGTATGTGGTATGTAATATACCACTATATCTAGCGGTTCCGTCGGTCCCACGGACTCAGGGAAACCCTCACAGCGCGAGGTCCTGCCGGCCACCCTTGAGCGCTCCGCCCCCGTCCGGCGTAGATTCCACGGGTTGCCATCAGCCCCATTGGAGGATCATGGCGTACGACGACAAGAAGATCGCCGCGCTGGTCAAGAAGCTGACCAGCCAGCCCAAGCCGAAGACCGAGTTCGGCAAGACCTACGACAAGACGGCCCCGGCCCGTGTCGTGGACGACAACGAGATGGACCGAGAGAAGTTCTTCAAGGAGATGAAGCGGCGCGAGTTCTGATCTCGCGGGCGAACGCGGGAGCCTGGAGAAGCCCGGTTCCCGCCCGGGGCTGAAACACCGCCCCGCCGGCGCCGTAGGGTGATCATACCACCATCAGGGGGCCGGACGTGTTCGCTCTGTTGCGCGTCGTGATCGTCGAATGGATCCTCGCCCGACTCGCCCTCCGATGGGTGCTCACCATCGGCGTGCTCGCGGTGGGCGGGTTGATCTTCTTCATCGGTGTGCCGACGCTGATGTTCATCGCGGCACTGGTCGTCGGGTGGCGCTGGTTCAGGGCCGCAGAAACGCGCGCACAGAATCAACCGAGCCATCCGTCTTCGCCGGCTTGATCCTCAGCAGCTCGGCCATCAACGAATAGACATGCACGTTCTGGAACGGGGGGACCACCACCCCGCGCTTGAACGCCGGCCCTGAGGCCACGAACAACGCGCCCATGCTCGGGAGCTGATTGTCGTAGCCGTGCGCGCCACCGCTCGCGCTGCGCGGCGGCTTGGCTCCGCGCGCACGCGTGGTGATGCTCCAGCCCTCATCGGCGATCAGCACCAACGGCGTGATGTGCTTGTGCGCGTTGAAATGGAAACGCGCCGGCACCTCCCCCTTCTTGAACACCTGCATGTGCGGGTGCTTGCCGTTCAGCGCGGCGTACACGGCGTCGAGCTTGCCGGGCTTCGGGGTGATCGCTCCCACGGGGGTCCAGTCCACCACGTCGACATCGGTCATCGTGATGTAGTCGTCGAGGAAGATCCGCCGATCGAGACTCACCGCGGCCATCCCGTGATCGGCGACGACGATCAGGTTCACACGATCGCCGAGTTTGCGCGCGGCGATCCCGTCCATGATGGCGCCGACCGCGCTATCCGCGCGCGCGATCGCCGAGTCGGCCTGCGCACTCTGCGGACCATAGTTGTGGCCCGCGTCATCCGTCGCCTGGAAGTACGCGCTCACGAAACGCGGCGCGCTGTCGCCCGTGATGTCGAGGAACTCGAACACCTTCCGGATGCGATCGGCGTACGGCAGCTCGCCGTTGAACTTGGCCCAGTAGCGCGGACGGATGCCGCCGATCGGCGCTTCCGCACCGGGCCACAGGAAGGGGGCGGTGCGCACCCCCTGCTTCTCCGCCGTCACCCAGATGGGCTCGCCGTCCCACCAGCGCGCGTCGCGCACGGCGGGGTCGTCGCCGATGGCGAACTTGCCGAGCTCGGGGTCGTACATCGCGTTCGCGACGATCCCGTGATGCTCGGGGTAGAGCCCGGTGACGATCGAATAATGATTCGGGAAGGTCTTGGACGGGAACGACGGCACCATCCGTTCCGCGCGCACCCCGCGCGCCGCGAGTTCACGCAGGCGCACCGCACCGGGGCGCGTGATGTAGTCGGCGCGGCAGCCGTCGAGGGAGATCAGGACCACGACGGGCTTGGGCGCGCTCTGCTGCGCCGGCGCCTTTGAGGGCGCCTTCGACGGCGCCTGCATCGGCGCGAGCGCGCCGAGGACTCCGACCGTGGCAAGCGCGGCAACGACGACCGCGGTACGACGTGCGAGTGCGTTCATCATCTCAATCTAGGTGCGCGCCGCACGATCCGCGTGCGAACGCGAGTAACCATCACGCGACGGCGTTGTCACCGTCGATCGTCAGCAGTCGCCGCAGCACCTTCCCGATCAGCGACTTCGGCAATTCCGCGCGAAAGATGATCCGGCTCGGGACCTTGTAATACGCGAGATGGGCCTTCGCGTACTCGCGCAGCTCCTCGGCGGTCGCGTGGATGCCGTTGCGCAGCACCACGAAGGCCACCGCGATCTCCCCCTTGGCCGCATCGGGAAAGCCGCGCACGCCGACCTCGGCCACCGCCGGATGCGCGGCGATCACCTCCTCGATCTCACGCGGCCAGACCTGCATGCCGTTGGGCTTCATGAGGTCCTTCTTGCGATCGACGATGAACAGATAGCCGTCGCTGTCCATGTAGCCGAGGTCGCCGGTGCGGAGCCAGCGAGTGCCGGCGGCGTCGGTCCAGAGCATGAGCGCCGACTCCTCCGGATTGCGCCAGTAGCCGTCCATGATCTGCCGGCCGCTGATGAGGATCTCTCCGACGACGCACGTCGCGACCGCGGTGGTGGGATCGTCCACATCGCGGATCTGCACGTCGACGTCTGGGAGGGGCACGCCGACGGAGCCGATCTTGGACAGGCCGTTCGTCGGCGATGCCGTGGCCGCGATCAGCGATTCGGTCAGCGAATAGCCCTCGATGATGTGCGCCTTGCTGACTTCCTCGAACCGCTTCTTGGTCTCGGCCATCAGCGGCGCGGCACCACTCACGCAGACCTTGAAGCAGGTGAAGTCCACCTTGCCGGCCTTCACTTCGGGGCGATTGAGCAGGGTGTTGTAGAGCGACGGCACGCCGGCGAAGGCGTTCGGGCGAGTCTGCGCGATGGTCTTGAGGAGATCCGGGATGTCGCGCGGATTCGGGACGAGCACGATCGGGTTCTTCCCGATGAAGGCCACCGACTGCGCCGCACACGCGCCGTACGAATGGAACATCGGAAGCGGGAGCATGAACTTCCCCGTCCACTCGGGGAGGGCCTTGGCGATCCAGCGCTGCAGCTGTGTGCCGCTGACGACGAGGTCGCGGTGCTTGCCGGGGACGCACTTGGGAGTGCCGGTGGTGCCGCCGCTCATGAGGAGGAGCGCGATGTCTGTGGGATGAGCGCCGCCGCTCGGCGGCGCCTTTCCATCGTGCGCCTTCACCAGGTCGTCGAGTGCCAGGTCGCCGTCGCGGCGGGTGATGCGGTGGCCGGCCTTCTTCTCGAGGGCGAGGGTGAAGACCCACTTCAGCAGCGTCGGGAAATATTCCTTGATATTTGAAGTAATCACGCGGCGCACCGTGGTCTGGTGCTGCACCGCCTTGAGCCGCTCGTAGAACGGGGTGAGCGCGACCACGACCTTCGGCTCGATGGTCTGGAGCGGCCCGACGAGCTCCTCTTCCGTATAGATGGGGTTCAGCGGCGCGACGATGGCCCCGAGCTTCCACGCGGCCACCTCGGCGATGAAGAACTGGGGGCAGTTCGGGAGCATGACCGCCACCCGGTCGCCGCGGGTCACCCCCAGCGAGGCCAGGGCAACGGCGAAGGCGTCGGAGGTCCGATCCAGCTCGGCGTAGGTGAAGTCACGCCCCTTGAAGACGAAGGCCGGATGGGACGGCCGAGCGGCGGCCGTGTCGCGGATGAAGTCCACGAGGGTCCGGTCCGGATATTCCCCGATGGTGCGGGGGACGTCGGGGTCGTAGTGTGCGAACCAGGGGTGCTCGGTCATGGTGCGGAACGGGGAGGTTCTGGATAGGTTCCACGCGGGGGGTGTGATGTGATACCCCTCTATATGGATGTAGCGACGGCCGGATGGCCGAAATGACCACTTTCTGAACCCGCCGAATATGCATCATCGCACGGTCCGCCACACCCTCGCCGCCCTGGGCTTGTTCATCGCCGCTCCGGCCGCGCTCGCCGCCCAGGGGCGTCCGCTCCCCGTCGACGACCCCTCCGTGAAGAAGGGGATGGACAACATCAAGTCGTGGAACGCGTGGATCCTGGAGCAGCAGGTGGGGCTCTGCGAGATCCCTGCCCCGCCCTTCAAGGAGACGGCGCGCGGGCTCGAGTTCCGCAAGCGGATCGCGGCTCTGGGGTATCCGCAGGCGAAGATCGACTCGATCGGCAATGTGATCGTCGAGCGCCCGGGAACGGGGAATGGCCCAACGGTGATGATCGCCGGCCACCTCGACACGGTGTTCCCCGAGGGGACCGATGTGAAGGTGAAGAAGACGGGCGATCGGTTCGACGCGCCGGGGATCGCCGACGATTGCCGCGGCCTGGCTGTGGTGCTCTCGGTGGCCAAGGCACTCAACGAGGGCGCCATCAAGACCACGGGGAAGGTGATCCTCGTGGCCAATGTCGGTGAGGAAGGACCGGGCGACCTGCGTGGTGTGCGCTACATGTTCGGCGGCGCGTACAAGGGGAAGGTGGACTATTTCATCTCGGTGGACGGGCTCGGGATCCACGTGACCGACCGCGCCGTGGGGAGCAAGCGCTACAGCGTGAAGTTCACTGGCCCGGGTGGCCACTCGTACGGCGCGTTCGGCATGCCGAGTGCGATCCATGCGATGGGGCGCGCGATCGCGAACATCTCCGATCTGCAGGTACCGAGTGGGGCCAAGACGACGTTCAATGTGGGGATCGTGAAGGGCGGGACGTCGGTGAACACGATCTCCCCCGACGGCACGATGGATGTGGACATGCGCAGCGAGTCGGTGGCGAATCTGGATGAGATGGACAAGCGCATCCAGGAGGCGATCGCCAAGGGGCTCGCGGCGGAGAATGCGCGGTGGCCGAACTCCAAGGCCAAGATCGCGGTGAAGTACGACACGATCGGGATCCGACCCGTGGGGAAGGTGCCGCAGAACGAGTCGACGCCGATCGTCGCGACGGCGATCGCGGCCGGGAAGGCGCTCGGTCAGGCGACGGTGGGAACGGGTGCCTCGAGCACCGATTCGAACATCCCGATGAGCCTGGGGATCCAGGCGATCACGATCGGTGGTGGTGGTACCGGTGGCAACGCGCACGCGATCACCGAGTGGTACCAGGACGGACCGGACGGGTATAAGGGACCACAGTGGGCGCTGCTCTTGGTGGCGGCGTTGGCGGGGCTGCCGAAGTCGGTGACGCCGTGAGTGGAAGGTCGGACATTCAGACAGGGGATACCGTGAAGCTGTTTCTTCGGAGTGCGGTGGTGTCGGTGCTGGTCGTCGGTTCGCTCGGGGCGCAGGGGATCGGACCGATCCCGACGACCCCGCAGCCGAAGCCCAAGATGGACATGACGGGGGTCGGTGATACCTCGATCTTCGCACCGCTGGTGATCGGCACGAGCCCGAGTGCGGTGCGCACGGGGAGTGGCGCGCCGGGCACCCGCTATTGGCAGAACAAGGCCGACTACGATCTCAAGGCGACGCTCGACACGACCACCAAGTCGGTCTCGGGAGAGGTGACGATCAAGTACACCAACAACTCCCCTGACACGCTCACCTTCATCTGGTTGCAGACGGAGCAGAACGCCTTCAAGGCGAACTCCCTGAACTCGTACATCTTCCCGCAGGGCTCGCGGTTCGGGAACCGCGACTTCGCCGGCGGCTACACCATCACGCGGGTCGAGCAACTGCTCCCGGCGATGGGTGGCAAGCCGCTGCGCCGGATCCCGGTGACGACGCGCGAGAACGAGACGATGTTCAAGGTGAATCTCTCCGAACCGCTCTCGCCCGGCCGGTCGGCGACGATCACCATCGCGTACAGCTTCCCGGTCCCGGAGCACGGTGCCGACCGCATGGGGCGTGATGGGACGCTGTATGAGATCGCGCAGTGGTATCCGCGCGTCGCCGTGTACGACGACGTGCGCGGGTGGAACATCGAACCGTATCTGGGACAGGGCGAGTTCTATCTCGACTACGGCGATTACAATCTCAGCATCACGGTTCCGGCGGGATACATCGTCGCGGCCACCGGTTCGCTCGAGAATCCGAAGGAGGTGCTCACGCCGACGCAGATCACGCGGCTGGCCGAGGCGCTGAAGTCGGAGAAGGTGGTGAACATCGCGACCGAGAGTGAACTGAAGAACGGAGCGGCGCGTCCCCGGAAGGACGGGATGCTGACGTGGAAGTTCACGGCCAAGAACGTGCGCGACGCGGTGTGGGCGGCGAGCCCGGATTTCCAGTGGGATGCGTCGAGCTACAAGGGGATCTACGCCTTCGCGTACTATCGTCCGTCGGCGGCGGGGCTCTGGAAGGAAGCGGCCGATATGAGCCGCATGAGCATCCAGGAGTACTCGGAGCGTTGGTTCCCGTACCCGTGGCCGCACATCTCGGCGGTCGAGGGGCCGATCAGCGGGATGGAGTACCCGATGATCGCGATGGAGAACAAGAGCAACACCAAGGAAGAGCTGTACAACGTGGTGACGCACGAGATCGGGCATATGTGGTACCCGATGATCGTCGGCAGCAACGAGCGCGTGTACATGTGGCAGGACGAAGGGTTCAACACCTTCATCAACACCTTCTCCGAGGCCAAGCGCTATCCGGAGGGAGGCGATCAGATGAAGCGCGCCGGGCAGGAGCGCGCGATGATCGAGAACCTGATGCGGGCACAGATGGACCGCACGATCAATGTCGGGCCGGACCGGATCGATCCGAACCTCCTCGGCTACCAGGCCTACGTGAAACCGTCGGTCGGGCTGCAACTGCTGCGTCAGGAGATCCTCGGCCCCGAGGCCTTCGACGATGCCTTCCGCGCCTACACGAAGCGCTGGGCGTTCAAGCATCCGACGCCGGCGGACTTCTTCCGCACGATGGAGGATGTCGGCGGGCGGCGGCTGGATTGGTTCTGGCGCGAGTGGTTCATCGAGAACCCGCACTTCGACCAGGCGGTCGATGAGGTGGTGACGGAGACGAAGGGGAACGAACAGGTCGTGCGGGTGGCCTACGGCAATCATGCCCGCGGCGTGCTCCCGATCCGCGCGAAGTTCACCTTCAGCGATGGCTCGGTCGCCGAGTACAATTATCCCGCCGAGGTGTGGAGCACCAATACGGTGCGGTACGTGCGGCAGTACAATTTCAGCGGGAAGAAGATCAGCAGGATCGAGTTGGATCCCGATCATCGCCTCGTGGACACGGATCGCGCGAACAACGTGTGGACGGCGCAGGCGAACATCGTTCCGTAACGGAGGAGCAGACCATGGATCGTCGCAGATTTCTCGGAGCGGCCACGGGGCTGGGCGCACTCGCGCTCCTCGCGCCGCGCAGCGTGCTGGCCGGTGCGGCACCGCTCAAGATGACGGTGTACAAGAGTCCGACCTGCGGGTGCTGCAAGGACTGGATCACCTACATGCGGAAGGAAGGGTTCGAGCTCAAGGTGATCGACATGGACGACCTCACGGAGATCAAGCGTGGGGCGGGCGTGCCGAACGCGATGGAGTCGTGCCACACCGGACTGATCGGGTCGTATGTGGTGGAGGGGCATGTTCCGGCCGACCTGGTGCGGAAGATGCTGGCGGAGAAGCCGAAGATCACGGGGCTCTCGGTGCCGGGGATGGTGAACGGTCCGCCGGGGATGGAGCAGGGGCCGAAGCAGCCGTACCAGGTGATCGCCTTCACGCGGGACGGGAAGTCGAGCGTGTACGCGCGCCGGGGGTAGAGAACGCGGATGGCGTTCGCGAGAGAGGGGGGCGGCGGGGGGGGGGGGGCCCGCCGCGCAGGACCGGGGTGGGGGGTCGGATATTT
>CAZAGK010000037.1:0-15637 GCA_964484775.1 uncultured Gemmatimonas sp. | reverse complement strand
GGTTTCGGCGGGCGGGGGTTATATACGGGGTTGGGCGTTCGCTTGTGTGGGGCGCGGGGTTTTAGCGCGGGCGCCCCTCTCTCGTGATTCCTGCTATCGCTTGAAGAGGATCATGATGATCGGGATCATCAAGGTCACCCACGCCGCGAAGAGCGTGCCGAACATCCATCGGGTCTGTTCGGCGAAGCGCTGTTCCATCTTCACTTCGAAGCTGACGAGGCGTTTCTCGATCCTGACCTCGAAGTCGGTGAGACGCTTCTCGATCCTGACCTCGAAGTCGGTGAGACGCTTCTCGATCTTGACCTCGAAGTCGGCGAAGCGCTTCTCGATCCTGACCTCGAACTCGGCGAAGCGCCTCTCGATCCTGACCTCGAGTTCGGCGAAGCGCTGCTCCCACTTCGCGTCGTGCTGCGCGAAGCGTTGCTCCAACTTCGCGTCGAACCGCGCGAAGTTGAGCTCGTTGTGCTCCTTCAGGTCGTTCCGGTACGTGGCATCCACGTCGTTGAACCACCTCACCAATTCGTTGGTGGCATCTTCACCGAATTGATCATAGAAGGCCTTGGACAATCGCGCCGTGACGGGCACCGCTCATTCTCCCTTGAGTGATGCCCGACGCTACAACATACGCTCGGCGGGCCGAGCACCGAAAGAGCGCGCGATGTGGCTTAAACGCGCAACGGCCCGCATCGCTGCGGACCGTTGGCTATGTCACGAGATTCGAACGACTGGGGCGGGTGGACTCGAACCACCAACCGTCGCATTAACAGTGCGATGCTCTGCCAATTGAGCTACACCCCAATGGTGGCGGACTCCAGCACGCGAGACCGCCTCTAATTATACTCGGTCGGGGAAGCCCCCGACTTGAACGGTTAGCTCCCGGCGGCCTGTCCCCCTCTGAGCGGATCGCCGCTCGGGTGCTACCTTATGGGCATCCACCCTTCGCCCCTCCGCCATGCGTGCCAGTTCCATGCGTGCCAGCTCGCTGATCGTCGCCTGCCTTGCCCTCGCCGCCTGCGGGGGCGGGGATGCCGCCAAGACCCCGCCCAAGACGGCCGCGGACCAGATCGCGGAGTCCTCGGGGCCGGGAGAGCGCTTCGAGAGCGCTCGCGGGCAGTTCTCGATGGAGTTCCCCGTCTTCTGGAAGGGGCAGTACCGGGCCGTGGAGCGGAACGACTCGACGGCCGGGGCCCGGATGACGGTGGAATTCGTCTTCACCCCGCCGCCGGGCAGCAGCGAACAGGAGCACACCCTCTTCCTCGTGCGCGTGTTTCCGAGCAAGGCGTGGTCGCAGGTCAAGGCACGTCCGGGCCCGCCGATCGCGGTCGAAGCGGGTTCGAAGGGTGACGACGTCTTCGGCCTCTCCTTCGCCCCGAAGAACCCCTATGCGGCCGGGACCCCGACCGCGGCGAAGTTCGATTCGCTGATGCTCAGCGTGATGAACGGCCCACCGGGCGTGAAGCTGAGCGCGAAGTGATCAGCCGGCGCTGAGCGCCTTCCGCAGCGCGGTCGACTCCTTGGAGAGTCGGCCGCACATCAGGTCGCACATCTTGAGCACATCGCGATCGGCGATCGTGTAGAAGGTGTAGAGCCCTTCCTTGCGGCGACTCACGAGCCCGGCGCTGTGCAACTGCCCGAGATGCTTGGAAAGGTTCGCCTGGCCGAGCCCCGTCGTCTCCACCAGCTCCGTGACGGTGTGTTCGCCGTCGCGGAGGGCATACATGATCTGCAACCGCGTGGGTTCAGCGAAGGCGCGGAACCGCTCCGCGACGACACTGAACAGTTCGGGGGTCATGCGGGCCGGGGGCATCGGTGCTCCGAGGAGGCAGGAGTAATCAACTACTGCATCGGAATATAGTGATCCCTTTGGTCGCCGACCAGCGCGGCCCGTCGCGGTGCCGTGCCTCAGCGCGCGCGCTGACATCCGAACCAGCCGAATCGCCCGAGGATCCGCTCCAACGGACAGAACTTCGTGATGCTCGACTGCAGCAGGTTCAGTCCGACGAACGCGGTGAAGAGGTACCAGTTCGGCGACACGAACCAGCCGAGTGCCACCGAGAGAAGGATGAAGCTGCCGGCGAAACGCCGGATGACCATGTCGTTACACATTCTGCTTGAGTTCCCAGTAGAGGAGCGGGACGACGATCATCGTGAGTCCGGTGGCCACGATCGCGCCGCTCATCAGAGCGACGGCGAGTCCCTGGAAGATCGGATCGAGCACCATCACGAGCCCGCCGACCACGACGGCCGCGGCCGTGAGGGCGATGGGCCGGAAGCGAACGGCGCCGGCCTCGAGCACCGCCTCGCGTAGCGGGCGCCCACGCGCCTCCGCGAGCTGGATGAAGTCCACCAGCAGGATCGAGTTGCGCACGATGATCCCGGCCAGTGCGATCATCCCGATCATCGAGGTCGCCGTGAAGAACGCCCCGCTGATCGCATGCCCTGGCAGGATCCCGATCAAGGTCAGCGGGATCGGCGCCATGATCACGAGAGGGATCGTGAACGACTGGAACCAGCCGACCACGAGGACATAGATGAGCACCAGCACGATCGCGAAGGCGAGCCCGAGGTCGCGGAAGACCTCGATCGTCACCTGCCACTCGCCATCCCACTTGATGGCGGTCTCGTCGAGCTTCTCCGGCTGCACCGCGTTGTAGCGGGCGATCCTGGCACCGCGCACCTGGATGGTGTCGAGCGCCTTGTTCATGGCGAGAATGGCGTACACGGGTGCTTCCACCGATCCGGCCACGTCGCCGGTGACGGTGATGATCGCGCGCTGGTTGCGGCGCATCCGGTCCTGCTCGCGCACCCGCTCCTCGACCCGCACGAAGCGGCCGAGCGGCTGCGGGCCCATGGCCGTGGCGACGGGGATGGCGAGCAACGCCTCGCGCGACGAGCGACGCTCGATCGCGAAACGCGGACGGATCACCGTGGCCTCGCTCGCGTCATCCGACGCCGCGAGTGCCGCCGGCGCACCGGACAACCCGAGATACAACGTCTGCGCGATCTGCTCCACACCAGCTCCGGCCGCCGCGGCCCGCACCCGATCGATCCGGAACACGGCATTCGCCTCGGGCGCGGTGACCGACCAGTCCACATCGACCACGCCGGGGGTGCTCTCGAACACCTTCTTCACCGCGATGGCGGCTTCCATCCGCGCACTGTCACTCCCCGCGTACACCTCGGCGACGAGCGTCGAGAGCACCGGTGGACCCGGCGGGATCTCGGCGACCTTCGCCGAGGCGTTGTAGCGCTTGGCGATGGAGTCGACCGCCGGGCGGACCGCGACGGCGATCGCATGACTCTGCCGCTTGCGCTCCCCCTTGGGGAGGAGATTCACCTGCACGTCGGCGACGTTGCCGCCGCGACGCATGAAGTAGTGGCGGACGAGTCCGTTGAAGTTGAAGGGGGCCGAGGTTCCCGCATAGGTCTCGGTGCTGATGACCTCGGGGACGGTGCGCAGCATCTGCGCGATCTCCTGCGCGGCGGCCTGGCTCGTCTCGAGCGAGGAGCCCTCCGGGAGGTCGAGCACCACCTGGAACTCCGACTTGTTGTCGAAGGGGAGCATCTTCACCTGCACCGCCTTCAGCGCGACGAGCGCCATGCTGCCGATGAGCAGCACACCGATCACGGCGTAGAAGGCGTTGCGGAGCGCCGGGCGGTCCATGAGCGGGGACATGATCCTGCCGTACCAGCCGGCGAAGCGTCCGAACTCTTCCTCCTCGTGCGAGGCATCGTGCGGTCCGGCGGTGCCCACATGCCCCTTGAGGAGCTTGAAGGCCAGCCAAGGCGTGACGATGAAGGCCACGCCGAGGCTCGCCAGCATCGCGACCGACGCGCCGACCGGGATGGGCCGCATGTACGGGCCCATCATCCCCGACACGAATGCCATGGGGAGGATCGCCGCGATCACGGTGAAGGTCGCGAGAATGGTGGGATTGCCGACCTCGTCCACGCCGGCGATGGCCGCTTCCTCGGGAGGAAGCTCGCGCATGCGCAGGTGTCGATAGATGTTCTCGACGACGACGATCGCGTCGTCCACCAGGATGCCGATGGAGAAGATCAGCGCGAACAGCGTGATGCGGTTGAGGGTGTAGCCGAGCGCGTAGTAGGCGAAGAGGGTGAGCGCGAGCGTCACCGGCACGGCGACGAGCACGACCAGTGCTTCGCGCCATCCGAGGAAGACCCAGATGAGGACGGTGACGGACAGGGTCGCGATGAGCAGATGCAGCATCAGCTCGCGTGCCTTCTCTCCGGCGGTCTCGCCATAGTCGCGGGTGACGGCGAAGGTGATGTTCGCCGGAAGGATGCGCCCACGCGTGGCCTCGACGCGATCGAGGACCGCCTTCGTGACATCGGTGGCGTTCGCACCCTTCCGCTTGGCCACGCTGATCGTGACGGCCGGTTCCGAGCCGGATCCGCGTTCGGCGTGCGCGACGTACTGCGTCGGTTCGCCCGGGCCGTCCTTCACGATGGCGACGTCGCGCACGGCGATCGGCACACCACCGCGCACCCCGACGATCACACTGCCGACATCCGTCGCGTTCGACATCGGCGCGCCGGTCGAGACGCGCACCGTGGCATCGGCGGTAGTGAACTCACCGGCCTGGATGCGCGCGGCCGCACCGCGCAGTGCCATCAGGACCTCACCCGGACTCACGCCACTGGCCGCGAGGCGTGCGGGGTCCAACGTCACCGCGACCTCCGGGGGCTCGCCGCCGATCACATGTGTCTCGGCCACTTCGCCCACGGTGCGGATCTCGTCCTCGAGGCGCACCGCGACGGCGCGGATGGTCTGCACATCGGCGGTCGCCGAGTGAAGGGTCAACGCAAGCACCGGAACGTCGTCGATCGCATGAGGCTTCACGACCGGTGGCAGTGCGCCCGGAGGGGCCTCATCCATCGCAGCGGCGAGCTTGGCGTGCACCTTGGTGATGCTCGCCTCCTGATTCTCGCCGACCTTGAAGCGGACGGTGACCATCGCGTAGCCGTCGCCGGCCATCGCGTAGGTGTGCTCGACCCCCGGGATCTCCGCCATGCGGCGTTCGATCGGGCGGACGAGCCGTTGTTCGACCTCGGAGGGACCCGCTCCCGGCATGGCCGCGATCACATCGATCATCGGCACCGAGATCTGCGGCTCCTCTTCGCGGGGCGTGGCGAGCAGGCCAAGAAGCCCCACCGCCAGGGAGGCGATGGTGACGAGCGGCGTCAGCTTGGAGTTGAGGAACGCCTTGGCGATGCGTCCCGAGATCCCGATGCTCACTTGGCCCTCGCAGTGGTGACGAGCACGTCCTCACCGGCGCTGAGTCCGGAGAGGATCTCGGTGTAGCGGCCGACCGTGCGGCCGATGCGCACCCAGCGCAGATCATCGACACCGGCCTTGCGGACGCGCACGCCGGTGAGGTCGCCGTTCTTCTCGATGGCAGCGGTCGGGACGAGCATCGCGTGCCGCGTGCCGCTCGGGAGGAGCAAGGTGGCCGCACCGCCGGAGGCGAGCGCGTTGCCCGCGTTGTTCACCACCGCATTGATCGTGTACACACCACCCGCCATCGACGGCACGATCCCTTCGATCGTGGCCTGTGCGGGCCTTCCGTCGATCATCGCGTCGAGGGTGGCGCCGCGCTTGGCGAGGCGCGCGGCCTCAGGCGGCGCGCTGACCGTCACGCGCAGGCGCGACGCATCCTGCACCTGCACGATCGGCGCGCCGGGGGCGGCGAAGGCACCGGGATCGACGAAGCGCTTGGTGACCATCCCCGCGAACGGGGCCTTCACCGCGGCGTAGTCCTTCACGCTCGCCACCTCGGCGGCCGCACCCTTCGCGGCGCGCAGACCGGCATCGGCCTGGGCGAAGCCCATCTCGGCGGCATCGAGCATCGCCTTGGGGGCGGCGCTGTCGGCGTAGAGGGCGCGGATGCGCTTGAGTTGCACGGCCGCGTTGGCCTGCGCGGCTTCGGCGGCGGCGACGGAGGCCGCGACCTGCGCCCCCTTGGCGTCCACGTCGCGCGCGTCGATCCGGGCGAGCGTCTGGCCTGCGCTCACCATGTCCCCTTCGCGCACGAGGACCTCGGTGACCGTCCCCATGAGCTTGGTGGAGATCATCGCCTGCTGGAAGGGAGCGGCCACGCCGTCGGCGTCCTGGGTGGCGGAGATCACGGAGTCGATGACCGCGATCGGGGTCGCATCGGTCGTGCTGGCCGGCGCTTTGACTTCTGCCTTCGGCTCGGGGGAACCGCAGGCGGCGAGAGCGACCGCGGAGGAGAGAGCGGAGGCGACTGCAAGCATGCGGATGTTCATCGGTCGGTATCCTTCGAGGGCTGAGTGCGGGAGTCGGTGGTGTCGAGTGTGGCGAGCGCGGCCGGGTCGAGCCCGAGCGCGAGGCGGCGAGCGGCGAGGGCGACGATCACGTCGTACCGGGCCTTCGCGAACATCGTGGCGGCGTGCGTCTCGGTGGCGCTGGCATCGAGCAGTTCGGTCACGCTGGCGAGCCCGCCTTCATAGCGGCGGTTCACGATCCGGTGCGCGTCCGTCGCCTGCGTCACGCTCCGTTCGGCGATGTCGAGTCTGAGCAGGGCGACGCGGAGATCGGTGCCGGCGCGCTCCGATTCGAAGCGCGCCTGCGCGTTGGCCCCATCGGCATAGGCGCTGGCCTGCGCGGCACGCCCTTGCGTGGCGCGACGTTCGGCGATCTCCGAGGCTCCGGTGAAGGGCGACCAGCTCGCCATCACCCCGACCGTCCAGTTCTTGTCGCCACCAGCGAGCCGGCTCGGGTCGTTCCAGTCGTATCGGGCGAAGCCGTTGAGACGGGGGAGCATCGTGGCGCGCGCGCGGTCGGAGTCGCGACGAGCGGCAGCGGCGCCGAGTGTAGCGGCTTGCACGTCGGCACGAGGCGCGGCGGAGACGCTGGTGTCGGTCGCGGCGAAGTCGCGGAGCTGCTGTGCGGTGGGAAGCGCGCCGGCCGGTGCGACCGGCGTCGAACCGTTGTCTCCCAGCAGCACGGCGAGTCCACGCTGCGCATTGAGGACGTCACCACGGGCGGAGGCGAGTTCGGATTCCATCTCTCCGGCCTTCACCGACGCCATCAGCGCATCGCTCGGCGTGACGATGCCGTTGCGCTGGAGCGACTCGGCCTGCTTCACATGTGCAGCGCCGGCACGCACGGCCGCTTCGTACGCGGTCACCTTCTCGAGCGCGGTGAGCGCACCGAACCAGGCACGGATGACGTCGGTGCGCGTGGCGAAGCGGGTCCAGGCGGCGGCCGCATGTCCGGCATCGGCAGCGCGCGCGGCGGCGTCACGTCCCAGCCAGGCATCGGCGTTGAAGAGCGGAACCTCGGCGACGAGTCCGGTGCCGACATTGGAGACGGCGGCCGGATAGTTGAGGGTCGCCGGATTGAAGTCGGCCGCGGTGATGCGACGCTGGCGGAGCACGGTGCCGAAAGCCCCGATGGGATCGGTGGTGCGGATGGCGCTGGCCTCGACGCGGACGGCGGGGAGGATCCCGCGCATGGGGGCGAGGCGATTGCCGTCACGTTCGGCGCGCGCGCCGGCAGCGGCGCGATTCGCGATACCGGCGGTATCGGCTCGACCGAGCGCTTCGCGGAGCCGGAGCTGGGCTCCGGCCGGGCGCGTCGTCGCGAGCGGGAACAGCAGTGCGAGCAGGAGTGGGCGCATGGGAACCAGGGAGATGGAATACTCTATGACTATATTACCATACAGTAATATATTGATCGGGTCAAGCCCTCCTTGGACCCTGAGGTCCGAGGCGCCCGAACGCCCCCGGACGCTGCGGTAACCCCCGGACCGGCCCCTGCGCCTTGACTTTCCGCCCCGCCCGACCGATTATCAATTCACAATCGAAGCCCGTGGTCATTTGCCGCCTATTGCAGCCACGCTAAAGAAATGCTAAAAACGCGACCGCCTGGTGGCCCCAATGCCCCCGGGCATTTTCGTATCCGGCACCCTCGCGGATACCACCAGGCGATCTAGCTCCACCCGATGCGTTTTGACGGCCGTTCTCCCCCCCGGAGAATGGCCGTTCTGCGTTGAGGGACCTGCAGAACCGCCGAACCCTTGCCTGAGTGCCCCATGTCGACCGCCACCGCTACCGAAGCCCGCCAGATCGCCGACCGCCTCGCCCTGCTCCAGGGCGAAGGCTCCTACCGCGTGCTCGAGGCCACGCGCACGCTCGAAGCGCAGGGGCGCGACATCATCCATCTGGAGTTCGGCGAGCCGGACGTCACCGCCCCGGCCCATGTGGTCGAGGCGGCGGTCCGCGCCCTGAACGCAGGGGCGAGCAAGTATGTGTCGCCGCGCGGCATCCCCTCCTTCCGTGAGGCCATCGCCGCCTCGGCGGCCCGCCGCGGGATCCCCACCAACCCCGAGCTGGTCTTCGTCACCAGCAGCGCCAAGCCGGCCCTGCTCTACGCGGCGCTCGCCACCATCAACCCCGGCGACGAAGTCCTCCTCCCCGACCCGGGGTTCCCGATCTACCCGTCGCACGTGACGCTCGCCGGCGGCACGCCGGTCAGCTACCCGATCGAGCGCCACGGTGATCAGTGGGAGCTCAACCTCGACAAGCTCCGCGCCGCCATCACGCCGCGTACCCGATCGCTCTGGTTGAACTCCCCTTCCAACCCCGTGGGTTGGGTGGCGACCGACGCCGAGCTGCGGGCCATCGCCGAGATCGCCGAGGAGCACGACCTGTGGATCGTGAGCGACGAGATCTACGATGGTCTCACGTTCGAGGCGGAGAGCGCGCCGAGCATCGCCGCGCTGCCGGGACTCGCGGAGCGCACGATCGTCGTGGACGGCTTCAGCAAGCGCTACGCGATGACCGGATGGCGGATCGGCTACGCGATCGTTCCGGCGGCGCTCGCCGAGGGGTTCAACCAGCTGATCATCAACAGCACGAGCTGCGCCCCGCACTTCGTGCAGCTCGCGGGGCAGGCCGCACTCGAAGGACCGCAGGATTGTGTGGCGCAGTTCCGCGAGAGCTTCCGCGCGCGGCGTGCGCCGTTCGCGGCGGCGCTCAACGCGATCCCCGGCTTCACCGTGCCATTGCCGCCGGGAGCGTTCTATCTGTTCGCCGACGTGAAGCCGCTGCTCGCGCGCACGGGGCTCACCTCGCGCCAGCTCGCGGACCATCTGCTCGTCGATGCGAACTTGGCACTCCTCCCCGGGACCGATTTCGGCGCCGGCGGCGAGGGGTTCCTCCGCTTCTCGATCGCCAGCGCCCCCGCCCTGCTCGAAGAATCGGCGCGCCGCGTGGCGGCGTCCGTCGCGCGTTTGACCGCTTCCGTCTGAGGCCCTTCCCATGACCGCACCCACGACGACCGCCAACTGCTCCACCCGCTCCACGAACAAGAAGGTCACCGTCAACACCCTCGCCGCACTCAAGGCGCGCGACGAGAAGGCGGTGTTCGTCACCGCCTACGACTACCCGACGGCGACCTTCGCCGATCGTGCCGGGGTGGATCTGCTGCTCGTCGGTGACTCGGCGGCCATGACGGTGCTCGGCCACAGCAACACCCTCTCGATCACGATGACTGAGATGTTGGTGTTCGCACGAGCTGTGGCGCGTGGGGCACAGCGGGCCTTCGTGGTGGGGGACCTCCCCTTCCTTTCGTACCAGGTCAACAACGATGAGGCCATCCGCAACGCCGGCGCCTTCATCGCTGCCGGCTGCGATGCGGTGAAGCTCGAAGGGGGTGTCCGCGTTGCCGACCGCGTGCGCGCGATCACCGACGCAGGGATCGCCGTCATGGGACACCTCGGCCTCACCCCGCAGTCGCTCGGCCAGCAGGGCGGCTACCGCGTGCAGGGGAAGACGCTCGCCGCCACGCAGCGTGTGCTCGACGACGCGCTCGCGCTGCAGGAGGCGGGGGCCTTCGCCATCCTGTTCGAGGCGCTTCCCCCTGAGAGCGCGGCCTACATCCGCGAGCGTCTGGACATCATCTGCTACGGCATCGGCGCCGGCCCGCATCTCGACGGGCAGCTCGTGATCTCGCACGACATCCTCGGGAACTTCGTCGGCGACATCGCGCCGAAGTTCGTGAGCCGGTATGCGAACCTCGACCAGATCGTCGAGGGGGCATTCCGCACGTATGCCGCGGAGGTGCGGTCGCAGCAGTTCCCCGCGCCGAAGCACTGGTATGCGATCGACGCGGCCGAGGCCGCGGCCCTCACGCAACACAGCACCGCCCCGCACGACACCGTCGCTCTCAAGACCGCGTAGTCCTCACTTTCACCGGAGCTCTACAAGTGGCCGCCACACTGTTCCTCCCCGCTGTCCTGGCCAAGCTGGCCGATTCCAAGGAGATCCCCGTCGCCGGCAGCACCGTCGGCGAGCTCGTGGCCGACGCCGCCGCGCGCTATCCCGATCTCGCCCCGCGCCTGCGCGACAAGGACGGCAATCCGTACGCGTACGTGACGTTCTACCTGAACGACGAGGACATTCGCTTCAACGGCGGCTTCGCGGCCACCGTCAACGACGGCGATGAACTCACCGTCGTCCCCGCCATCGCCGGAGGCTGAGCCTTACATGTCCGCTGCTACGCTCCTTTCCGAAACGCCGGCCACCGCCGACGCCCTCCCCGATCTCTCCTCGGAAGAGATCCTCCGCTATTCGCGCCACCTGATCATCCCCGACGTGGGGATCACCGGGCAACGGAAGCTCAAGGCGGCGCGCGTCCTGCTCATCGGCGCCGGTGGACTGGGCTCGCCGCTCGGTCTCTACCTCGCCGCCGCCGGCGTCGGACACATCGGGCTCGTGGACTTCGACGTCGTCGATCTCACGAATCTGCAGCGCCAACTCCTGCACGGCACCAAGGACGTCGGGCGCAAGAAGCTCGACTCGGCACGCGACCGGATCCTCGACGTGAATCCCAACGTGGAACTCACCACGTACGAGACCGCGCTCACGAGTGAGAATGCGCTCGACATCATCAAGGATTACGACATCGTCATCGACGGCACCGACAACTTCCCCACGCGCTATCTCGTCAACGACGCGTGCGTGATCCTCGGCAAGCCGAACGTGTACGGCAGCATCTATCGATTCGAGGGACAGGCCTCGGTGTTCTCCACCGAGCACGGCCCCTGCTACCGCTGCCTCTATCCCTCGCCGCCGCCGCCGGGACTCGTGCCGTCGTGCGCCGAGGGTGGCGTGCTCGGTGTGTTGCCTGGACTCGTGGGAACGATCCAGGCCACCGAAGCGATCAAGCTGATCCTCGGGATCGGCGAGCCGCTCATCGGGCGCCTGCTTCTGGTGGACTCGCTCGACGCCAAGTTCCGCACGGTGAAGCTGCGCAAGAATCCGGAATGCCCGTCGTGCGGCACGCGGGAGATCACGACGCTCATCGATTATCAGGAGTTCTGCGGCGTGCCGCAGGCCGCCGCTGCGACCGCGCGCGAAGGAGAACTGCCGGAGATCCTCCCGCGCGACCTCGCCGAACGGCTCAAGCTGGGCACCGTGGACCTGGTCGACGTGCGCGAACCGCACGAGTGGGAGATCGCCCGCATCGATGGGGCGCGGCTGATCCCGCTCGGGACGATCGCCGATGAGCTGCACACGTTGGATCGCACGCGCGACATCGTGCTGCAGTGCAAGGGCGGCGTGCGCAGTGCCAAGGCGCTCCGCACGCTGCAGGCCAACGGCTTCACGCGCGTCTGGAATCTTGTCGGCGGCATCCTCCGCTGGAGCGACGACGTGGACCCCACCATCCCCAAGTACTGATCATGGCCACCTCACTGGTCGAACCCGTCGCCACCTCGCGCGCTCCGCTGGGCATCCTGCCGCAGGTCTGCAAACTCTGCGGCACGGAGCAGGAGGCCGCGCCGATCGCGATCTGCGACAAGTGCCTGGGGCCGCTCGAACCCATTTACCCGAAGGATCGTGTGCTCCCGGGGCGCGAGGATATCGCGCGCCGCGCGCCGAACCTCTGGCGGT
Organism: uncultured Gemmatimonas sp.; assembly: GCA_964484775.1. Lineage (GTDB taxonomy): Bacteria > Gemmatimonadota > Gemmatimonadetes > Gemmatimonadales > Gemmatimonadaceae > Fen-1231. The sequence goes on along the minus strand of CAZAGK010000037.1, from coordinate 3,694 downwards.
ATCGCGAGTGGCTGCCCTTCATCGGCGAGCCGGTGTACTCGCGCGACACGGGGTTCACGCCGCTGATCGAGGCGCCACGCCTCGCGGCGCATCTGGGCGTGGGACGGGCGTGGATCAAGAACGATGCGGTGAGTCAGCCCACGCTCTCGTTCAAGGACCGCGTGGTCACCACGGCGATCAATGCCGCGCACGCGTTCGGGTTGGACACGATCGGCTGCGCGTCCACCGGAAATCTTGCGAATGCGGTCGCGGCGCATGCCGCCCGCGCGGGACTCAAGGCCTGGATCTTCATCCCCGAGAATCTCGAGCAGGCCAAGATCCTCGGCACCGCCATCTACAACCCGAATCTCGTGCGGGTGAAGGGGCACTACGACGATGTGAATCGTCTCTGCGCGCAGCTCGCGGACCGTTTCGGCTGGGGGATCGTGAATGTGAATCTCCGCGGCTACTACGGCGAAGGCTCCAAGACGATGGGCTTCGAGATCGCCGAACAGCTGGGGTGGCGTTTGCCGACGGCGGTGATCGCGCCGATGGCCGGAGGCTCGCTGCTCACGAAGCTCCGCAAGGCGTTCAAGGAGTTCCAGTCGGCGGAGCTGGTGAGTGGGCCGTTGCCGCGGTTGTACGGAGCGCAGGCCAGCGGGTGCGCGCCGATCGTGCGGTTGGTGGAGAGCGGCGGGGCGCAGATCGTCCCCGAGGTGCCGAACACGATCGCCAAGAGCATCGCGATCGGGAATCCAGCCGACGGTCCTTACGCCGCCAAGGCCATCGTGGAGAGTGGCGGGTGGGGGGCCAAGGTGAGCGACGAGGAGATCGTGGCGGCCATTCGGTTGTTGGCCGAGACGACCGGGGTGTTCACGGAGACCGCCGGCGGGGCGACGGTGGCCGGTGCGGTGCAGCTGGCGCGCGACGGGAAGCTCACCGCCGATGATGAGCTCGTCATCTGCATCACCGGGAACGGGCTCAAGACGCTCGATGTGGTGGAGGGGGTGCTGCCGGAGTCGCCGATCGTGGAGGCGAAGGTGCGACAGGTGGCGGAGCTGGTGAAGGCGCGGGGGTAAGCGTATACTATTCGTGAACATTTCATGAACTCACGAATGCGCCGACTCGCTGCTGCCCTTCTATATGTGTGCGCTCTTGCCGCTCCCGCCGCGGCCCAGAGCGCCAAACCGGTTACTGTCGATCTCAAGAGCGAGAAGGTCGGCAAGGAGCCCAAGCTCTTCGTGCCGATGGTCGGCGACTGGGTGGTGTCCAGGGACGAGGGGCGGAATGTGATCCTCGTGGACGGCCGCAAGTGGAAGCGCGGGCAGCCCGCGGGCGGCTTGGCCGACAAGGCGCGCGAGATCTACGGCGCGCGGCACGAGGACTTCATCGATAACGTGAAGGCCTTCGCCTATTTCCCGATCGCGGTGGCCAAGGACATCGACAACTTCGAGAACGGTGAGATCACCGTGAAGTTCAAGATGATCGGCGGCGCGCTCGACCGGTGCGGCGGGATCCTCTTCAATGTGAAGCCCAAGGGCGACTACCTCGCCGTGCGCTTCAACGGCACCGAGGACAACGTGGTGCTCTGGACCTTCAACGACGGCAAGCGGTCGTTCGTGAAGCGTGGCACCGCGAGCTATCCGTTGGAGCTTGGCACCTGGAACGAGCTGAAAGCGGTGGTGCATGGGACCGACTTCAAGGCCTATCTCAACGGGCAGCTGGCGGTGGAGTTCACGCTCAAGGAGCCGGTGTCGGGGAAGGTCGGGCTGTGGAGCAAGACCGACAGCATGACGGAGTTCGAGGGGTTCACCGTGCTGAGGACCGACAAGTGAGGGGGCGCCGCTTTCTGGTAGCGGCCGCGATGAGTGTTCTCGCGATGCCGTCGATCGCTTTCGCACAGAAGACGAAGTCCGCCGCGAAGTGCACCCTGCCCGACACCACCAAGGCATGGGCCAAGGACCAGCGGGCGTGGCTCACGGAGCCGACCAAGGATTGGACGAACGACTCGCTGCGGACTGCGCTGTTGAGTGCGGCGGGGCTCGATGTGAAGAGCGCGCTCTCGCTGAAGCCCGGATTCACGATCAAGGATGCCCCGGCGATCGGTGGTGCAGCCGGAGACGAGATCCGTGCGCTGCTGAAGAAGCGACTCTCGACGCGCGGCTCTGAGTGGCCGACGCGCTCGGTGGTCGGTGCGGCGGGGATGCATGCCGCTTGGCTCCTGGTGCTCGGCGATTCCGCGCTCGAGGCGAGTGCGGTACGCCGCTTCATGGAAGCGGGACCGCAGGAGTCGTTCGCGACGGATGTGGCGATGCTCGAGGATCGGGTGCGGGTGCGGAACGGGCGGGGGCAGCTCTACGGGACGATGCTGGCCGCAGACGAGAAGGGTGTGCTCGCGCCGACGCGGCTGGAGGATGAGCCGCATGCGGATCTGCGGCGGGAGGGGGCGATGTTGCCGGCGCTCACACAGGCACTCTGCGCGGCGAACAAGCGGTAGGTCCTCGAGAACTACTTTCCGCTCGGACGGACCCGACGATACACCGTGCCTCCGCTATTCTCAGATCCAAGAACAAGAGTCGAATCTGTAACCGCATAACTCTGACACGATGCGTTCTTGGCATCGCTTGCGCACAGCATCCACCGAGCTTTGGATCGAACTTGCACGCTCCAGCGGGCGCTGGCGGGCACTGGATTCGTCGCGGAACCTGAGACGGATCCGTCGCCGTTGAAGGTCAACGTGTCACCGAATGAGCCGTCAGGCCTGCGACGCGCCCAGGTTCCCACGAGCTCTAAGGGGTGCACGATCCTGATCGCGGCCCTGTCTGTGCAGGCTGCTAGGCCAAGCACGGTGCAGATCACGAGTGCGTGGCGGCTAGCGCAATACCTCCAAGCGGGCGATCGCCCCGTGAACTGCGGCGATGCGAACGTGAACACCTTGCCGGATTGCTCCCCCTCGGGTTGCCGGTCGATGATACGCTGCTGTGATGTCACTCGACGAATAGTCAAAATGCGTGCCACCGACATCAAAACGCTCTCGTGGATGACCATCAGCGCGCTCGCCTCGGAAATTGGATACTTCCCCTTCGACGTGCTGGAAATCACCTGCATCGAGCGCGCGGCGTAATTGCGTTCGCTCGCGCAGCGCATGTCCCCCGAGCAGGAGGGCACCCAGAAGACAGAGTATGGAAGCCGCGCGGAAGATGATCGTGGGAGTCTCAAGGGTTCGCCCGGGTCGACGGGAGACCCGAACGGAGAAGAGATACATCACGACAGCAGCCAGCGCCGGGACGAGCACGATGGTCCAGGCGCTGAACGGCTCCGTTGCCACATCGAACACGAGTACGTACTTCACTGATATCTCCCGAGCTGTGCTGAGCACGCTCGCGATTCACTCCGGTTTGTTTACAGCGGTCGCGTCTGGTCGCGTGCGCAATTCTGGGCTCTGTTTCGCTTTCGCGTTCTTTGTGATCAGTGTTGTCGTAGATCCTTGTCCGCTCAAGGAGACGGGGAAACCGTTCGGCGTGGACGCGCCACCGAACATTGAGTAGCCGGATCCTGAAGAGTTGGTGCTGAGCGATCCTCCTCCTGTCCACATCAGAGCGTTTCCAGCTGCCGTGACGGTAAGCTCCCCCGTCAAGTTGACAGTTGCAAGGGAGACAAATCAGCGGCCGTGTGCCTCGGCAGATAGGTGAGCGGCGGGACCCGGCCGAGGCTG
>CAZAGK010000036.1:0-28617 GCA_964484775.1 uncultured Gemmatimonas sp. | reverse complement strand
GTATCCGGTCGGCGGCGCTTCTCGCATCAGTAGCGGGTCAGTACTTGATCACGCACCCGCCGCTGCCGGCGTTCACCCAGTTGGTCTGCACCAGGAAGTACTTCCCGCCGAGCGTCAGCGTGTACTTCATCTGCTTGCTGAGCGAGCTAGCCGAGGTGGTGCCGAACTTCCACGCGCACTTGTCGGCGTTCTCGATGCCGCCAGCATCGTACCATCCGGTACCAAGCGGATCGGTGGTGGTCTCGACGATCTCGTGCGCGAGCATGTTGACCTGCACATCGGCCCCGAGGTCGCCGTTGGCCGAGACGGTGGTGCCGGCGCAGGTGCTCGGCCACGACGCGCCGTAGGGCTGCGCCGTGTAGTAGACCACACGCGAGACGCCGCCGACGGTCAGCTTGGCCGCCGAGTGGTACGCGCAGTACACGCTGCCGGCGCCGCCGCCGAGGTTGACCTTGGGGCCAGTGAAGACGGCGTAGACGGCGTTCGAATCGTACTTGAGCATCCCACCGTTGAAGCCGCTCTGGAGCATGGTGAGGATGTCAGCGTCGGCGACCGTCGCGCCAGCGGCCGGGGCATTCGTGGCGTTCGCCCAGTAGCCGGTGTACTTCACGACGTTCGCGATCTTCGCGCCCGTCGCGCTGGTGTAGGTGCTGTTGATGTTGAACCAGGCGGATCCGCCGAGATTGCGGAGGAAGTGCCCGACGATCGAGAGGTCGGCGGTGCCGAGTCCGGTCCCCGTCTTGGGACCGTTGACGAAGATCGGCGTGCCCGACCAGTAGATGCTGACGACGTTCGTGGCGCTCTGCAGCACCGGGCCGCCATGGAACACCATCCCGGAGTTCACGGGAGTGGGGGTCGGCGTGGTGCTCTTCTTGGCGGCGGCGTTCGAGGGCGTGGTGTCGGCGCGCACGCCATGGAACTTGAAGCGCGAGCGACGGCCGTCCCCCTTGATGGAGGAGACGACGGACGCATTGGACGACACCGTGAACTGCGGCGTGGCGGTCGGCGCGCTCGAGGAATCAGCGCAGGCGGCGACGGCGACGGCGGCAGCGATGGCGGCCACGAGAGGCAATGCGGAAGAACGGAAGCGGAACATGCGATGGCGGAAGAGTCGAAGTTGGGCGGCGCTGCGTGACGAGCGTCCGCGCGAGAAATCTAGGTGGATGCTCCACGCCTGTAAAGTAGTTGTACGCCGTTCAATTTCTATGCAGAAGGTGCCGATACTACGGCAGCTCCAGGGCGCGCCTTTACGCCCCTCCCCTTCGTATGCATACTGACTGAGCAGTTCCCCCTCTCTTCTGAAGAGTCCTCCGTGAACGCGCATCCGTCTTCCCGCCGCTGGCCCCTGGCCGCACCGCTCGGGGGCGCCGCGATCGGCCTGTTCGCCGTCGCCCTGCTCGCCTTCTCCCCCGCCCGTCGTGTGACCTTCGAGCCGCGACTGCTCGCCGGCTTGCAGTGGCGCAACGTCGGCCCCTTCCGCTCGGGGCGCGTCGCCGCGGTTTCGGGGGTCGCCGGCCAGCCCGGCGTCTACTACGCGGGGTTCCCGGCCGGCGGTGTCTGGAAGACGACGAGCGCCGGCGTCACGTGGACGCCGATCTTCGACGAGGTGAAGAGTGTCTCGTCGATCGGCGCGGTCGAGGTCGCGCCATCGGATCCGAACGTCGTGTATGTCGGCACCGGCGACCTCATCACCGGCGGCGTCATCAACGAAGGCGACGGCGTGTATCGCTCGGCGGACGCCGGGAAGACGTGGCAGCACATCGGCCTCACGGCGACCAAGCAGATCCCGTCGATGCTCGTGGATCTCAAGGATCCGAATGTCGTGCTCGTCGCGGCGCAGGGCGACATCCATCAACAGACTGAGGATCGCGGCATCTACCGCACCGGTGACGGCGGCAGGACCTGGACGCGTGTGCTCTTCGTGGACCGCGAGACCGGCGTGCAGAAGCTCGCGCGGGCGAACGATGTGCCGAACACGATCTTCGCGACCACCGTCCGGCACTACAATCCCCCGACACCGGCCACCCAGCCGGCCCCCGGCGCCCCCGCGGCCGCGAACGCCGCCGCGAACGCTGCGCCGTCCGGCACTGCGATCTACAAGTCCACCGACGGCGGACTGACGTGGGCCGAGTCGAAGGGGACCGGACTCCCGCGCCTCGCGGGGCGTACCTCCATCGCGGTCGCGATGGGGACCAACGCACAGCGCGTGTTCCTGGTCACCAACACCGGTCTCTTCCGCTCCGATGACGGTGGTGGGAGCTGGCGACAGATGGACGCCGCCGATACGCGCATCCGCAACGGACAGGGCGGCTACAACTGCGGCGTCGCGGTCGACCCGAAGAACCCCGACATCGTGTACGTGCTGAGCACCTCGTCGTACAAGTCCACCGACGGCGGCAACACCTTCACGGGATTCAAGGGCGCGCCGGGCGGCGACGATCCGCAGCAGATCTGGATCGATCCGACCGATGGGCAGCGGATCTTCCTCGGCGTGGACCAGGGTGCGACGGTCACGCTCGATGGGGGCGCCACCTGGAGTTCGTGGTACAACCAGTCGGTGGAGCAGGTCTATCACATCTCGACCGACAACTCGTATCCGTACTGGATCTACGCCACGCAACAGGATGCCGGTGCGATCCGCACGCGCGCCCGCGGGAACTACGGCGCCGTCACGATGTTCGACTGGAACTCGGTCAACGGGTGGGAGTGGGGGACGATCATCCCCGACCCCACGAATCCGAACATCGTGTACGCGAGCGGATCGGGGATCGTGAAAATCACCTATCCGAGTGAGCAGTGGATCAACGTCAGCCCCGCGCTCGATCCGGCGAACAAGGCCCGCTCGACGTCGTCTGCACCGCTGGCCTTCGCGCCGTGGAACAGCAAGATGCTGATCGCGGCGATGAACGCGGTGTACACCACCATCGACGGCGGCTACAGCTGGACGAAGATCAGCGGCGAACTCGGGATCCCGAAGGGGATGGACTCGGCCACGGCCGCGATCACCACCGGCGGCCGCGGCGCGATCGAGTCGATGTCCGCGTCCACGGTCGGGACGGGCACGATCTGGGTGGGCACCAACAACGGCTTGATCCACGTCACGCGCGACGGCGGCAAGAGCTGGACCGACGTGAGCATCGCCGACCTCCCGAATCCGCGTCGCGCGAACGTCTCCGGCATCGAGGCCTCGCACGTGAACGCCGGTGAGGCCTACGCGGCCATCGAGTATCAGCGCCTCGGCGACTTCGCGCCGTACATCTATCGCACCCGCGACTTCGGCAAGACGTGGACCCGGATCGTCGACGGGTTGCCGACGAAGGAGCCGGCGGGCAGTGTGGTGCGTGTGGTGCGTGAGGATCCCAAGAGGGCGGGACTGCTCTTCGCCGGCACCGAGACCGGCGTGCACGTCTCCTTCGATGACGGCGATCACTGGCAGTCGCTCTCGCTCAACCTGCCGAACACCTCCTACCGCGATCTCACCATCAAGGGGAACGACCTGATCGCCGGCACGTACGGGCGCGGCATCTGGGTGCTGGACGACATCTCGCCCCTGCGACAGATGAGCCCCGCGGTCGCGAGCGAGGCCGTGCATCTGTTCGCGCCGGCCGAGGCGATCCGTGTACGGCGCAACGTGAACGCCGATACCCCGCTCCCGCCGGAGATCCCGCACGCCAAGAACCCGCCGAACGGCGCGATCATCTACTACTCGCTGGCCAGCGCTCCCTTCGGCGAGATCACCCTCGACGTGACCGACGCCGCCGGCAAGCCGGTGCGCCATCTCTCGAGCGTCGCGCCCGCTCCGGTGCCCGAGGCCGCGCGTCCGCCGCATCCGAACTTCTGGGTCGCGACGCCGACGGGGCTCCCGACGAATTCCGGACTGAACCGCGCGGCCTGGGACTTCCGCCACGACCCTCCGCCGGTGAACAGTCACAGCTTCGAGATCAGCGCGAACCCGCGTGAGACCCCCGCGTCGCCGGAGGGAGTGCTCGCACCGCCGGGGCGCTACACCGTCACGCTGACGGTCGAGGGGAAGAAGTACGCGCAGACGCTGATCGTGAAGAACGATCCCCGCTCTCCCGCGACGAGCGCGGCGGTGGTCGCCCAGCATGCGTTGCTGGTCCGTATCACCGATGGCATCCGGTCCACCGCGACCTCCTCGGCGCAGGTGTCCGAGTTGCGCGCCGCGCTCGCGCGTGCCGGCGGCGCGAACGCGCCGACCGACGTACAGGCCGCGATCACCCAGTTCGCGGCGAAGCTCGACTCGGTGGCCGGTGCCGGCGGTGGTGGGCGCGGCGGACGAGGTGGTGGAGCCGGATCCCCGACCCTCGGCGCGATCAACGGCGCGCTCGCGGGGCAGCTCTCCACGCAGGAGAACGCGGACCTCGCGCCGACCAGGAGTTCGCTCGCCGCCTTCGCCGCGACGTGCAAGGATCTCACCGCGGTCCACGCGATGTGGACGCGCGTCATCACCAAGGAGCTCGCCGCACTCAACGCCGTGCTGGGCAAGAACGGGGGTCGCCCGATCACCGCACCCACACCGTCCGCGGCGCCGCGCTGCTCATGACCGATCCCACGACCTCAGCGTGATGTCCGAGACTGACCGCTATCCGGAGGGACCCTACCGGTCCTTCCTCCCTGCGGCCTGGCTGGCGGCGACGCTCTGCGCGTTCGTCGTCCGCTGGGCGTTCGCGCAGCAGGCGAAGGGGATGCTCTACGGCGAAGCCATCGCCATGCCGCCCGTGTTCATCCTGATCGTCTCCTGGCTCCCGTTCACGATGGTGCGCGAGGCGAGCAAGGAGTTCCGGCGTTTCGGCATGAAGCTGTACGCCGGGATGCTCGTCGTGGCCGCGGGCGTGGTGCTTGTGGCCTGGAGGTAACGCTACGTAGGGCATCGACCGACTGGATTCCGAGCGTCCCGCGCTAGCTTCCGTTGCAGGGACACCACGGAGGCACCCATGGCCGGCATGCTCGAAGGGAAGGTCGCGATCATCACCGGCGCAGGGTCCGGGATCGGACGCGCGTGCGCCGAGGTCTTCGTGCGCGAAGGCGCCACGGTCGTCATCGCCGACATCGACGATCACGGCAGCGAGGAGACACTCGCGCTGGTGAAGGCCGCGGGAGGCACCGCCATCGTCGTGCGCTGCGACACCTCGAAGGCCGCGGAGTGTGAGGCACTCGTCGCCGCGACCGTCAAGGAGTTCGGTGCGCTGCACGTGGCGGTGAACAACGCCGGGATCGGCGGCCCCTCCGCCTTCACCGCTGACTATCCGCTCGATGGATGGGACAAGGTCATCGCGGTCAACCTCTCCGGTGTCTTCTACGGGATGCGCTACCAGATCCCGGCGATCATCGCCGCCGGCGGTGGATCGATCGTGAACATGGCGTCGATCCTCGGTGCGGTCGCCTTCCGTGGCGCACCCGCCTACGTCGCGGCCAAGCATGGCGTGCTCGGCCTCACGCAGAATGCGGCCGTCGAGTACGCGCCGCAGAAGGTGCGCGTCAACAGCGTGGGCCCGGCCTTCATCAAGACGCCGCTCCTCGACGCGCTCTCGCCGGCGATCATGCAGATGCTGGTGGGGATGCATCCGATCGGACGGTTGGGCGAGTCGTCGGAGGTCGCCGAGCTCGTGGCCTGGCTCAGCTCGGACAAGGCCTCGTTCGTGACCGGCTCGTACTATCCCGTCGACGGCGGGTATCTGGCGCAGTAGCGCGGGCAGTCGTTCGGTCCGTGGAGTTCGGAGGCGCAGCGCTGGGGGTCAGCGTTGCGCCTCCGGCGCGTGTGCCATCGGCACCTGCGACATGGCGTGCTCGGCCAGTGCGGTGATCGTGAGCGAGGGGTTCACCCCCGGGTTCGCGGGCATGGTGGAGCCGTCGCAGATGATGAAGTTCTCGTAGCCGAAGGCGCGGTTCCGCTTGTCCACCACGCCGGTCGAGGCATCGCGTCCGATCGGCGCGCCTCCCAGGATGTGCGCGGTGGTCGGGATGTTCGCCGCCGCCTCGAGGAAGCCGCTCGACGCGATCCCTCCCGTGCGCTCCGCGAGGAACTCGGCGGCCGCATTGGCCTCGGGAATGAACGTCGGGTTCGGCTTCTCCCGGTTCTGCTCCGTGCGCAGACCGAAGCCGCCGAACCAGCCGCGCTTCGGCCGGAAGGCGATCGCGTTGTCGCTCGACTGCATCACCAGGATCACCAGCGTCTTCCGGCTCCATCCCACGGGGAATCGCGAGCGGGCGAACCGTAGCGGATGACGCAGGATGCTCCCGAGCATCATCAGCGGGCGCGTCAGTCGTGTCCCCTTCCCCGTGAGCGGGGCGAGCAGGAACGACATGAAATCCCCGTGCTCACCGTAGGTGCAGAACTCGATGTGCGTGTCCTGGTTCGGATGCACACTCGCGCTGATCGCCACGTCGTTCCACGGACGCGACGACGCGTCGGGCAGCGTGATGGCGAGGATGCTCTCGCTGTTGGTGCGCACGAGCTCGCCCAGCCGCTCGCTGAGGCGTGGCAACGAGCCCTGCGTCTTGCACTTGAGCAGCAGCCGATTGGTGCCCAGCGCGCCCGCCGACATCACCACACCTCGCGCCGTGAAGGACCGCCGGTCCTTGGCGAACCAGGCCCCCGGCCGCTCGGTGGTGATGCGATACCCGTCGCTCCCGTCGGCGGCGCCGATCGGGACGATGTCGGTCACCTCACAGTCGGCGATCACCTCTGCGCCGCGCTTCTCGGCGAACCAGAGATAGTTCTTGAGCAGGGTGTTCTTGGCGCCCACGCGGCACCCGACCATGCAGGCGCCGCAGCGGATGCATCCCGTGCGGTCGGGCCCCTCACCTCCGAAGTACGGATCGGGAACGGTCTTCCCCGCCGCGCCGAAGTAGACGCCGACCGGCGTGCGGGTGAAGGTGTCCGCTTTGCCGAAGTGGGCGCCGACTTCCTTCAGAAGCTCCTGGCCGCCGCTCGCGAAAGGGACGGTCGTGACGCCGAGCATCCGCTCGGCGGTGTCGTAGTGCGGCGCGAGCGCTGCGCTCCAGTCATCGAGCCCCTTCCACTGCGGGTTCTCGAAGAACGCGGGCTTCGCCCGGTAGAGCGTGTTGGCGTAGACCGCGCTGCCACCGCCCACCGCCGACCCACTGGCGATGAAGATGTCCTTGAACGGCGTGAGTCGGAGGATCCCACGCATGCCGAGTGCCGGGGCCCAGAGGAAACGGCGCAGATCCCAGGTGGACGCCGCGTACTCGTCGTCGGCGTAGCGGCGTCCGCATTCGAGGACACCGACCCGATACCCCTTCTCGCTGAGCCGAAGCGCCGCGACGCTCCCGCCGAATCCGGAGCCGACGATGATCCAGTCGTAGTCGAAGCCGGTCATGCCGTGCGCGCGCCGGCGGTCACGACTTCTTGACGGCGCGCTTCCGCGACTTGCGCTGCCGCAGCTTCTCCGTGCCCCACGCGAGTCCCTCGACGGCGGCCCCGGCGACGGTCACCACCGAGTCGGCGTGGCTGTGCACCTTGCCCAGCAGGTCGTTGAAGTCGTCCACCCGGTCGGCGAGCTCGCCGACGGTGTGCTTGACCCGTTCGCTGCTCTCGTGCACACCGGCCTTCACGAGCACGACTTCATCGTGCACCAGATCGACGGTCTTGGCGATGCTGGTGCTCACGTCGTTCGCCTGCTTGATCATCGGGCGGAGCTCGTCGAACAGCTCGTCGACGCGGCGGCCCGCGTCGGCGAGCGCGCGGCGCAGCCAGATCACCCACGCGACCAGCGTGGCGAGCAGGAGCAGGGCGAGGATGGAGGTGAGTCCCGATGCCCAGAAGAAGATCGACTCGGCGGTGGAGCGTTCGGGGCTGACCGTGCGGACGATGAGCGTATCGTGCGGCAGGGCGACAGCCGTCTGCATGAGGGCATCGATGGCATGGAGCATCGTCATATGCGGCCTCCTGGGGGTGACCCGCTCGCAGGGCGAGCGTCGGTGTCGCGGCGGGGCGTCCCGTGGAGGGCGCCCCTCCGATGAAGTGTATGGGGGCGAACCTGAGGGGACAACGTGCCGCGCGACACAGGCGACGGGCCAGCGATCCTGCGATAGCTGGCCCGTCGTCCTGCCTATCCGTGGATCAGGTTGCGGTGTTACGGGAGGCGGAACGGCCCGACGAAGGAGGAGACGTCCTTGCTGAGCGCGGGCAGCGTGTAGGTCTCATACCCGTACGACTGGCACTGCACCGTCCAGCCGTTCGTGAGGTCGTAGTACCCGTACATGTACGAGCCGACGGTCGCGAGGACCGGCGTGGCCGTGATGTCGCGATACCAGAGCTGGCCGTTCATGTCCACGCCCTGCGACTGTTCGATGAACGGCGCTTCCACCAGACGCGACCAGCTGAACATGCGCGGGGTCCCCGTGCAGTTATAGGTGCTGTAGGTCAGCTGGAAGTTGCGCTGGAAGTAGGCGTTTTGCACATAGACATAGACCCGACCGGTCGCGGCAGTGCCGAACAGCACGACGTTCTGATTGACGAGCGGGCCAACGCTCTGGCCGTTGGCATCGACCAGGCTGAGCCCACCGTTCCCGCTACCGGCGGGGCCGGCCGGACCCATCGGCCCCATCGGACCCATCGCGCCGGCAACGCCCGCGGCACCGGCCGCACCGGTCGCTCCGGTCGCGCCAGTGGCACCCGTCGCACCGACAGCGCCGGCAGGACCCATCGGGCCCATCGGGCCGGCAACGCCGTCGGCACCATTCGCGCCCGTCGCACCCATCGGGCCCATCGGGCCGGTAGCACCAGTCGCGCCAGTGGCACCGGTCACACCGATCGGGCCCATCGGCCCCATCGGACCGGCGACACCAGCGGCACCAGCGGCACCAGCGGCACCCGTCGCACCGACCGCGCCCGTCGCGCCGATCGGACCCATCGGGCCCATCGCACCGGTGGCACCGGTCGCACCAGTGGCACCAGTGGCACCCGTCGCACCGACCGCGCCCGTCGGGCCGGTCACATTCCAGGTCAACGCTGTCTCATTCTTGCGGCAGCTCTCGGCAGCCGAGACGATACGGCGCATCTCGCCGTCGCCGTCGCGGTCCTTGTCCTTGATGCACGCACGGATGACGTTGGTCGTCTGCGCGGAGAGCGTCTGGGGAACGATCGTAACGGCCGCAAGGGCCAGCGCGATGGGGATCGCGCGGAACTTCATGAACATTCTTGCCTCAATGGGACCGGTACCAGGGGGAGGTTGTCGTCGAACGAGCCCGGTCGATTTCGACGATCAGATGCGATACCCGCGCTGAGGCGTAGCGCGGATAGCGGACGGACAAGTAAGGCCGCCGCACACCGCGAGTCAATAGATGCGCGTCATCAGTCGCCACTTCTCGCCCGGCCTTCCCCCCGGGACCGCGCGTTGGTACTTCCACATGAGCTTCTCCCACTCCTGCACCTTGGGATTCGCCGCATCGGCCGCTCCCTTTGCCTCGAAGCTGAACGCGTCGGTCGCCTCGAGGATCATCATCAACCGATTCTCCAGCCGGAAGATCTGGAGCGAGGTGATCCCCGCCTCGGCGATGCTCCGCTCGATCTCCGGCCACACAGCCCTGTGGTACGCCTCGTACTCGGCGATGAGTCCGGGATCGTCATGCAGGTCGAGGGCGAGCACATGTCGCTGCATCAGTGCCGCTCCACGTCGCCCGGGACCGCCGTTCTCGCGGCGTAGAGCCCGAAGGCCGCGACCACGAGGAAGCAGACGACCGGAACATAGAAGGCCCGCTGGATGTCGTGCGTCGCGTCGGAGATCCGTCCCATCAGCACGGGGATCACCGCCCCGCCGACGATCGACATGATCAACAGCGAGGAGCCGAGTTTCGCCACTTCTCCGGTACCGCGGATCCCCAGATCGAAGATCGTGGGGAACATGATCGACATGAAGAACGGAACGCTCATCAGCAACGCGACGGCCGGCATGCCGGTCATATTGATCGCGGCCACCAGCGCCGCGCCGGCGGCGAGCCCGAAGAGCGTCAGCAGGCGTGCCGGCGCGATGCTCCGCATCGCCGCCGTTCCCGCGAATCGACCGACCATGAAGCCGACCATCGCGATGCTCCCCCACAGGAATCCGGCGCGCTTGTCGGTCAGCCCGGCGGCCTGCTGCGAGAATCGGACGAAGAAACTGCCGACGCCGACCTGTGCCCCGACGTAGAAGAACTGGGTCACGACCGCGAGCACGAGCGTGGGCGCTCCCAGAACCTTGCCCCAGGGCAACCGTCCGGAGGTCTCGCCCGCACCGCCGACCTCGGGGATCGGACGTCGAACGAAGAGCACGATCATCCCCACGATCGCGGCCGCCAGCACCAGATACGGGAGCACGACGCTCCGCGCCTCGCCCTGGAGGTACGCGTCGAGCTGTGCCGGCGTGAATGCGGCGAGCTCCGCGTCGCTGTACGTGACGCCGGACAGGATCAGCCCACTGCCGATCAGCGGCGTCAACACCGCACCGACCCCGTTGAACGACTGCGCGAAGTTCAGCCGCGAGGTCGAGTGGGCCGTATCGCCCAGCCCCGAGATGTACGGGTTCGCCACCGTCTCGAGGAACGCCGCGCCGAACCCGAAGACGAAGAGCGCCGCCAGGAAGACCTCGTAGGTCCGCGTGTACGCGGCCGGCACGAAGAGCACGGCCCCCAGGGCGAACAGCGAGAGCCCGGCGATGATCGTGAAGCGGTAGCCGCGCCGTGCGATCACCAGACCGGCCGGAAGCGCCGCAAGGAAATAGGCGAGGTAGATCGCCACATCGATCAGCGCCGACTGCGTGTCGGTGAGCAGCAGCGCTTTCCGCAGATGCGGGATCAGTGTGCCATTGATGTTGTGGACGAAGGCCCAGAAGAAGAACAGGGTCGTCACCATCACGAAGGCCCGGATGCGATCGCCATCGCTGGCACGGTACCCGGTGTGGCGCTGGAACCAGCTCGTGGACTCGGACATCACAGACTCGACTGCCGACGGCGGATCGTCACGCGGAGCGCTCCTTCGATGGGTTGTTCCGAGAACAACGTGAGATACCCGCCTCCCCCTGCACCGCTCAACTTCCACCCGAGCGCCCGGTCGCGATAGCGATCGATCATCGCCGGGACATCTCGCGCGACCATGTTCGGGAACATCGCGATCTGCGCTTCGTACGAGGCACGGATCGCCAGACCGGTCTTCGCGGCGTCGCACGCCTGGATCCCCTCCCAGCACGCATCCGCCGCCCGGGCGAGCGCCGCCGCCCCGTCGGCGGTCACCTTCGTGTCGGCGAGCACCGCATAGCCCGACTCGCGGGGATCCAGCGGCACCAACCAGAGCCGCTGTTCCAGCCAGGCGAGCCGCGTCTCGTCCAGATCGCGCGTGATCCGGCTCGGCCAGTACTCTCCCGCGTAGTCCGACCGATTGAGCCCCGGCATCACGATCCCGATCGAGTCCTGCGACCCCGCCACCTCCACGGTGCCGGGTGGGTTCTCGAAGCTGAACAGGACCTTGGCGAGCAGTTCGGGATCTCCGCCCGGCAGCTGATTGCACCAGAGGGCGATCGCCTTCTTCCGGGTGCTGGTGGCCATCCCGCTCCGCTCATTGAACTCGTGCGTCGGCTCGATCGAGACGGTGAGGACCGCCCCCGGATGCAGGCGCGAGACCCACGGCTGATCGAGCCATCCGCCGGCGAGATCGATCCGGTAGGGGATGATCGACGCGGTCCGGAGCGCGGTCGTGCTGCGCGCCGGCAGGTTCGCGGCAGGGATGCGCTCCAGCACCACGTAGCGCACGCCGAGTTCGCGGCAGAGCGCGGCCTTGCTCTCGTGCGCACCGTCGGCATTCACGACCAGCACATCGGGGCGCAGCTCCCGGAGCTCCGGCTCGAAGTCGAGCAGTCCGTCGCCGCGCGAGATCCGGCATTCCTGCACGCAGCGCAGGGCCGCGAGCATGTACCGACGCTCGGCCTCGCTGTTGACCGGATACCTCCCCTTCAGGGCGTAAACGACGTCGTCGCGACCGACGCAGACGTGGAGCGCACCGTACGTCGCCGCCTCCTCGAGGAAGGCGACATGACCGCTGTGGAGGAGATCGAACGTGCCGCTGACAAGGACCGTGTTTGGCATGCGGAAAGCTCGCAAAGCGCTCCTCCGGGAGCAACCGGCGCGCGTCGCGGTATCCCCACGCCGGAGTAGTCCCAGAATCACCCATTCGTCGGATGTGATTGCGAATCAGCGCGGCGCATACTCCATCACAGAGTCACATCGACGTCCGTCCCTCGTCATCAGGAGTTCCACCGTGAGCAGCGCCACCCTGTCCAGCACCATCGCCGACGCCTCGTCGCGCGTGTCCGAGCAGGCCTCCGAGGCCTTCCGCGCCGGCCGTGGCGCCACCGCCGACGGGCTCGACGCCGTCGCGCACGGCATGAACGCCGGCGGCGACCGCGTCGCGGAAGTCGCGCATCGCACCGCGGACTCGCTCGAAGCGTCCGCCAAGTACGTCCGCAAGGCCGACGGCCGCGCGATGGTCGGTGACATCGAATCGCTGATCAAGGCGCATCCGGGCAAGGCCCTGCTCGGCGCGGTCATCCTCGGCTTCATGGCCGGCCGCGCGTTCCGTCGCGACTGAACTCGCGCTCGTGCCTGACACCTCGGAACGATCGATCCGGTCCGTCTTCCGCGATATCGGCAGTGATGTCGACCGGATCGTACGGGCGGAACTCCGCATCGCGATCGCTGAGGTGCGGGCCGGGGTGGCTGCCGCGGGGGATGCCTCCCGGCTTCTGATCGCGGGGGCGATGTGTGCCCTGCTTGCCGCGACGTTCCTGTTGCTCGCCGTCATGTTCGCCTTGCGGAGCATCATGCCGCTCTGGCTGGCGGCCCTGCTCATCGCGCTGCTCGTCGGCGTCGCGGCCACCGGACTGCTCTTGGCGGGTCGGACGCGGTTGTCGCTCGGTCACACGGCCCGCCAGACGGGGCCCACACTCACGGGGATCGTATCATGAGCGAAGAGATCGCCCGTATCCAGACGGAGATCGAGGAGGCCAAGGCGACCCTCGCCGAGAACCTCTCGACTCTCGAACGCAAAGCCCGGGAACTGACGGATTGGCGCGTGCAGGTCGCACGGCATCCGTTCGGCGCTACGGGAGCGGGACTGCTGGGCGGATTCGTCCTCGCCCTCATGCTGGACAAACGTCGCGTGCGCTACGTGAAGCAGGAGGCATCGCCCGAAGGAACGGTCGCCGTCGCGGGGCCCTCCTTCCTCGAGAATCCTGTCGTATCGCGGGTGATGGACGCATTGGTCGCCGTGGCCGCTGCAAAGGCTGCGTCGATGCTCGACGACCTGATGCCGGGTGAGGCGGCAGAGGTCGGTAAGGTGGATGTGGGACCCTGATTCCGGTGGGGGCCGGGTCAGGGGGACAACAGGGCACGCCACTCGGATCATCGGGTGGCGTGTTCTGCGTTCCGCAGCTCCGGCTCGACCGATCGCGGCGAGCGAACCGTCGAGTCGCTCGCCGCCGGAACCACCTCGGCGGTACCTTTCGATATGACCCGATCGTCGCTGTCCGCCAACGGATCCCTCCACGCGGCATCGCTCGCGCTGCTCGCGGTGCTCGCAACCGGCGCGTTGGGCGCCCAGTCCTCGCGTGACCGGATCCGCGAGTGGCGCGAAGCGCGCGAACCCCAGATCACCAAGGAGTTCGCGGACTTCCTCGCCATCCCGAACGTCGCCAGCGACAGCGCCAGCCTGCGCCGCAACGCGCGCGAGATCGTGTCGATGCTCACCCGACGCGGCGTCGAGGCACGGCTGCTCTCGAACGGCGAGTTCCCCCCCGTCGTCTACGGCGAACTCAAGTCGCCGGGCGCGACACGCACCATCGTCCTGTACGCGCACTACGACGGCCAACCGGTCGACCCCAAGGAGTGGAAAGGAGGCGCGCCCTTCACGCCGCAGCTCCGTGAGCAGCGTGGTGCCGAGTGGGTGGACATCCCGTGGCCGACCAGTGGACGGCTCAACCCGGAAGCACGGGTCTTCGCCCGCGGTGCCGGTGACGACAAGGCGCCGATCATGGCGATCCTCAGCGCGCTCGATGCGCTCCGGGCCACAGGGCAACGCCCGACGATCAATCTCAAGTTCTTCTTCGAGGGTGAAGAGGAGTCGAACTCGGCGCACCTCGAATCGATGTTGCAACAGCATTCCGCCCTGCTCCGCGCCGACGGATGGATCTTCTGCGACAGCCCGATGCATCCGAGCCGTCAGTTCCAGGTCGTCTACGGTGTGCGCGGCGCGATGGGACTCGAACTCACCGTCTACGGCCCCACGCGGGCCATGCACAGCGGGCACTACGGCAACTGGGTCCCCAACCCGGGGATCCTCGTCTCCGAGCTGATCACCTCGCTGCGGAACAGCGACGGGCGGATCCTCATCCCGGCGTTCTACGACGACGTCGTCCCGCCGACCCCCGCCGAGATGCGCGCCGTGCGCGCGCTGCCCAACACCGACGCCGCGCTCCGGCAGGAACTGCTCCTCGGTGCCACCGAAGGGAACGGCGCCCTGCTCGCGGAGCGGATCATGCAGCCGGGGATGAACATCCGCGGCATCAAGGTGGGTCAGGTGGAAGGACTCGCCGCCAACGCCATCGCCACCGAGGCCAAGGCGAGCATCGATTTCCGACTCGTCCCCAAGCAGACGCCGGAGCGCATCCGCGAGCTCGTCGAGAGACATCTGACGGCGAACGGATGGTTCATCACGCATGCCCCCGCCACCGACGCCGAACGCCTCGCGCATCCCAAGGTCGTGCGTCTCGCCTGGAGCCGTGGCGACGAAGCCTCGCGCGTGAAGCAGGAGGAGCCGGTCGCCGTCGCGCTCACGGCGACGCTCGACGAGATGCTCGGAAAGCCCGTCCTGCGCCTCCCGACCATGGGCGGCTCCCTTCCCACGAGCGTCTTCGAGCGGACCCTCGGCGTGCCGCTGATCGTCTTCCCGATCGCGAACCACGACGACAATCAGCACGCCAAGGATGAGAACCTGCGCATCCAGAATCTCTGGGATGGCATCGAAGCCTTCGCCGCGATCATGACGCGGATGGAGGCGAAGTGGCCACGCATCATCCCCTGACGCACGCGGCAGGCGTGGCCGAGGACTCGCCGCGGATCCTGCTCACCGGCGCGAGCGGCTATGTCGGCGGTCGGCTCCTGCTCGCGCTCGAGTCGCGCGGGTATCGCCTGCGATGCCTCGCGCGCCGCCCCGACACCCTCCGCGACAAGGTCAGCGACTCCACGGAGGTAGTCGGCGGCGACGTGCTCGACCGCGCGAGTCTCGTTGCCGCACTCGTCGGGGTGGACGTCGCGTTCTTCCTCGTGCACTCGATGGGATCGCGCGGTTCCTTCGAGGAGGCCGATCGCACCGCCGCCCGCAACTTCGGCGAAGCGGCGAAGGCCGCCGGTGTGCAACGCATCATCTACCTGGGCGGACTCGGCAGCGATGCCGATGAGGAGCTCTCCCCGCATCTGCGCAGCCGACAGGAGGTCGGTCGCGTCCTCGCAGCCGCCGGCGTCCCGGTGCTCGAGTTCCGCGCCTCGATCGTGATCGGCTCCGGCAGTCTCTCGTACGAGCTGATCCGGTCGCTCGTCGAGGCGCTCCCCGTGATGGTGACACCGAAGTGGGTGGACGTGAAGGCGCAGCCGATCGCGATCGACGACCTGCTCGAGTATCTGGTGCTCTCGGTGCACGTCCCGCTCCCGCAGAGCCGGATCATCGAGATCGGCGGCGCGGACCGCGTCTCGTACGCCGACATCATGCGCGAGTACGCACGGCAGCGCGGACTGCGCATCTGGATGCTCCGCGTCCCGGTGCTGACGCCCTGGCTCTCGAGTCTCTGGCTGGGGCTCATCACCCCCGTGTATGCGCGCGTGGGGCGGAAGCTGATCGAGAGCATGGTGCATCCGACCGTCGTGCACGATCCGGCCGCGCTCGCGGAGTTCCCCTTCATCCCGGTGGGGAACGCCGAAGCGGTGCGGCGCGTGCTCTCGAGCGAGGAGACCTACTCGGAGACCACGCGTTGGACGGACGCGCTCTCCTCCGGTGGCGAGGTCCCCACCTGGAACGGCGTCCAGTTCGGTCGCCGCCTGTTGGATCGCCGTACCATGACGATCCCGACCTCGGCTGCGGCGGCCTTCGCACCGATCCAGCGCATCGGCGGGAGCACCGGTTACTACGCGTGGAATCTTCTGTGGCGGGTGCGTGGATGGCTTGACCTCCTCGTCGGAGGGGTCGGGATGCGTCGCGGTCGCCCGTCGCCGACGGCCGTGCACGTGGGCGACGCCCTCGACTTCTGGCGCGTGGAACGCTTCGTCCAGGACCGCACCCTGCGCCTCGAGGCGGAGATGCGACTTCCCGGCCGCGCGTGGCTGGAGTTCGAGGTCACCTCGAATGGTACGTCGAGCACCATCACGCAGACGGCGATGTTCGATCCGGTCGGACGCTTCGGACGACTCTACTGGTACTCGGTCGCTCCGATGCACCAGCTGGTGTTCCGCGGGATGCTGCGCGGGATCGCGCGGGCGGCGCTCAAGCCATCGGCGATCAAGCACACGGTGCTGTAACCGGTTTCTGGCTCACCACTGGCGATCGCGTTGAAACCATTGGGCCCGTTCGGCGGTCGTATGGGGATACGGTAGCGCATTCCACCCCTCCCCCCGCTTGCAGATGCGTCGGTACGCTGCGGCCGCGATGGTCGCGTTGACTCTTGCGTTGTGCTCCTGCTCCGGCAGCTCCGCTCCCACCGGCCCCAACTCGCCGAGCGTCCCCGGAACGTTCGTGACCGCCCCGAGCGACGCCGAACTGTCGGTCTCAGATGTCGCGAACTTCTGGGCCGCCTACGACGCCGGCGCCTCCAGCGCCAACTTCCAGACCCTCTACCTCGATCGCGCGTCGGCCGGACTGAACGACTTCATCCGCGTGCGCTCGGTGACCGCCGCGAGTCTCGCTGCGATGGTGAGCAGCGCGCCGCGCTACTTCGCCGCCGCGCGCGCGGGGTCGGGCCAGATCACGTCGGTTTCGGCGCAGATCCGCGCGAACTACGCGACCATGAAGTCGCTCTACCCCGCGACGGTGTTCCCGACGGTCACCTTTCTCGTCGGACGCTTCTCGACCGCCGGGACGGTCAACAACAATCGACTGCTCGTCGGCACCGAGTTCTACGGCGGCGGTCCGACCGTGCCGGTCGATGAACTCTCCCCCTTCGCCCGCAGCAACGTGCATCCCGTCGCGGACATCACCGGGGTCGTGGCGCACGAGCACACGCACTTCCTGCAGTCGCGCGCCGGTGCCAGGCTTGGGAGCGGCCCGCTCATCGAGCAGGCGTTCTACGAAGGGAGTGCCGATTTCGTCGGCGAGATGGTCTCCGGCACCAACATCAATGCCGCCATCCATGCCTGGGCGCTCCCGCGCGAGCACGCGATCTGGCTCGACTTCAAGAGCGCCATGAGCGGCAGCGACGTCTCGCGCTGGCTCTACAACCAAGGTACCGCCACCGCCGACTGGCCCGGTGACCTGGGCTACTTCGTCGGGTATCGGATCGCCAAAGCGTACTACGACAAGGCCACCGACAAGACGGCGGCCCTCCGCGAGATCCTCGAGACGCGCGATCCGGCGGCGCTGTTGGTGGCCAGCGGCTACAACCCGTAGCAGCGGCGCGACGCACGTCGGCGTGGGTCGGTCCGGATCAGCGCCCGCGACAGCTCCCCACGAGCGCGAGCGCGTCGCCCACCGGTCGCTCGGTCGGATCCGACGGCTTGTTCACCACGCGCGCGCGCCCGGTCGTCCGATCGCGCAGCACCATCGCGGTGGAGCCGCCGCCGTCGAGATTGATCGCCTCGCGCGCGCCGATGTCGCGCATGAACTGCGCCGTTTCGAGCGTGCTCGTCCCGACGCTCACTCCCGGCTGACGCCCGTCGATCACGACGAGCAGGAGCCGACGTCCGTCGCGCGCGAAGCCGGCCGCCGTGCGCGGATTGCGATCGCGGAACGACGCTGCACCGTCGGTGCTGATGCTCGGCGAGATCACGCTGTCGTGGACGAGGAGCGGCTGCCCCCCGACGGCATTGCGCGGGAAGAAGGGCGCCAGCCCCGTGTGCACGCGCACCGTGTCGCCGGTGCGCACGGGTACCGAGCTGCGCGCGACGAGCAGGAGCGAGTCGCCGCGCGCGATCCCGTCGTGTGCCGTCGGGAGTTCGCGCACGGTGTATCGGCGGGCGCCTAACGCGGTTCCCACCGACGCGTCGCCGACGGGCACGAGCAGTCGAGCGACGGGGCGCACGAGCGTGTCGAGCGCCTGCCCCCACGCCGCGTCCACGATCCCCACCGTCGTCGCTGCCGGACGATTCCAGCTCTGCAGCGCGACCGTCCCGCGCACGGTGACGATCTCCCCGGTCGAGGTGAAGGCCCCGATGAAGGGCCGTCCCGCACTGTCGAAGGCGAGCACCGGACGCTTCACCGGGCCGGTGAACAGGCGCCCTTCTTCCACCAGGGCGTTCACCGGGACGCCGTTCGGCGTGAAGGTGAAGAAGTCGGCGTTCACCGCCGCGATCGGCACCGACTCGGCGGGGAGCCCCGCGAGAAGCTCGCTCGTGGTGCGTCGTCCGACCGCGGTGGGGAACCCCTTCACGGCGCGGAGCGACAGGCACTGCGTGAGGTCGATGTCGAGCACGTGGGCCCGGAGCGGGCCCGCACGGCGCACCAGGTGATGCAGCATCACCCCCGGCGCGACGCGCTCGCTCGATATTGAGTCGGCGACGGTCGGCGGGAGCGACGGCGCCACGCGACCCGCGCACCCCGCGGAGGCGAGGATCGCGCTCGCGAGGCTCGCGCCCGCGAGGAGCGTCACTGCACCGCGCCTCCCGGCCCACCCCCCTGCCGACCACCCGACGGATCGTTCCATCCGCCCAAGCTACTGTGGTGGTCCTTGACATTGGATGTTATAACATCTAATGTTCAACCATCTACCTGAACCACCCTACCACCATGCCCTCCACCCTCCGCGCCGAACTCCGCCAACGCGCCCCCTTCCACGGGCCCGAGGAGGAGGCGTTCCTCAGCCTCCAGCGCACCGCCGATCGCCTGCGCCGTCAGCTGGCCGATCTGCTCAAGGCGCATGGCCTCACTCCGCCGCAGTACAACGTGCTGCGCATCCTGCGGGGAGCGGGCGCCGAGGGGCACCTGATCGGGGAGATCGGCGAGCGGCTGGTGGTGCAGGACCCCGATATCCCGCGCCTGATCGACCGGATCGAGAAGCAGGGGTGGGTGCTCCGCACCCGGCAGGTGGATGACCGTCGCTGCGTCCGCGTCACGATCACACGCGCGGGCCGCAAGCTCACCGACGCGCTCGACAAGCCCGTGCAGGCCCTGCACGTCGCCCAGTGGGCGCATCTCTCCCGCAACGAACTCCGGACCGTCCTCGAGGCACTCGAGATCGTGCGCGACCGCGCACTCCCCCGCCCCGACGGCGACTGACCGTCTGGTCACTCCAGCTGGCACCGCAGGAGCACCACACATGAGCACCACCACATCCGCCATCTTCGGCAACGCCGCCGGCGAGCCCGCCACACCCGGGAGCTACGGCATCCGGCCCAAGGGGTATCGCCTCCCCGAGGGAACGCGACTCGGTCACGTGCATCTGCGCGTCGCCGATCTCGCGCGGTCGCTGCACTACTACACCACCGTCCTCGGCATGCGCGTGCTCTCGCAGGAGAGCGGCCACGCGGTACTCGGCGATGAAGCCGGCACGCGAGCGCTCGTCGAGCTACGCGAACGCCCCGGAGCCGCTCCGGCGGGCCGGCGCGCGCGGCTCGGGATCTTCCACTTCGCCATTCTCCTCCCCTCGCGCGGCGACCTCGGACGTTTCATCAAGCATCTCTCGGCGCTCGGCGTTCCCGCTGGCGCGGGGGATCATCTCGTGAGCGAGGCGTTCTATCTGCAGGATCCCGACGGACTGGGGATCGAGGTCTACACCGATCGCCCGCGCGATACCTGGCGCCGCGTCGGGCAGGAACTGATGATGGCCACCGACCCGGTTGACGTCGCGGGATTGCTCGCCGCCGCCGGTGACACGCCGTGGACTGGGATGCCCGAGGGCACCGTGATGGGGCACGTGCATCTGCACGTGGGCGATCTCGAACGCGGCGCGGCCTTCTTCCACGACGCCCTCGGCTTCGACCGCCTCGCCTGGAACTATCCCGGCGCACTCTTTCTGGGTGCGGGTGGCTATCACCATCACCTGGGCACGAACGTCTGGGCCGGCGCGCATGCGCCGAACCCCGCTGATGGCGACGCGACGATGACCGAGTGGACGATCGAACTCCCCACCGCGAGCGACGTGGCCGCGGCGGCGGCGAGCGTGCGGGCGGCTGGGTTCAGCGCCGTCGATGAAGACGGCTCGGTGCGAACGCAGGATCCCTGGGGCACCGCGGTGCGGATCCGGGTGGGCGCATGAGCGACGCTTCGTTCGCGCCGCAGGCGCTGTCGCTCGTGCATACGGTCCGCCCGCCGCGCGAGGGGGCGAATGCGCCCGGCGCCAAGCCGCCGCTGTTGATCCTGATGCATGGCGTGCGCAGCAACGAGCGTTCGATGGCGTCGCTCGCGGGGGCGTTCGACCCGCGCTTCGTGGTGCTCAGCGTGCGCTCTCCGCTCACGCTCGGTCCGGACGCCTTCGCCTGGTTCCACGTGGCCTTCACGGCGCAGGGACCGCTGATCGATGCCGACGAAGCGCGCGACGGATGGACGAGAGTCTCAGCCTTCATCGACGAGGCGGTCGCCGCCTACAGCGCCGATCCGGCGCGGGTGTACCTCGGCGGATTCAGTCAGGGCGGGATCATGACGCTCGCCACCACGCTCACGGTGCCGGAGAAGGTCGCCGGCGCGGTGTGCATGAGCGGACGACTGTTGCCCGAGGTGCTCCCCTTCGCCGCCGATGCGTCACGGTTGAAGGACAAGCCGGTGCTCGTGGTGCACGGGACGGCGGACTCCGTGCTCGGAATAGACTTCGGGCGCAATGCCAAGCGGGAGCTGGAGGCACGCGGCGTGGCGCTCACGTATCAGGAGTTCCCGATGGATCACTCGGTGACGCCGGATTCGCTGGGGGTCGTGACGCGGTGGTTGAGCGGACAGCTGGGATGACACGACCCGGGTGATGGCCCGGGATCGCACTGTCGCCGCACACTCCGTTCGGAAAAGCAAATGGCCCTGCACGCGCAACACGTTGCAGGGCCATGCTTTATCGAGTCGGGACGGCGGGATTCGAACCCGCGACCCCCTGAACCCCATTCAGGTGCGCTACCGGGCTGCGCTACGTCCCGTCCGCCGCTTTCGCGGACAGTCTGTAAACATACCCCACTCACCCGCCCGGGACAACCGACCCCCGAACCTCCGTCCAATATCGCGCTCGAATCGCCCCCGCCCTGCCCATCCTCCCCCACAACGCGCAACTTTGTCTGGTCGTCCCCTCCGCCCCCCAGCACCAGACAGGATCGCCATGACCCGCACCACCAGACTCGCCTGCGCCGCGCTCGCACTCTCCCTCGCGAGCACCCTTCCCGCGCAGCAACGTCCCGCCCAGAGCGCGACTCCAGCCGCCCCGTTTGACTCGGCGCTATTCAAAGCCCTCCAGTGGCGAAACATCGGCCCCTTCCGCGGCGGCCGAGCGGACGCCATCGCCGGGGTCACGGGACAACCCTACGTCTACTACGCCGGCTACACCGGCGGCGGGCTCTGGAAGACCGACGACGCCGGACACAGCTGGAAGAACATCTCCGATGGCTTCTTCCGCACGAGCTCCGTCGGGGCCATCGCCGTCGCGGAGTCGGACCCGAATGTGATCTATGTGGGGATGGGTGAGCACGCGATCCGCGGGCAGTCCTCCTCCTACGGCGACGGCGTCTACAAGTCCACCGACGCCGGCAAGACCTGGAAGCACCTCGGCCTCGCCCCCACCAAGCAGATCTCGCAGGTGCGCGTGCACCCGCAGAACCCGGATGTCGTGTACGTCGCCGCGCAGGGCGATCGCTGGAAGGGCACCCCCGATCGCGGCATCTACAAGTCCGTCGACGGGGGCAAGAACTGGTCGCTCGTCCTCAAGGGCGAGAACGCCACGAGCGGCGCGAGCGACCTCTCGATGGACCCCAGCAACCCGCGCATCCTCTACGCGGCCTTCTGGGATCACCAGCGTCTGCCTTGGCAGGTGCGCTCCGGCGGTCCCGGGAGCGGCATCTGGAAGTCCACCGATGGCGGTGAGTCGTGGACGCGCCTCGCTGGTGGACTGCCGAAGCTCATGGGGAAGATCGGCGTCGCCGTCTCCCCCGCGAATCCGGAGCGCGTCTTCGCGATCGTCGAGGCCGACAAGAGCGGGCTCTATCGCTCCGACGATGCCGGCAACAGCTGGAAGCTCCTCTCCGAGGACCGCAACATCGTCACGCGCAGCTGGTACTACATGAACATCACCGCCGACCCGGCCAACGCCGACGTCGTGTACGCCATCAACGCGCCGATCCTCAAGTCGATCGACGGTGGGAAGACCTTCGCCACGATGTCGGCCCCGCACGGCGACAATCACTTCCTCTGGATCAATCCCAAGGACGCGCGCTATCTCGCGGCGGCCAATGATGGCGGTGCGACGATCTCGCTCGACGCGGGGAAGAGCTGGAGCACGCAGGACAATCAGCCCACGGCGCAGTTCTATCACGTGGTCGTCGACGACGTCTATCCCTACCGGCTCTACAGCGGCCAGCAGGACAACTCCTCCGTCATCATCAAGAGCCGGAGCGACAACGGCGCCATCACCACCGACGACTGGCAGAGCGGCCCGGGGTGCGAGAGCGCCAACATCGGTGTCGATCGCCGGAACCCGCGCTACGTCTACGGCGGCTGCTACCAGGGGATCCTCGACGAGCTCGACATGACCTCGGGGCTGCGCCGCAGCATCATGCCCTGGCCGGAGCTCAACCTCACCGAGCCGAGCAACGAGACGAAGTACCGCTTCAACTGGACCTCCCCTGCCCTCGTGTCACGGCACGCGAGCAATGTGATCTATCACGGCGGGAACGTCCTCTTCCGCTCACCGGACCGCGGCCGCAGCTGGACGCCGATCTCCCCCGATCTCACCCGCAACGACAAGAGCACCCAAGGGCTCGGCGGCATCCCGTTCACCAACGAGGGAGCCGGCGGCGAAGTGTACGGCGCGATCGTCACGATCGCCGAGTCGCCGCACGATGCGAACACCATCTACGTGGGGACCGACGACGGGCTCGTGCAGCTCACGCGCGACGGCGGCAAGACGTGGACGAATGTCACACCGGCCGGGCTCGCGGTCGGACTCTCCAACGAACTCGAAGTCTCCCCGCACGACCCGGGCACGGTGTATCTCGCCTTCCGTCTCGATCGACGCGGCGACTACACGGCGTATCCGATGAAGTCGACCGACTACGGGAAGACGTGGACGCGGATCGCCAGCGGGATGCGCGAGAACGAACCGGTGCGCGTGATCCGCGAGGATCCCGAGCGGAAGGGGCTGCTCTACGCCGGCACCGAGACGGGAGTGTACATCTCCTTCGATGGTGGCGCGCGCTGGCAGTCGTTCTCACAGAACCTGCCGAACGTCCCGGTCACGGGGCTCGACGTGCGTCACGGCGATCTCTATGCCTCCACCGAAGGGCGCGCCTTCTGGGCCATCGACGATCTGAGCGCAGTGCGGCAGCTGAACGCGGATCTGGCCAAGGCGCCGATCCATCTCTTCACCCCTCGTGAGGCACTGCTCGTCCCGGGCGGACGCGGACGTGGCGCCGGTGCGGGGACGAATCCTCCGCCGGGCGCGAACTTCTATATTGCGCTCGCGGCCGCTCCCGACACCGCCGACGCGCCGACGCTCGAGTTCCTCGACGCGCGCGGCACGGTGTTGCGCCGCTTCGGCAAGGGCGCCGTGGGCAAGGGCGTTGCGACCCCCGCCGCACTCACCCTCAAGGCGGGGCTCAACGCCTTCCAGTGGGATTTCCGCACCGAGGCGCCGGCCAAGCTCCCCGGGAACGTCAACATCTGGGGCGGGTCCGACGGCGGCTACCTCGTGACGCCGGGGAGCTATCAGGTACGTCTGACGATCGGCAGCACGGTGCAGACGCGTCCGTTCACCATCGCGCAGGATCCGCGTGCCGTGGCGACGGCCGCCGAGATCGCGGCGCGCGATTCGATCGCCCGCGCGATCGTCGCACGGATCGACGAGATCCACGAGTCGCTCATCCGCATCCGCGACGTGAAGGCGCAGGTCGCGGGGTACGTGGCGAAGGCGAAGGAAGTGCCCACGGCCAAGCAGATCGCCGACAAGGGCAAGGGGATCACCACCGCGGTGGACTCGCTCGATCCGCGCCTCTCGACCAAGGCCGCGAACGGCCAGGACGTGATCAACTACCGCAACGGCATCAACGCCCAGTACGCCTTCCTCCTCGGCAACCTCGAGGGGAACGAGGTGCTCACGCAGCCGGTGCGCGACCGCTTCGCGGAGCTGGAGAAGTTGTGGAAGGCGCTGCAGCAGCGGATCACCGACGTCGAGGTGCGTCAGGTGGATGAGTTCAACGCGCTCCTGAAGGCGGCGCAGCTCAACGGCGTGATCGTCGCAAAGCCCAAGATCGCGATGTGACCCGCGGCTGTTCCGGCGCGCTCACCTGTTCCTGCCTCCACTGATGCGTCATGGATCACAAGATCACCGGTTGGACCCTCTTCGAGGACATCATTGCCCACCAACATCCCGACTATGCCGCAGTCTGGCAGGACTTCCTCACCACGACCAGACCCGCGCGCATCATCGAGATCGGAACGGCGAACGGAGGATTCGTCCTCTCCATCGCCCGCATGATGGCGTCCATCGCGCCGGCGTGCGCGATCCGCAGCTACGACATCTCGCCCCGGGATGAGCATACGCGCGTCCGCGAAGCGGGAGTCGACGTGCGGATCCAGAATCTCTTCGTCTACGGCTACGCGACGCTGGAGCCCGAACCCGCCGGGGAGCTCGCCGCTCATATCGGATCACCAGGCACCTCGATCGTGATCTGTGACGGCGGCTCCAAGCTCGACGAGTTTCGCCTGCTCGCCCCGCTCCTGAAGGACGGGGACTACATCCTCGCACATGACTACGCCGAGTCGCAAGCGGACTTCAGGTACCGGATCCGCGGGCGGATCTGGAACTGGTGCGAGATCACCGAAGACGACATCCGCGACATCGCCCGCGAGCAACATCTCGTTCCCATCTCGACCACGGCGTTCTCGTCCATCGTCTGGGTGTGCAAACAGAAGCGCCTCCCCCCTTCACCATCTCGGCCATGACCATCACTCGCACGACACGTCGCGACTTCCTCGCCGCCTCCGGCGCCGCCCTCGGCGCCATGCTCCCGCTCTCGGCCCGACGCGATCCCTTCACCGGGCTCCCGGCGGACTGGACCACGAGCATCGGCGGCCCGGCGGCCACCGCCGCCGACCGCATGACCTGGTGGCGCGAGGCCCGCTTCGGGATGTTCATCCACTTCGGGCTCTACTCCGTCCTCGGCGGGGAGTGGGGCGGCAAGACCAACTACGGCGAGTGGATCCGCAACAACGCCAAGATCCCGATCGACGAGTACGACAAGATGCTCGGCCGCTTCAACCCGACGGAGTTCAACGCCGATCGGATCGCCAGGATGGCCGCCGACGCCGGGATGAAGTACCTCGTCATCACCACGAAGCACCACGACGGCTTCTGCCTCTGGCCCACGAAGCAGACCGAGTGGTGCGTGCGCAACACGCCGTACAAGAAGGACATCATGAAGGCGGTCGTGGACGCCTGCCGCGCCCACGGGGTGAAGCCCTGCTGGTACCACTCCATCATGGATTGGCACCATCCGGACTACCTCCCGCGCCGCGACTGGGAGAAGGCGGCGCGCCCGGAGAACGGCGCGCAATTCGACCGCTTCGTGAAGTACCTGCACGCCGAGGTCGAGGAGCTCATGACCCAGTACGGCGAGATGGGGGTGATGTGGTTCGACGGTGAGTGGGAGAGCACCTGGTCGCAGGAACTCGGCGCCGCGCTGCTGGAGCACTGCCACAAGCTCTCGCCGAACACCCTCGTGAACAGCCGCGTCTCCAAGCAACCGGCCAACGGCCTCGAGGCCAAGCTCTCCAAGCCCGCCCTGGGCGACTTCGGCACCCCGGAACAGAAGATCCCCGATCGCGGCCTTCCCGGCGTGGACTGGGAGAGCTGCATCACCATGAACCAGAACTGGGGCTACAACAAGGCCGACAAGGACTTCAAGTCGCTCCCGAAGCTCGTCGAGATGCTGGTGGAGACCTCGTCGAAGGGTGGGAATCTTCTGCTGAACATCGGGCCCACGGGAACGGGAGCGGTCCCGCCCGAGAGCATCGACCGTCTTGCGGGCTTGAAGGGGTGGATGAGCGCGAACGGCGAGGCGATCCATGGCACCGAAGCCTCTCCGTTCGACGGCACGCCCTTCCGCGCGACGCGCAAGGGGAAGCGACTGAACGTCTTCCTCCCCGAGTGGCCCGCGCAGCGTGAGCTGCTCCTCCCCGGCGTGAAGAGCGTGCCGACTGCCGCGCGCCTGCTCGGGCAACGCACGCGCAACCTGCTCCCGACGCGCGTCGTGGACAACGGCGTGGTCGTATCGCTCCCGAGCGCGGGGATCGACAAGACCTGCACCGTGCTCGCCGTGGATATGCCCACGGCGGTCCCGGCCGCGTACTGAGCCGACCGCGATGCACGAAGGGGCGGCCCGAACGTCGGGCCGCCCCTTCTGCGTCGCAGCGGGTGCGATCAGCTCGCGATCGCCTTCAGCGCGCGAACGAAGGTGTCGAGCTCCGACATCGAGGTGTACACCTGAGGGGTGACGCGCACCCCGTGCACCCCAGCCCCGTCGATGGCCACCGTCCACACCTTGTACTTGTCGAGGAGGGTCTTGGCGAGCTCGCCGGGCTTGATCCCCTCGACGCCGACGTTCGCGATCGCGCAAGAGCGTTTGATGTCCGCCGGCGTGTTCATCGCGATCCGCGGTGTGCCCCGCACCTTGTCGCTCCAGTAGCGCTGCAGGTAGCGCAGGCGCGCTTCCTTGCGCGCGACGCCGATGGCCTGGTGGAAGACGATCGCGTTCTCGATCCCCAGGTCGGTGTGCGGCGGGTGCGTGCCGGTGTGGTTCAACTTCATGATGTCGTCCTGCTTCGGCCCTTCGTCGCCGTAGATCGGCCAGAGGCGGCCGATCTTGTCGCGTTTCACGTAGAGGATTCCGGCGCCGATCGGTGTCGAGAGCCACTTGTGAAGGCTCGCGCCATAGTAGTCGCAGCCGAGGTCGGGGATCCTGAAGTCGAGCTGGGCGAAGGCGTGCGCGCCATCGACCATCACATCCACGCCGCGCGCGTGCGCCATGTCGCAGATGGCTCGCACCGGAAGCACATGTCCCGTGATGTTCACCATGTGCGGGATCATCAGCAGCCGCGTCCGCGGGGTGATGGCCCTGGCGTAGGTCTGCACGACCTCGTCATCGGATTTGGGATCCATCGGGATGTCCACGAACACATTGGACATCCCGTGGCGCCGCGCCTGCAGCTTGAACATGTCGATCATGGCGCCGTAGTCCTGATTGGCCATGATCGCCTCGTCGCCCGGCTTCCAGTCGTAGCCGTTGATGATCGTGTCCAGCGACTCGGTGGTGTTGCGCGTGATGATCAGCTCTTCCGGAGTGCACCCGGCGAGCCCGGCGAGCTTGGTGCGGACGCGGAGCTTGTCCGTGTCCTTCACCGTCCGCATGTAGTGCGAGGCCTCGAGATTGATGGCCCGCACGTGCCCGATGTACCCCTCGAGCACCTCTTCCGGCTGGAAGCAGAAGTAGCCGTTCTCGAGGTTGATGTAGTCCGGGGTGAGCTTGAACTTGGCGCGAATGCCGGCCCAGAAGGGCTCGTCCTCGGCGAGCGCTGCCGCCGGCATCGCGGCGTAGCGCGCGAGCAGGTCGGGTCCGAACATCATGCCGAGCGATGCGCCGCCCATGGTCCGCAAGAACTCCCGTTTGTCCATCGTCGCCTCCGTTGGCGCCCCGCGCGCGGTACGCCTGCAGTCTGCGGTCGAGCCTCGGATGGGCGCGGCCTGCGCTAATTCACGGGCACGGGAGCGTTCTCGTCAACCGTGGCGGCCTGACGCGAACGACGCACCCGCTTGAGCAGATCATCGAAATAGGTGTAGATGACCGGGGTCACCTAAACATTAATAAACTGCGAGAAGGCGAGCCCGCCGACCACCGCGATCCCCAGCGGGCGACGCGACTCGGCCCCGGCGCCGGCGCCCAGCGCGATCGGCAAGGTGCCGACGAGCGCGGCCATGGTGGTCATGGTGATCGGACGGAAACGCACTAGACAGGCCTCGATGATCGCGTCGTAGGCCCCCTTCCCCTGCTTCTCGGCCTCGGTGGCAAAGTCGATCATCATGATGGCGTTCTTCTTGACGAGCCCCACGAGCATGATGATGCCGACCCAGGCGTAGACCGTCAGTTCCGTCTTGGTGAGCAGGAGGGCGAGCAGCGCCCCGAAGGCGGCGAAGGGGATGCCCGAGAGGATCGTCAGCGGGTGGATGA
>CAZAGK010000035.1:28155-29264 GCA_964484775.1 uncultured Gemmatimonas sp. | reverse complement strand
TTTCGCGATTGTGACGCGCGTCACTTGCGCGACAGTTTGTCCGCCCCCACTGTTGACGGCGTTCAGAAACCGAACGCTTTTGCAGATTTCCCCCCGATCGAGGAGAGTGTGATGCGGTTCAAGTTCTTGGCGCTGGGCGTTGTCGCCGTCGCCGGTTTTGCCGTTGCGGCATCGAAGCTGTACGTCGATCTGCCGGTTCCCACCGCGCCTGAGGTGCGGGTACAGATCACCTCGGTCGGTCCCTCCGCCACCGGACTCGTCTTCCGGGGCGTGACCAGCTCGGTGGCGTTCGGGCGCGCGATGGCCTTCAAGGGCCCGACCGGGACGACCTACACCTTCGCCGCCGGGAACCAGACGATCAACGGTGCGGCCGGCATGCCGGCGGTCGGCGACATCTGCAACGGCACGCCCTCCGCGGCGTCGAGCACCACGCCGACCTCGCCGTCCATCAATCCGTCGGCGACGGGAACCACGGTCCCGCAACCCACGAACTCGACGGGGTCCACCAACAAGTCCGTCGCCAAGCTGACCTGCGTTCGCTGACCTGCGTTCGCTGATCGCAGCGTCGGATCGCGCGTCGAAGGCCATCGTCGTTGACGGTGGCCTTCGTCGTTCCGACGCTCGCCGCCACGAGAATCCCTGACGCGTCAGACTAGATTCCGCTCGCCATGCCCTCCGCGCCGCTCCCGCCCCTCGACGCCGCACTCAACGCCCGCCTCGACGATCTGTGCGAGGCGGGCTGGGAGATCTTCGACGCCTTCGACCGCGAGGTGCGCGACAAGACGTTCCATCCCTTCGTCGCCGCCGACTACACGCTCGTCCGACACGCGCTGACGGTGCATCGTGCCCCCGGTCTCCGCTTCCTCGAATGGGGCTCCGCCTCGGGCGTGATCACCATCATGGCCGACCTGCTCGGCTACGACGCCTACGGCATCGAGCTCGACGGCTCGCTCGTGGAGATGGCGCGCACCCTGGCGGCGCGATTCGGCTCCAAGGCGACCTTCGTCGAGGGGAGTTTCCTCCCCACCGGCTTCGCCTTCACGCCACGCGATCGCGAGCCGTGGACATCGACGACCGGAAGTGGCGAGTCGGGCTACATCCGGCTCGGC
>CAZAGK010000035.1:0-28145 GCA_964484775.1 uncultured Gemmatimonas sp. | reverse complement strand
AAGGCGCTGGACGATTTCGACGTGGTCTTCGGCTACCCGTGGGGGGGCGAGCAGCAGATGATGCGCTCACTCATGCGCTCTTATGGTAGTCCGGAGGCACTCCTGCTCCTGCACGACGTGGACGCCGGGGTGGAGGGGTTCCGGGGGGACCGGAGGGTCCGGAGTCTGTGATAGTCCGTTCAGCATTGTGACAGTTCTGCACGTAAAGTGATAGTGCGGAACAGTTTGCGGAGCTGGGTACTAGCGGAGTCCCGCAACTGGACTGTAAAGTATCTATCCAATCGATAGTCGCACCTTCGGTCGTTTTTTCCTGTCGCACGAAACCTCGCGCCCCCTCGCAGAGGAAGCCGTTGACCTCACTCGCTGCATCGACTGTCGTCGCTCCCGTGGCCATGCTGGACGCCACGGGATTGGTGCAATCAGCGAATGTGGCGTGGTTGGATCTCGACAGCTCGCGCCCGTCGGCGCTCACCTGCGTGATCGGCGAGAACCTCATCGACGTGTGCGAGCGGCATGCCGGAGCTGCAAGCTCGGGGGCCGCGCAGTTGGCGGCGGGGATCCGCTCGGTGCTGGCCGGTCAGGAGCCGGCCTTTTCGTTGCCCGTTCCCACCTTCGGCGATCACGGCGAGGAGTGGCCGCTCGTCACCGTGACGGGGATCCGCGGGATCGGCGGGATCGGCGCGGTCATCACACTCGGCATGGCACCGGCGGTCTCGAGCAGTGCGTCGCGTCGCACGCGGCCGAGCGGGAGTGTGGCGATCCAGCAGTTCACGCCGCGGCTGCGTCGCCTGAGCCGCCTGCTCGCGACGCTGGGACGCGTGGGCGAGGCGATCGCGCGCACCAGTTCGGCGCAGGCGCTGTACGAGCAGGCGTGCCGTCTCGCCGTCGAGGACGGCGGGCTCGCCCTCGCCTGGGTCTCCGCGCCGGATCCGCTCACGGGGTGGTACGCGCCGATCGCGCAGTTCGGCACGGAGCACGGGTTCCTCGACATCGTGCGTGCGCATCCGCTGAGCGAGCCGGGCCCCTCCCCGACCGCGCGCGCCGCGTTCGAAGGACGGCTCGACGCCTGCAACGATCTGGTGAACGCGCCGTGGAAGTCGGCCTGCGTGACCGCCGCGATCGCGCACGGGCTGCGGTCGGTGGCGGCGGTGCCGGTGGTCGTCTCGGGGAAGGTGCACGCGGTGTTCGTGCTCGCCGCCGATGTGGTCGACTTCTTCGGTGAGGAGGAGAACCGACTCCTCCACAGCCTGGGCGAGCAGCTCTCCTTCGCCCTCACGACGATCGCGACGCGCGACGGGACCGACCCGGACTCGCGCACCCTGCTCCCCGAGCAGTACTACCGCGAGCTGGTCGAGCATTCGCACGACGTGGTGTTCGCGCTCGACTCGGCGCATCGCGTGATCTTCGTGAACAATGCCGCGCGCTGGGCGCTGGGACGGATGCCGGCGGAGATGCTCGGCAAGAGCTTCGACGAGTTCGTCTCCCCGCGTCACACGCAGGCGGTCGGCGCGCTGCTCTCGGAGATGATGGAGAAGGACGGCGAACTCACCGGATTCGAGATCCCGGTGCGACACGCCGACGGCACCGATGTGTACGTGAGCATCAACGCGCGTGTGTTGCGCCGCAGCGATGGCACGCATTCGGGGGTGGCGGGGTTCGCGCGCGATGTCACCGAGCGCCGGCTCGCGGAGCAGGAGATCCTGCTGCTGAACGAGAGCCTCGAGGCGCGCGTGGCGGAGCTGATCGACGCCAACGCGATGATCGAGGCGGGGCGGCTGCGGAATCGGCGGATCATCGAGACCTCGCCGATCGGGATCGCCATCTACGATGCGGACGGGATCTGCGTCGAGGCCAACCGGTCGATGCTGCACCACATCGGGGCGACCTCGTCGGCGATGATCGGCACGAACTTCCACGAGCAGGAGAGCTGGAAGCGTTCCGGTCTGTATCAGGTGGCGCTCGAGGTGCTCAAGGGGGACGGCCCGCTCTCCACGGTGTTCGATGGCGTCACGGCGTACGGCAAGCATGCGCTGCTCGCGGTGACGCTCTGTCCGCTGGCGGAACGCGACCGGCGGCATCTGATGCTGATGACGAGCGACCTGAGCGCCTTCGCGGAGTCGAAGGCGGCGCTCGAGGCCAGCGAGACGCGCTATCGCTCGCTGGTGCGGCAGGCGACGGACGGGATCTTCTTCACCTCGCCGGAAGGGCTGCTGACCGACGTGAACGAGGCCGGGTGCCGACTGATGGGACGGACGCTCGACCAGATGCTGGGGCGCCCCTTCCTGACCTTCGTGCACCAGGACGACGTCGAGGCGGCGCGCAGTCAGTGGAGCGAGACCGCCCCGGGGATGTCGTGGGAGAGCGAAGGGCGTCTCATGCGCGCCGACGGCAGCGAGATGGTCGCCGAACTGCGCGCCGTGAAGCTCGACACCGGCGCGATGCTCGGCATCGCGCGCGACGTCACCGAGCGCAAGGCGGCGGAAGAGGCGCTACGGCTGAGCGAGGAGCGGTTCCGCCTCGTCTCGCGCGCCACGAACGACGCCATCTGGGACTGGGATCTCTCCACTGATGCGCTCTGGTACAACGACGCCTACTTCACGCTCTTCGGTCATCGCAAGAGTGAGAACAACGCCGACATCTCGTCGTGGGCGAGTCGCGTGCATCCC
The DNA here is from genome assembly GCA_964484775.1 of uncultured Gemmatimonas sp. Taxonomy (GTDB): domain Bacteria; phylum Gemmatimonadota; class Gemmatimonadetes; order Gemmatimonadales; family Gemmatimonadaceae; genus Fen-1231. The sequence goes on along the minus strand of CAZAGK010000035.1, from coordinate 25,479 downwards.
GAGGACGCCTACCGGGTGATCGACGGGATCCACCGCGCGATCCACTCGGGGAGCGAGATCTGGGCCGACGAATACCGTCTGCGCCGCGGTGACGGCACCTTCGCTTATGTGCTCGACCGCGGGCATGTGATCCGCGACTCCGACGGGATGGCGGTGCGCGTGATCGGCGGGATGACCGACCTCACCGCGCGCAAACAATCCGAGGAGCGGATCGCCGAACAGGCCGCGCTGCTCGACCAGGCGCAGGACGCCATCCTCCTGAAGGATCTGCAGGGGCGCGTCCTCTTCTGGAGTCGCGGCGCCGAACGGCTGTACGGATTCACGGTGGCCGAGGCGGTCGGGCGGATGGCGAGCGAGCTGCATGAGGCCGACTCGACGTCGCACGTCGCCGCGATGGAACAGCTGATGGCGAACGGCCGCTGGGAGGGGGAGCTCAAGCAGGCGACCCGCGACGGACGCAAGCTGCTCGTGGAGAGCCGCTGGACGCTGACGCGCACCGAGAGCGGCGAGCCGAAGTCGATACTCGTGCTGAACTCGGACGTCACCGAGAAGCGCCGCACGGAAGCGCAGGTGCTGCGGGCCCAGCGCATGGACAGCCTGGGGACGCTCGCCGGCGGGATCGCGCACGATCTCAACAACGTGCTCGCCCCGGTGACGATGTCGCTCGAGCTCCTGCGCGAGCGCTACGTGGACGCGCAGTCGGAGCAGCTGCTGCAGACGCTGATCACCTGCACGCAGCGTGGTGCCGATCTCGTGCGCCAGGTGCTCACCTTCGCGCGCGGCGTCGAGGGCGAGCGGGTGAAGGTGAACCCGCTGCATCTGGGGCGCGAACTGCAGACCTTCGTGCGCGACACCTTCCCCAAGTCGATCACCTTCACCCTCGAGCAGGCGCCGGAGCTGCACTTGCTCACCGGCGATCCGACGCAGCTGAACCAGGTGTTGCTCAACCTCTGCGTGAACGCCCGCGATGCGATGCCCGAGGGCGGACAGCTCACGGTGAGCATGCAGAACGTCGAGCTCGACGAGGTGTACGCGGGGATGCATCCGCACTCGCACGCCGGGCGCTATGTGACCTTCACCGTGACCGACACCGGGATGGGGATCCCGCCCGAGCTGCAGGAGCGGATCTTCGAGCCCTTCTTCACCACCAAGGACGTGGGCAAGGGGACGGGACTCGGGCTCTCGACCTGCATGGCGATCGTGCGGAGCCACAGCGGCTTCATCTCGCTCAACAGCGAACCGGGGCGCGGGACGAGCTTCACCGTGTACATCCCGGCGGCCGAGGGGTCGGCGCGCGACGAGTTCACGACCCCGGCGAGCATCGCGTCGCCGATCGGGCATGGCGAGCTGGTGCTGGTGGTGGACGACGAGCTCGCGATCCGCGAGGTGGCGAAGGTCATGCTGGAGCGCTTCGGCTACCGCGTCCTGCTGGCGTCGCACGGCGCGGAGGCGCTGGCGCTGTACGCCCAGCACAGCTCCACGATCGACGTGGTGCTCACCGACATGGCCATGCCGATCATGGACGGTCCGGCGCTGATCTGGGCGCTCCGGGCGATGAACCCGAACGTCCGGATCGTGGCCTCCAGCGGGCTCACCGACACGCATGGGTTGAGCCGGGCGGTGAGCGCCGGCGTGGCGCACTTCGTGCCGAAGCCGTACACGGGTGAGACCATGCTGCGGACGCTCCACACGGTGCTCCGGGGCGAGGGCACGACGCGCGGCCGCTAGGGGCTCCGGTTCGAGCCCCGAGTCGGCCCTCCGCACGGCCGCCGGTTAGCTTTCAGGGGTGTTCCGCACCCTGCAGATCCTCCTCGCGCTGGCCCCCCTCGTCGTCTCGGTCTTCCGGGATCGGCGCCGCTGGCTGTTCTGGGGCGCCCCGATCCCGCGATCGGCCGAGTTCCACCGGCTGCGCGCCCGACGGATCGTCGCCCGCATCAGCGCCCTCGGCCCGACCTTCGTGAAACTCGCGCAGGTCTTCGCCTCGCGCGCGGACCTGATCCCCGAGCCCTACATCGGCGAGCTGGGCACACTGGTCGACGCCGTGCCCCCGGTGGATGTGCGGCAGATCGAAGCCGTGATCAATCGCTCCTACGACATCCGCTCCCCCGACGTGCTCTTCGAGCACTTCGACCGCGTGCCGGTCGCCGCCGCCTCGCTGGGACAGGTGCACCGCGCGCGCTACAAGGGGCGCGACGTGGCGGTGAAGGTGCTCCGTCCCGGGATCGAGAGGGTGATCGAGCGTGACCTGATCGCCGCGCGCCGCATCCTCGGCTGGCTCGTGAAGAAGTGGAACAACAGCCATGTCACCGGGCTGATCGCGGTGGTGGAGGAGTTCCAGGCGCGGATCGGCGAGGAGATGGACTTCCGGCTCGAAGCGGAGTTCGCGCAGGAGATCCGCGGGAACTTCATCGAGAACCGCGAGGTGCTGATCCCCGAGGTGGTGCACGAGCTCACGCGCCAGCATGTGATGGTGATGGACTTCATCGAGGGGACGCGCATCGACAAGCTCGACCCCGGCGTGGCGAATGTGAACCGCCTGGTGGCGACGCTCGTGGAGGTCTACGTGCAGATGATGCTCGTGGACGGCCTCTTCCATGCGGATCCGCACCCCGGGAACCTGATGCTCTCGCGCGACGGGCGGCTCGTGCTGCTCGATTTCGGGATGGTGGTGCGCGTCCCTGTGGAGACGCGCCGCAAGCTCACGCGGGCGGTGCTCGCGGCGATCCGGCGTGATGCCGTCGCCACGGCGGGGTCGTTCCGCGAGCTGGGAATCGTCCTTCCGGCGACCGGTGACGACATCGTGCTGCGCCTCGCCGAGCTGCTCATCACGAACGCGTTCGGGAAGACGACCACCAAGGAGCGGATCGACGCCCTGCTGGCCGATCGCGTGATGAAGACGCTCTATGACTTCCCGATCGCCCTGCCGCGCGATCTGGTGTACTTCGCGCGCACCGCCGCCCTGATCGAGGGTGTGGGGACCAAGTACGACCCGTACTTCCAGGCGATCCCGATCGCGAGTCCGGTGGTGCTGCGCATGCGCACCAAGATCCTCCGCTCGGTGGGCGAGGTGGCGCAGCCGACGATGGACGAGATCGCGACCGTCGCCGGTTACGCGCTCGGGAAGGCGGCGCGCTGGGTGGTGGACCGGATCACCGCCGGCCCATTGGCGACGACGGGCGTGTAGGCGTATCGTTGTGGGGTACGCAGTGCCCCACTCACACGCCAACACACGCCGATGCGCTTCCCCGCCCCCCGTTCATTCGCCGCCGCGCTGGTCGCGCTCGGCAGTTCGCTCCTCCCCGCTCTGTCGCACGCGCAGGGTGCCGTGATCCCGCCGGCCGCTGAGCAGATCGCTGCCGCGGTGCTCCCGCTCGCGCCCGAGATGCGCGACGGCGCCGCGGTCCTCGGCTACAAGACCAAGGACAAGCTCGAGACACTGCGCGAGGGGAAGAACGGGATGATCTGCCTGGCGCTCTATGTGACGCGCCCGGACTTCCACGTGGCCTGCTATCACAAGGGGCTCGAGCCCTTCATGGCGCGCGGCCGTGAGCTGCGCACGCAGGGGATCACCAAGCCGGAGGCAGTGGACTCGGCGCGCTTCGCCGAGATCAAGAGCGGCAAGCTGAAGATGCCGGCGCAGGGCGCGCTCTGGTCGATCACCGCGAAGAAGGAGCAGTACGACGCCAAGACCAACAAGGTCACCGGCGTCATGCCGCTGGGCGTGGTCTATGTCCCCTTCGCGACCCCGGAATCGATCGGGATCACCGCGAACCCGTCGATGGGCGGCCCCTTCCTGATGTTCCCGGGGACACCCAAGGCGCACATCATGATCATGGGGAAGATGTAGCAGCCACTGCTATAGCGATTTGAGCGCCGCCTCGACCTCGGCGGCGTGCCCCTCGGGGGTCACCTTGGAGAAGATCCACTTGATCTTGCCATCGGCGCCGATCACATAGGTCGTGCGCTCGACCCCGAAGTACTTGCGTCCCCAGAAGAGCTTCTCCACCCAGAGCCCGTACTTCGCGGCGATCTCGTGGTCCTTGTCCACGAGCAGGGTGAAGGGGAGCTTGTACTTCTTCTTGAAGTTCGTGTGCTTGCGCGCCGAGTCCGGGGAGATGCCCAGGATGACCGCCTTGGACTTCTTGAAGCGCGGGAAGGCGTCTCGGAACTCGCAGGCCTCGGCGGTGCAGCCGGTGGTGTCGTCCTTGGGGTAGAAGTAGAGGACGACGGTCTGACCGCGGAGCGACTTCAGGGAGAGTCGCTCCCCGGTGTCGGTCTCGAGATCGAAGTCGGGGGCGAGGCGGCCGGGCTTGAGTGGTGGCATGGTTTCAATGGTGTTCAACGGCTGCAACGGGACCGCGGATCCGTACACTAAATGAGTTGCCGCCCTGATCGCGGCAATCCGAGCTTCGCGAAAAAGGCCATATTTCGCTTTCTAGCATCACTCAAGACCTTCCGATAGTCGCTGACCTCGATCATTACGTTCAGGTTCTGGTTATACTGAAAAAATGCGTCCCCGTCTGGACTCATCGTGAAGTTTCGCGATTCGAGCAATTCCCTCAGTTTGGGCGTAAGGGAAGCTACCACGTGACAAATGAAGCGCGTACTGTCAGGTAGCATGCCGATTGACGAACCGTCGGGATGCTTAGCGCTCCCGGAACGTAGTTCTCGTACATACCCAAGCACTTGCTGTACCGGGTCGTCGCTTGCTTCGTAGTCGCGTCGCTCTGGGCGTTTGAACTCGACGATGGCTATCGACTGATACGGAGTATCAGCCTGCTCGGAAAAAGAGAATCTGCGATCAAAGATGAGAATGTCCGGTCGCTTGGCGCTTCGAGCGGTGGCCCCTTGAAGCCTATTGCTCTTCAGTGGGAGATCCGACGCAACGTATACATGGAATGCCAAGCGCTCGTCGAGCAGCCAAAGGTTATGCTCGTCGTAGCTGACCTTGTCGGATTCGCTGCGCACCGGGAAGAACAGCCCGTGAAGCACCTCCTCCTTGGCCGCCTCTCCGGTGTCCAAGAGGCCAAGTACCTTCGCGAAGAACTCCAAGACTGTCTTTCGGTGCAGTACATAGTCGGCCAGGTCAGCCTTCACGACCTCCGAAAGATCACCTAGTGCCTTGCGAAACGTCGCCTGGAACGAGGCGAACGACGTTGCATCATCCGGCATCTCGGCCAGCTTGCTTTCGGCGGTCTTCTTGGCGGTGTGGCGCCAGTCGGAGAGAATCTTGTGTAGCTCAAGCTCGAGTCGCTCGTCAGAGAGATTTCCAGGAAGCCTCTCCAGCTCCGCCCTTCGATGACTAAGGAGAATGCGATAGCGCTCTTCCTTCTCGGTCACGAAAGTCTCAACCCTCGCAAACGCCCGTTGCTTCGCTTCCTGCAGTCTCGGGCGCAAAAAGAACGCAGCCTGATCAATCGCGGCCTGTTCGACCTCTTCCCACGTGAGCGCCGACTCCCCCAGCTGGAGTTGTTCGGCATGACTAAGTACGAACCCCGTACGCTCGTTGTTCAACGACTGATCAAGCACCGCACCCGTTATGCAGGCCGCATACCGAAGCTCGACGCCATCGTCCTTGAGCAAACTCTCCGCATGCGCAATCGCACCAGACAAGCGTTTCGACTGTACTTCTCGATCGTTCGCACAAAAATGAATCGCGTTTTCCGCGTCCGCGGACGCGCGCAACAGCACGTCTACGATGCGGAACTTGTGGCCGCGGACTTCGTAGTCACGGGCGTCGGACTGCGACTTCACTTCATTGTGAAAGACATCTGTCAGGTCGATGGTCGCGGCAGCAGCTGAATCGACAATCACAACGCGCGGCATCACTTCCAGCATGTACATAACGAGACAGTGCTCTACGATTCTCAACGCGATAGTATCCGCCCGCTTCGGGGCATGATCTCGGTACTGCGCGAAAAAATCTTGGAGTCTCACCGTCGTCGAGGGCTCAACCGGCGATTCCTCCAACTGAGTGACGGTCATCCCTTCGGTGCCGTGCTCGGATCGCACAAACTTGAATTGTCGCCTATACCATTTTCCGCGATCTTCGTAAGTGCTGTCTATGGCGGCAGAATCGAAGGCCTTCAGCCACACTAGTCTACCTACTCCTTTCCCTCCCAGATTTGCCTTGAGCGTCGAGAACGATGTGTCGAATGAGTTGAAGTGGCGGTCCGTGAAGCCCACTCCATTGTCGATAATCTCGAATCCGTCGATGTCCGGCAGAGCGGCGGGATCACTCTCTGAACCGCTTGGCAGCTGGTAGCTACGAACGATGCGGATCTCGACCTGTCCACCTTGAACGCCGCGTTCGTGAATGGACTGCACGGAGTTCACGACAGCCTCGAACAGGGGCAGCAGGGCGTTTGTATTGGCGAGCTTGATAGCTCGAACCTGCCCAGCGAGATCGATTCTCATGATTCACTCACCATGGTTCGTGGATCGTAGACCGAATGTAACCCGAAGTATCGTCCAACCGCAATCGCGTAGTCAGTGCTCGACGCCGACGCTTCCAAGGCCTTCTTGGTCGCAGGCCTAACACTGCAAAAGCCGCCTCGCGAACACTCTGTTCGCGAGGCGGCCAGTGAGGCGTAAATGCGGTAGTGAGTGAGACTTACTGCTTGGCCAGATCGCCCACCGAGAAGGCCAAGGTGTGCGCCTTGCTCGCGTCGGAGGAGCTCCGTGCGTCGGTGTGGAGCGCCGTCGCCATCTTGGCGAGGAAGTCCTTCCGCGCCTGGCCGCTCAGTTTCTCGGCGGCGGCGAGGTCGGCGCGGATGCTCGCGAGCTTCTCCGGGGTGTACCCCTTCGAGCGCTCGAGCTGATCGACGTAGGCGCGCGAGAGCGAGAAGCTCGGCGGCCAGACGATCTTCTGCTGGCCCTGCACGTTCAGGTAGTCGAACTTCACCGACTTCGCGGCGTCGATCTCGTTCTGCGAGATGAACGCGCTCGGCTGCAGTTCGAACACGTCCAGTCCGCGCGCGATCTCGGAGCTGTACATGTAGCCGTTGTACCAGTACACCGACCAGGTGCCGCCATTCCCCTGCATCGTGCCGTCGATCGGCCCACGATCCTGGAAGGCGATCTCCTTGGGGTGGGCCGGGTCGGTCCAATCGAAGATCGAGATACCGCCCTGGTACCAGGACTGCACCATGATGTCGCGCCCCGGGATCGGGACGAGCGAGCCGTTGTGCGCCACGCAGTTCTCGAGGTTGGTCTGCGCGGCCGGCATCTTGTAGTAGCTCGTGAAGGTGAGCGACTTCTTGTTGTTCACCGTGAAGAGGGCGTCCGAGCCCCACTCGTAGTGATCGGTGCTGCGACAACGGGGCGCGCTGCCACCGCCCCACTCGTCGCTGAAGAGCATCTTGCTGCCGTCGTTCGTGAAGGTCGCCGAGTGCCAGAACGACATATTGGAATCGGCGGCGGCGTAGACGCGCTTCGGGTTCTTCACATCGCTGATGTCGAGCAGCAGGCCGTAGCCGCCGCAGGCACCGCCGGCGAGACCGACCGCCGGGTAGACGGTGATGTCATGGCACTGCACCGGTCCGGCGTTGTTGGGCACGCCTCCACGGCCACCGGCGCCCGGAGGGCCACCAGCGCGACCGCCGGGAGCGCCGCCGGCACGACCACCGGCTCCACCGCCGCGCGCGGCCTGCTGGGCCGCACGATCCGCCGCGTCGGAGGCCGAGCGCGCCGAGTTCTGCGGCGCGCGCGTCAGCTCGGCGAGGATCGGGGCCTTCGTGATCACCTTGGCCGCGATCGGATTCGCGAGCGGAACCTGGATAATCTCGATCTTGAAGAGTTCGCTGTTCGGGTCGATCGCCGGATCGAGCGCGGAGCAACCGGCGAGCTCATTCGGCGAACGGACGCCCGCCGAGCCCGAGACGTAGATGTAGACGTTCGCCTTGTCATTGGGATCCTCGACCACGGTATGTGTGTGCGAGCCGCGGCACGTCTGGACGCTCTGGATGTACTTCGGGTTCTTGATGTCGGTGGCGTCGTAGATGCGCACGCCGCGGAAGCGGTCCTTGCTGACCGAGTCCGGCACGCCGCCGAGGCCGCAGTCGAGACGACCGCTGGTGGCTTCACCCGACACGAAGATCAGGTTGCCGTACACCGACACGTCGCTCTGCGAGCCGCGGCAGACGACCTGCTGGATGCTCCGCGGGTTGCGCGGGTTGGTGATGTCGAAGATCTCGTAGCCGTCGTAGTTCCCCTGCACCACGTAGTTCCCGCGGAAGGCGAGATCGGAGTGGGTGACGCCGATGAACGGTCCCGTGACGGCGACGTTCTTCACGAGGTGCATGTTCCACTCGGCTTCAGCGGCCGGGGTGGCGATCATGCGGCGCGTGGTGTCGGCGGGGAGCTTGGCCACGGTGCCGGCGCGGAGTCCGACGCGCGGATCCGGGCTCGGCGGCGTGGGCGACATGGTGACGTTCAGCACCGGCGCCGGGGCGCCGGCGGCACCGCCGGACGAACTCGACGAAGTGGCGCAGGCGGAGGCGTAGAGCGAGATGCCAGCGACCGTGGCCAGAACGAGTGCGGCCGAACTTCGCCGCGTGGTGGATTGGAACGCCATCGGACCTTCCGGGTTGGGGGTGGGACGTGGAACGGAAGCGTGCACGAGCGAACAGCCAGGGCGTGTCACTTGTCGGGCGTGGCTTCGAGCATCTTGGTCATGCGCTCGACCTCGGTGGACTGGTCGGCGTAGACATCGCTCGAGAAGCGATACACGACATCGTCGTTCCCCGAGCCGGGGCTCGAGTGGAGCTTGTTGACCATGTCGATGGCGCCGAGGTGGTGGGCGATCATCGCTTTGAGGAAGAGGCGGTCGAAGTCGGAGCCGCGCGCCTTGTCGAGCTCGGCGAGCTGTTCGGCGTTGAGCATGCCGGGCATGAGCATCTCATGCACCATGCCGTTCATCTTCATCTTGTGCGACGTGGCGTCGGCCTCGGGGACCTCGAGGCCGCGTTCGCGGAGCCATCGCTGCATGAGGCCGATCTCGTCGCGTTGGCCGACGACGATGCGCTGACAGAGGACGAGCACATCGCGGCGCGCGCCATGCGACTCGGCCCACCCGGCGATGAGGACGGCCTGGGCGTGGTGCGGGATCATCCCCCACATGAACTCGACGTCGGCGTCGTTGATGGTGCGGACGGCGGGGGCGGGGGTCTGGGATGTGCTGGAGCCGCTGCGGGCGGCGGGGGCGCAGGCGACGACGGTCACGGTGGCGAGGAGCCACCCCGAACGGGAGTTGAGCATGTGAGGCGAGCCGAAGTGGAGGGGGGTGCCCACCCGACGGCGGGTGGGGAGCGGCCCTGCGGAGCAGAACTTACGACAGCGGGGACCCGCTTGTAAGAGGGGTACCGACCCCCCCGCCATTCCCACGGTCAAGAAGGCGAGACACCGATGGTGGTGCCTGTCCTGTCAGTTGCGACTCAGAGCCCTCGCACGAACCGATCGATCGCCTCCGCCACCCGCGGATCGGTCGGCCCGGCTAGGCCGAACGCCGCCATCGGCGACGTCCCCTCCGGCACCGGCTTGTACATGTGCTGCAGCTCGGGGAAGTGCACGCTCTCGGTGCGCTTTCCCGCGCGCCCGGCCGCGAGCGCGGCGGCGTGGTGTTGCGGCACGCTCGTGTCGAGGCCGGCACTCACGTTGAGCACCGGACCCTCGTATCGCGCGATCGTCACCACCGGATCGGTGAGATCCACATCGCGCATGTAGTTCCGCGAATCGGCGTCGAACTTCACGAGTGCTCCGGCCCCGGTGGGTCCCTCCGCACGCGCGACGAGTGACTCCGGGAAGGGTTCCTGCCGCCGGATGTGATCGATCACCTCGTCCAGCACCAATAGCGATTCCTCACCGGCGCCAGGCGGACTCATCGCGATGTGCTGCTCGCGCATGATGCCGAGGATCCCGATGCTCGGCCCCGAGAGCAACACCACCCCATCGACCGTCGCGCCCTCGGCGGCGATCACCGAAGCGACGACCGACCCCTCGGAGTGTCCGGCGAGTACGACCTTCCCCGTGGGGAGATCGCGCGCGGCGAGTTCGGCGCGCAGGCGGTCGAGCGCAGCGTTCGCGATCACCATGCGGCGACGCCAGTTGGCGATGGCCTTCGCCGCATCGGCGTCGATCAGTTCACTTCCGGTGCCGGGGCCGATCTTCGCGAATCGCAACACGGCGAGCCCGCGCTCAGACAACTGCTCCGCGAGCCAGGCGTACACGCGCGGATAGATGTTCCAGCTCGGGAAGTCGCCATCGACATTCACGAAGAGCGAGCCGGGGATCAGCAGGACGCTCCCGGTCGGCGTTCCCTCGGGGAGTGTGAGCGCAGCGGGGATGGCGTAGCCGCCGGCCTCGAGCGACAGCGATATCGTCTGCACGTTATTTCTTCTTCGCGGCCTTCTTCGCCGTCGTCTTCCTGGTTGCGGCCTTGGGCGTCGGCTTCTTCTTCGAAGCCGTCACGAGCTTCTCCCCTCCCATCAGCACCGCCATCACCGCCTTCTGCACGTGCAGGCGGTTCTCCGCTTCATCCCACACGACGCTCTGCGCACCGTCGATGACGTCGGCGGCGACCTCCTCGCCGCGATGCGCCGGGAGGCAATGCAGGAAGATCGCGTTGCGCTTGGCGCGCGCCATCATCGCGTTGTCCACCGTATAGCCGGCGAAGGCGCGTTCGCGGATCTTCTGCTCCTCTTCCTGCCCCATCGACGCCCACACGTCGGTATTCACCACGTGCGCGCCTTCGACCGCCTCGCGCGGGTCGCGCGTCAGGGTGATCTTCGTGGCCTTCTTGGCGCGCTCGTAGCAGGCCCAGTCGGGGTCGTATCCTTCCGGGCAGGCGAGCGCGAGCTCGAAGCCGAGCACGGCGGCCGCATCCAGCCAGGAGTTGGCCATGTTGTTGCCGTCACCGATCCACGCGATCTTCTTCCCCGTGTAGCTGCCCAGGTGCTGGTTCACCGTCAGCAGGTCGGCGAGGATCTGGCACGGGTGCTGCAGGTCGGTGAGCCCGTTGATGACGGGGATGTCGGCGTGCTGCGCGAGTTCCTCGACCTCCGAGTGCGCATACGTGCGCACCATGATCCCATCGACCATGCGCGAGAGCACGCGCGCCGTGTCGGCGATGGGTTCACCGCGCCCGAGCTGGATGTCGCGCGGGCTCAGGAAGAGGGGCGTCGCCCCCAGCTGTGCCGCACCGACCTCGAAGCTCACGCGGGTGCGCGTGGAGGCCTTGAAGAAGATCATCGCGAGCGACTGTCCGGCGAGCGGGCGCTTGGTGTAGCGCCCGGTGCGCATGCGATCGCTCAGCGCGAGCAGCGCGTCGAGCTCGGCGCGGGAGAAGTCGGGGATGGCGAGGAAATCGCGGTGCTTCCGTGCGGCGCGGTCGGTCATGGCGTCACTGGGGAACGGGAAGCACTGAAATCTATGCAGAACGGGGGCGGCGTGAACCCCGTCGGGCGGGATTTCGATTCGGGTCGGAATGAACGGGTTTCCCACTCGGCGGAGCCGCACTGAACTTGCTCGGCAACACTATTGATTTCCTCGAACCGCCGAGCGTATCGTGTGGCCATGCCTGCCATCAAGCAGTGGACGATCGCGGATCTCGACACCCTGCCGTATGACGGTGTGCGGTACGAGATCCTCGATGGGGAGCTCATCGTGAACCCGCCGCCGGGGTTGCCGCATCAGGATGCGGGGGGACAGCTGTACATGATGCTGTTCCAGTACTGCGAGGCACAGGGATCGGGGTATGCGTTCGTGTCACCGGTCGGACTCCCTTTCGACGAGCACAACTACGTCGAGCCCGACGTGATCGTTTCCGAGCGTCGCGAGGGCAAGCGTCCGCGCGAACTGGCCCCGGCGCGCACGCTGCTTGTGGTCGAGGTGATCTCGCCGAGTTCGGGGTCGCGTGATCGTGGGCGGAAGCGGCGGCTCTACATGGAAGGCGGGGTCGCCGAATACTGGATCGTCGATGTGGCCAAGGGGTGCGTGGAGCGGTGGTTCCCCGCTAGCACGGCCGCTGAGGTGCTTACCGATGCGATCGAGTGGCGCGTGACGCCGAGTGCGGCACCGTTCCGACTCGACCTGATCGGGTTCTTCGAGCGGATGCGCGACGACGCGTGAATCGCGGTAGTGGGAGCGCTAGAACCGCCGAGCCAGCGCGACGCCCCACTGATTCCCCTCGAACGCGGCGCCCTTCACCCCGCCGGACAGCAGGAACTCGAGATCGAATCCCGGGCGCGTGCCGTTGAACGCGTAGCCGAATCCGATCGACGCCGCGGGAGTCAGGCTCGATGCGGACTTCCCATACGCGTTGCGAGATTCCGCCAGGTGCATGAGCGCGCCGGCCAACACATAGAAATGCTCGTCCTCGGCCGGACCTGAGTGCAGACGCGCCGAGACGGCCGCCGTGAGGAGCTGCGAGGTGCGCTGTTCATCGCAGGGCCCTGGATAGGTATCGATCACATCCCGAGTGTCGCAGTAGCCGATCACCGTACGCCCCGTCGAGCGGGCGACGCGAAGATCGACCTGCGTCGAGAGCCGCGGGCTCCGTGTCCATCGATACCCGAGGTCGAGGGCGGTGAGCGGAACGGCGTACTTGAGGGTGCTCGAGAAGCCCGCGCCGAGCACCAGTCCTCCGCCTGACGGCGGCGCGCTCTGCGCTGCGGTCACGGATGGAGCACCGCCCAACAACAACAGCACCGCGATGAGCCTTGAGCTTCGCATACGCCTCTCGCGCGAGTGGGGTCGATCGGGGCGTGGTCCTGAAAGACCATACCCGAGCACGAGCGCTGGCGTCAAATCTTGATGGCGGATTTGCGCCAACGCCCTCAGATGGAAGCCGAGCGGCGTTCTGATGGCACGCAGAACGAATCGATGTCACTCCAGCTCAGCGTCGAGGCCAGCTTGCTCGGCAACACTATTGATTTCCTCGAACCGCCGAGCGTATCGTGTGGCCATGCCTGCCCTCAAGCAGTGGAGCTTCGCCGACCTCTTCGACCTGCCGTACGAGGGGGAGCGATACGAGATCTACGACGGGGAGCTGGTCGTGAACCCGCCGCCGCATGTGCGGCACGCGGACGCGCTCGGGCGACTCTTTTTTCTGCTCTACGAGCACCTTCACTCGCAGCGTCAGGGCACAGCGTTTTGCGCGCCGATCGGCCTCCGCTTCAGTGATCGCCGCTATTTCGAGCCCGACATCCTCGTGGCTCGGCTCGACGAAGGCCCGCTCCCTGACATGCTCGACCCCAAGCAGGCGCTTCTGGTGATCGAGGTCCTCTCACCTTGGTCGAGCGTGCGCGACCGCGGACGGAAGCGCGAGATCTACATGGAAGAGGGGGTCCCCGAGTACTGGGTCGTCGACGAGGCGAATCGCGCGATCGAACGGTGGCGGCCGGGGGCGGTGGAGCCCGTGATCGAGACCGGGATCCTCGAGTGGCGCATCGCGCCGGGGGCGGCCCCCTTCGCGGCGGACCTTCGGACGCTGTTCCGGAGCTGACCCCCACCGGGCGTTCGGGCCAGCAACCCCTTGGAACCAGGGGGTCCCGGGCCCCGTAGAACAGGGTGTGACCTTTCCCCCGCACCCCGGGTTATGTCGTACGTGACCCCCTCCGACTCGGAAGCGATCCGGCGCGTGAAATCCGGCGATGTCGAGGCGTTCGCGGTGCTGGTGGATCGGCATCACGACCGCCTGGCCCGCTACGCCCTGCATATGCTGGGGAATCGGGCCGACGCCGAAGAAGCCGTCCAGGACACCTGGGTGCGTGCCTACAAGGCGCTCCCGCGCTACGAGGACCGCGACCAGTTCGGGGCCTGGGTCATGCGCATCCTGGCCAATCGCTGCCGCACGATCGCGGTGCGGCGCCCCAACTACGAACCGCTCGACCCTGCCCTCTTCGAGTTCGAACCGGGAGAGGATCAGGCCGAACGGATGGCGGTGCGCGAGGACCTCGCGAACGCACTCGCCCAACTCCCTGCCGACCAACGCGAAGCGGTCACCTTGCGCTTCGCCCAAGATCTGAGTTTCGACGAGATGGCCGCCGTCACCGGCGCCGGCGTCTCGGCCCTGAAGATGCGAGTGAAGCGGGCGTGTGACCGCCTGCGCCGAATCCTGGAGGATGGCCGTGCACGAATCTGACGAGATGCTCCCCGAGTCGCTGCGGCGCGAGATGCGGCGCGAACCCCGCATGGGGGCGGTGGCCCGCGCGCGCGTGATGAGCGCCGTGCGCCGTGAGGCCCAGCGCCCGCAGCGGGCGGGATGGCTGCTCCCGTCCGTCGGTGGAGCGTTGGCCGCTGGCCTGGCCATGACCATGATCGGCACCGCGCTCTTCCGTTCCCCGCGCGCCGAGGATGGGGTGCCCGCTCGCGGTGCCGCGGTGACCGCGCTTGGGACGTCGCTCAAGGACACGCTGCTCCTCGTCCGCTTCGCCCTCTCGGCGCCCAAGGCGGCGACGGTGATGCTCGTCGGTGACTTCAATGGCTGGCGCGCCGGTGCCACGCCGCTGGCCCGCACCCGCGGCAAGAGCGAGTGGACCGCCGACGTGGCGGTGGCCCGCAACGGCTCGCGATACGCCTATGTGGTGGATGACACGCAGTGGGTGGCCGACGGCGCCGCCCCCAAGGTCCGCGCCCCGAACGGGCGCATGGCCTCGCAGCTCGTACTCGCCGCCCCACACTGACCGATGCTGACCTGGATCATCGCCGGCGCCTCGATCGCCGGGGGCTTCGTCCTGCTCTGGAATGGCGGCACGACCAGTGCCGCCTCCCTGCTCGTTCTCGGGTATTGTGCGCTCGTGCCCTGGGCGATCCTCCGCGCTCGCTTCGCCGGCGATGATGCTCCGCCTCGCGCGCCACAGGCCCGCCGCACCGCACCCAACGATGCACCGCCCTTTCGCGCCGCGCTCCTCGCGGCGCTCGCTGCATTGACGCTCTACGTGCTCACGCTCGCGCCGAGCACCGCGATGTGGGACACGAGTGAGTACATCGCCGCGGCGAAGGTGCTCGGGCTCCCGCATCCGCCGGGGAATCCGTTGTTCATCCTGGTGGCGCACGTCGCGGGGGCAATCCCCCTGCCGGTGGACTACGCGGTGCGGATCAACCTGCTCGCTGCGGTGGCAAGCGCATCCGCCGTGGGGCTCTGGTTCCTGGTGGCGTACAGCGCGCTCGAGCGCATGCTCCCGACGCGCGCCACGCGCCTCGCGGCCTCCGCCGCCGCGGTGAGCTTCGGCGCGACGGCCTTCACCGTCTGGAACCAGTCGGTGGTGAATGAGAAGGTGTACACGCTCTCACTGGTCACGCTCGCGCTGACGGCCTGGCTCGTGGTCCGCTGGATGCGCACCGCGCAGGAGCCGGGCTCGGCGCGCCTGCTCGTGCTGGCCACCTATCTCTCGGCGCTCGGCTACGCCATCCACCCGGCAGGATTCCTCGCGATCCCGGTGATCGGCGTGGCGGTGCTCGTCACGCGCCCGACGCTGCTCACGAAGTGGCGACTGCTCGGGGGCACCGCTGCGCTCTTCGTCGCGGGACTGACTCCGTTCGCGTATCAGCCGATCCGCGCTGCGCACGATCCGGCGATCAACGAAGGGGAACCCACGGCGTGTCAGGGGAAGATCGGCGCTGCCTGCACCTTCAGCGGCGAGACCTGGTCACGGCTCAAGGCCAACATCGACCGTGAGCAGTATGCGAAGCCGTCGGTGCTCGCGCGGCAGTCGCCGCTCACGGCGCAGTTCGGGATGTACTGGAAGTACTGGAAGTGGCAGTGGTTCCGCGACGGACATGGTAGCGCGCCCTTCGCGCAGCTCGCGCTCGCACTCGGCGCGGTCGTGCTGGTCGGTGCCGGTGCGTACGCGCAGTGGCGCGCCGACCGGAACGGCTTCTGGGTGATGGCCACGCTGGTCGGCACGGTGACCGTCGCGCTCATCTACTATCTGAACTTCCGGTACGGCTACGGCGAGGTCCCCGAGCTCGGTTCGAATGTGGAACGCGAGGTGCGCGACCGCGACTATTTCTTCATCTGGAGCTTCTCCGCCCTCGGCGCCTGGATGGGACTCGGGCTCGCGGCCGCGTGGCGCGCATTGGCCGAACGTACGGGCTCGTACGCGCGGTCGGCGCCCGTGCTGGCGCTGGCGCTGGTCCCGCTGATCATGAACCGGAGCGACGCCCCGCGCAGCGGCCAACGCTTCACCCGCGAGATGGCGTACGACATGCTGCAGAGCGCCGAACCCGGCGCGATCGTCATCACCGGCGGCGACAACGACACCTTCCCGCTCTGGTACGCGCAGGAGGTGGAGGGGATCCGGCGTGACGTGACGGTCGTGATCAGCGGCTACCTGGGGCTCGACTGGTCGCCGTGGCAGCTGGCGCGCCGCGTGCCGGAGCGGTTCGATGCCTCCAAGGCGCCGACGCTCTGGGCGAGCGCACGCGTTCCCAAGCCGCGCCCGGTCTTCTCGGCGAGCCGCGAGGAGTTGGATTCGGTTCCACCGATGATGGAGTTGCGCGAGGCGCAGCAGTTCGTGCAGGGCGACCTGCGGGCCGTCGTCGGCCCCGGCTACGTGACGCGCGACCAGCTGCTGTTGCTGCGGATGATCCGCGACACCTTCCCCGAGCGCGGGATCTACTTCACCAATCCGCAGTTCCCGTCGTCGGTGGGGCTCGCGGGGCATCTGGTACAGAGCGGATTGCTGTATCGCCTCACCCCGGCGCCGGTGGTGGCGGGTGGCGACATCGTGAAGACGACGCGCGGGATGATCGACCTCCCGCGATCGATCGCGCTCTGGCGCGACGTGTACCGTGGCGTCCCGCAACTGACCCGCGAGGGCGACTGGCTCGACGAAGCCTCGATCTCGAGTCCGGTGCAGTACCTGCTCCTCGCGCAGGCGCTCATGGACTCACTGCCGACGGTGGGCGACAGCGCGGGCGCCGCACGGGTGCGGCGCGACGCCGAGTCGATCTACAGCGCGGCGCGGATGGATCGGATCTTCGCCCCGCAGTGACGCTGCGGGGACCCGTGGGGCGGCATTCCGCTCCGGCGGTTGAGTCACGTAGTTTTGGAGGATGACGACCCCGATCACCTTCCAGGATGTGCTCGCGGCGCGGGAGCGGATCCGTCCGCATCTCGCGCCGACCCCGCTCCGCCACTATCCCCTGATCGACGAGGAGATCGGCCACGGGATCCGCGTCTCGGTGAAGCATGAGAACCACCATCCGACGCAAAGCTTCAAGATCCGCAACGGGCTGAACGCCATCCTCGCGCTGAGCGACGACGAGCGCGCGCGGGGCGTGATCGGAGCGAGCACCGGGAACCACGGCCTTGGCCTCGCCTACGCCGGCCGCCTCACGGGGACCAAGGTCACGATCTGTGTCCCCGAGAACAACAACCCCGGGAAGAACGCGGCCATCCGCTCACTCGGCGCCGAGCTGGTGGAGTCGGGGAAGTCGTACGACGAGACGGTGGCGACCTGCGGTCGCATCCGGGAGGAGCGTGGACTCACCCTCGTCCACAGCACCAACAACGCGCACGTGATCGCCGGCGCGGGGACGATGACGCTCGAGCTGCTCGAGCAGGAGCCCGAACTCGACGCGGTGGTGATCGCCCTCGGCGGCGGGTCGCAGGCGGTCGGCGCGATCACCGTGGCGCGCGAGCTGAAGCCGTCGCTCGCGATCTACGCCGTGGGTGCGGCCGGCGCGCCGGCACAGTTCGACAGCTGGCAGCGCGGCGAGCGCCTGTCGGGGCAGCCGATCGCGACCTTCGCCGAGGGGATCGCGACGGGCTCGGCGTACGAGATGACCTTCGGCGCGCTGAAGCACGGGCTCGCCGGCTTCGTGACGGTGAGCGATGCGGCGATGTACCTCTCGATCCGCGATCTGGTGAATCTGACGCACAACATCCCCGAGGGGGCGGGCGCGGCGGGGTTCGCGGGGCTGCGGATGCTCGCGCCGGATCTCGCGGGGAAGCGTGTGGCGATCATCATGTGCGGCGGGAATCTCGCTGAGCGCGATCTCAAGAAGGCGCTCGCGGACTGACCGCACCCGCGCAGAGACGATCCCACGAACGACAACGGGGCGGGCCGCAGATCGCGGCCCGCCCCGTCGTGTTTAGTGCGTGGATCAGTCCTTCTTGTCGAACATCTTCTCGATCTGGTCGCGGGCGTCCTGCAGGTGCGCGCGGGTGGTGCGGTCGCTCGTCTTGCCGATGGCGGCGGCGAGCTCCTTGTCGAGCAGGTGCATCTCGTCCTTGAGGATCGGACGGAAGTCGGCGGTGTTCACCGGCGCCCCTCCGAACTGCGCGGCGGCCGGGTTCGCGGCGGGCGGCTTGATCTTGCTCGCCATCGCGTCGAGATAGGCGACCTGCAGGCGGCGACGATACGCATCGATCGGCGCGCCGCTGTAGATCTCCTTCCACAGGCCACGACGCAGGTCGGTGAGCATCTCACCCACCGTGTACACCTCGGCCTTGTTCGGCTGCACGGCCTCGTACTCGACCATGCGCGAGAGGCGGATGTTGCTCACGAGCGAGCTGAGCGAACGCGCCTGCGCGCCGGAGATGCGGCTGATGCTCCCCTCGGACTCGATCTTCCGCATGATCGTGTTGTCGATCAGGTACTTCGGGGTGGTGAAGACCTCGTCGTTCAGGAACTTCACGGCGTCCTGCTGGCGCTTCTTGCTGACCGGCGTCCAGACCGGGCCGCTCTGCCCGACGTTCTTCTCCTGCTTGCTCAGCGCGCCGACGATGCGGGCGACGTGCGCCGCCTCGGTGGCCCACTGATTCACGACCGCGCCGTACGTCGCGCGGAGCAGCGAGTAGTCGGCGGTCTTGTCCGTCTCCGACGCCGGCTCCACGAGCTTCATGATGCGGGCGAGGTTCTTGAAGCCGAGTCCGGTGGACTTCACCGCGTCGGCATCGCCGATGGCTTCGGACTGTTCGGCCGGATCGGCACCACCCGCGCCGGCATCGCTGGCGAAGCGGTACCAGGGGATCGTGTCCTGCATGCGGGCCCAACGGTCGAGCGTCGGGAGCTCCGCTTCCGGGGTCTTGGCGCCGGCGATCGGCGTGTAGCCCCACATCACGGCGAACTTGTCGTACGGGCCGACGCGCGGGGTGAGATCCTCGATCGCGATCCCGTCCTCCGGCTGCGCCACGTAGTTGAAGCGGGCGTAGTCCATGATCGACGGCGAGTGCCCCATCTTGGCGGTCCACGTCTTGGAGCGGATGCTGTCGACCGGGTACATCGAGCTGCCCTTGAAGTTGTGCGGGAAGCCGAGGGTGTGTCCCACTTCGTGCGCGGCGACGAACTGGATGAGGCGCCCCATCAGATCGCTCGGGAAGGGGAACTTCTGCGCGCGCGGGTCGAGGTGGCCGACCTGCGTGAAGTACCAGTTGCGCTGCAGGTCCTGGATGTTGTGGTACATCTGCACGTCGGCGTCGATGATCTCGCCGGTGCGCGGATCGGTGGTGCTCGGTCCGACGGCGTTGGCCACCGGGCTCGGGAGCCAGCGGATCATGGCGACCGAGGCGTCCTCACCGGAGAAATCCGGATCGTTCGGCGCATCGGCGGCGACGATCCCCTTGTAGAAGCCGGCCTGTTCGAAGGCGGGCTGCCACTCTTCGATCGCCTTCTTGATCCACGGCTTCAGCCAGGTCGGCGTGGCCGGGTCCACGTAGTAGGTGATCGGCTTCTTGGGGACGCAGAGGTTGC
This sequence comes from uncultured Gemmatimonas sp., assembly GCA_964484775.1. Taxonomy (GTDB): domain Bacteria; phylum Gemmatimonadota; class Gemmatimonadetes; order Gemmatimonadales; family Gemmatimonadaceae; genus Fen-1231. The sequence continues at coordinate 5,782 of CAZAGK010000035.1, read as the reverse complement.
CGACCTTCTGGTCGGAGCACTCGAGGCGCCACCGCGCGATGTAGCGGCGCGCGAGCACGCGCTGTTCGGCGGAGCCGAAGTCGGTCTTGTTCTCGCCGAAGTAGCCGACGCGCGCGTCCATGAGGCGCGGCATCATCGGGTTGTCGGGGAGACGCACGATCGAGAAGGTGTAGGCCTCGGTCGTGGCCTGCGGCGCGCCGCCGCCCGGGGCACCGCCCGGTGCGCCACCCGCCTGCGGGGTGAAGGTCTGCGTGGCGGTGACGTTCACGTTGCGGCTGAAGGCGGCCCACTTCTCGACGAACGAGCGGGTCGCGTCGACCGTGGCGCGACGTCCGCCAGCGGTGAACTCCTGGATGCCGCCCGTGAACATGCGGGTGACTTCGATGACCGACGCGCTGTCCTTGCCGTACGCTTCGACGTTGAACGAGGCGATGATCGGGAAGAACTGGATGAGGTTCATCGCGCGCTGCGTGATGAGCGTGCTGTCGGTGGCGACGTTGTTGTAGTTGACGTCGCGCACGATCACCCGGTTCTCACGGCGCTCGAAGCGGATCACGCGATCCGGACCGAGGGTGCCGTTGATGCCGATGCCGGCCGGGGTCGCGGCGAGCACGGTGGTGATGACGAAATCCTTGCCGAGTTCGCCGGCCGGGATCTCGAAGTAGAGGCGCGAGCCGATCTGGTGGACGCCGAAGACGCCCGTCTTGGACTTGGCGCGCGCGGTGATGACGGTCGCGTAGGGACGCGGGACCGGATCGGCCGCGGCGCCACCAGCGGCACCCGGGCCGCCGGCGCCGGGGGCACCCTGAGCGCCACCGGGGCCCTGCGGAGCCGGGTTGCCGGGGGTCGGCGCGGGATTGGTCGGCGTGTTCGTCGGAGCCGGAGCGGCCGCCGCAGGGGCGGGCGTCGGAGCGGGTGTCGGCGCCGGGGTCTGTTGGCACGCGGCCAAGAGGACGCCAGCGGCGGCGAGGGTGACTGGGAGTCTGCGCATGAGACGGGGGAGAGGGTCCTGGGACACGACTGGCCGCACTTCCGGCCCTGTTCGGGACAACCTATAAGAGTGTCCTGAGGGACTCCCCGGCGCCAGCGCCCACGCCCCGGGGCGCGTAAGCTCTCATCTGGCCTCTCCCCTGCTCGGAGTCCCTATAGATGCCCCTGTACCCCCGTCCCGCCCGTCTCCTCTCCGCCGTGCTCCTCGCGACGGCCGCGATCCCCCTAGTAACCGGTACAACGGTTGCTCAGGGATGGAATGCTCAGGAGATCCTCAAGACCGAGTCCTTCGTCCGGCCGCCAGCGAACGTCGAGAAGATGATCCTCGCGCCCCGCACGGATATCACCTTCACCACCCCGAGCCCGGACCGGAAGTGGTTCCTGAAGGCGAGCGCAGCCGATCGCGGTGACATCCAGGACTACGGTAAGCCGCATATCTACCTGGGTGGCCTTCAGGTGGACACCAAGGCCAATCGCAATCGCTCGCTGACCACCAGCACCCGTCGCGGGCTGTACCTCGTGGACCCGAAGTCCGGCGCCACCAAGACCATCGAGACCCCCAAGGGCGCCTCGATCTCGGCGCAGAACTGGTCCCCGACCGGCGCGCAGGTCGCGTACATCGCGAACTTCGACGACGCCTCGTATGCGTACGTGGCCGATGTCGCCACCGGGAAGTCGACCCAGGTCAGCAAGTCGCCGCTGCTCGCGACCTTCGTCACGACGGTGGAATGGACCGCCGACGGCAAGGCGCTGATCGCGGTGCTCGTCCCCGAGGGACGCGGTGCGGCCCCGACCCACGGCCCCAACGGCGTCGAGGACGGCCCGACGGTGCGCCTCACCAACTCGCGCGCGATCCCGCAGCCGGTGCATGCCAGCCTGCTGGATGACCCGCACGACAAGGCGCTTCTCAAGTACTACACGACCGGCCAGCTCGCCCTGCTCGACGTGAAGAGCAAGACGGCCAAGAAGATCGGCACCCCGCGCATGATCCGCTCGGTGGACGCCGCGAGCGATGCGCAGGCGTTCCGCGTGACGATCATGACGGAACCCTTCTCGTACCTCGTGCCGGTCTCGAGCTTCGGCTCGGTGCAGGAGCTGTGGGACGCGAGCGGCAAGGTGATCACCACGCTCGCCACGACGCCGATCCGCGAAGGTGAGGTCGGTGGCGATCCCGACGTGGCCGCTGGCGGGCGCGGCGGCCCGGTGCAGACCGCGGCCGACACCGGGAAGCGCAGCATCCAGTGGAATCCGGTCGGCCCGGGGCTGGTGTATCTGCAGTCGGTGTTCGGCGGCAACGGCGGGGGCGCCGCGGGCGCACCGGCAGGCGCACCGGCCGGTGCTCCGGGTGCGGCGCCTGGTGGTGGACGTGGTGGGCGCGGCGGTGGAGCGCCGGCCCTCGGTGGACGTGGTGCCGCTCCGGCGCGCCCGACCCCGACGAGCGTGCGCTACGTGAACTGGCTCCCGCCCTACGGCCCGACCGACACGAAGGTCATCTACGAAGGATCGGCGCAGCTCGGCACGATCGCCTTCAGCGCCGATGCCAAGACGATGTTCGTCACCGACAGCGGCTCGGTGACGGCCGTGCGCGGCACGCAGCGCTTCAACCTCGGCCGCGGCGTCACCATCCCCGGCGGTGGCTTCGGCGGCTTCGGCGGCGGCGGACGTGGTGGACCGGGCGCCGGTGGCGGCAACGACACGACGGGCACCGGCGGCGCGCTGCAGATGAAGCGTGGCCCCAACGGCCAGCAGTTCGTGATCGTCGGCAGCGACGGCAAGAGCGTCGCCGTCGCCGGCACCCGCACCCCGGGCGCCAAGTGGAACACCGAAGGGCCGCGCCCCTGGCTCGACAAGCTCGACTTCGAGAGCGGCAAGCGCACGCGCATCTTCGACGCCCCGACCGGCGCGTACGAGGAGTTCGTCACCACGCTCGACGACGATTTCTCGAGCTACATCTACACGCACGAATCGCGCAGCGTGATCGCCGATGCGTGGATGAAGGATGTCGCGACCGGCGCCACCAAGCAGCTGACCCACGCCGTGGACGTGGGCCCGGAAGTGACGGGCGCCATCACCAAGCGCATGCAGGTCACCCGCCCGCGCGACGGATTCCAGATGTGGGTGGACGTGACGTTGCCTCGAGACTGGAAGCCCGGCGTGAAGCTTCCCGGGATCATCTGGTTCTATCCGCGCGAGTACACGACGCAGGCCGACTACGAGCGTTCGCGCTATACCACGAACATCAACAAGTTCCCCGAGGTCCCCGCGCTGCGCCCGGCGTCGAGCACCAAGCTCTGGGTCGCACAGGGATACGCGCTCATCGAACCGGACATCCCGATCGTGGGTGACACCGGGAAGATGAACGACAACTACACCCGCGACCTCCGCGAGAATCTCGACGCGGTACTCGATGCGGTGGTGGAAGCGGGCTACGTGGACCGCAACAAGATGGGGATCGGCGGGCACAGCTACGGTGCCTTCTCCACCGTCAACGCGTTGACGCTCGTCCCGTACTTCAAGGCCGGGATCGCGGGCGACGGCATGTACAACCGCTCGCTCACGCCGTTCGGCTTCCAGAGCGAGCGCCGCAACTTCTATCAGGCCAAGGACACCTACCTCGACATGTCCCCCTTCCTCCGGGCGGACAAGATCTCCGGGGCGCTCCTGATGTACCACGCCACCGAGGACCAGAACCAGGGCACCGCGCCGATCAGCTCCACGCGCATGCTCCTCGCCCTCCAGGGACTCGGCAAGCCGGCCGCTCTCTACATGTACCCGTACGAGGATCACAGCGTGGCCACCTACGCGAGCGATCTCGACCTCTGGGCCCGCTGGTATGCCTGGTTCGAGATCTACGTGAAGAACGCGAAGGCGGAACCGACGGTGCGGGTGCAGCCGTAGTCTGATCGCGTTGGATGCAGGAAGGGGCGGCGCTCACCTCGAGCGCCGCCCCTTTCGCTTGCCCCCATCACGCCCGCGGGTGACTCTGCTTGTAGACCTGCTTGAGGCGCTCCACACTCGTATGCGTATAGATCTGCGTCGTGCTGATGCTCGCGTGGCCGAGCAGTTCCTGCACGGCCCGCAGGTCGGCGCCGGCGTCGAGCAGATGCGTGGCGAAGGTGTGGCGGAGCGAGTGGGTGGAGAGCCCTGCCCCTTCATCCACCTGCGCGAGCCACCCGACGATCGCGTTCTGCACCCCCTTGGCACTCAGGCGCTTGCCGCGCTGACTCAGGAAGAACGCCGTGCGGTCGGCCCCCATTCCGATCCTCTTCACGAGTTCGTCGCGCACGCGCTCGTATTCGCGCAGCGCGCGCTGCGCGTGGTCGCCCACGGGGACGATCCGTTCCTTGCGCCCTTTGCCGCGCACCTTCACCTGTCCCGCGAGCAGGTCGAGATCGGCGCGGTTGATCCCGCGCAGCTCGCTGAGGCGGAGCCCGGCCGAGTAGAAGAGTTCGAGCATCGCGAGATTCCGGACGTCCGGGTACTTCCCCTCGCTCGCCCGCGTGGCCGCCGCCTGGAAGAGCGTCTCGACCTGTGCGCGGTCGAGATGCCCGGGGAGGTACTTCTCGGTCTTGGGGGACCCGACGGTGCGTGCCGGATTGACCTCCACCTGATCGTTGTGGTGGAGGAAGGCGTAGAAGGTCCGCACCGCGGAGAGCGTGCGCCCGATGCTCCGCTTCCCGAGCCCCTTCCGTGTCAGGTGGGCCAGGAAGGAGCGCATGGCCAGCCGGTCCACTTTGCCCCAGTCCCAGTCATCCGAGCCCAGATAGGGGCCCAGGAAGGCGCAGAACTCCTCCAGGTCGCGCCCGTACGCCTTGAGCGTGTTGGGCGAGACATCGCGCTCCTTCTCCAGATGCTTGAGGAAGTGGGCGACGTAGGCGGGAGCGGGCTCGGACATGGTACTCGTAAGGTACGCCGAAGGGCGCTAACTTTCTCCCCCTATGCTCCTCGGAATCGCCGGCATGATCGGGTCGGGCAAGACGACCCTCACCCAAGCGCTCGCAGCGCGCTTCGGTCTCCAGCACGCGTTGGAGAGCGTCGATGCCGACAACCCGTGGCTGGACAAGTTCTACTCCGGCTCGGAAGGGATGCACAAGTACGGGATGCATCTCCAGCTCCACTTCCTCGCCACCCGCTTCAAGTCGATGCGCCGCATGCGCGCACTCGGCGGGAGCTGGGTGCTCGACCGCACCTGGTACGAGGACGCGGAGATCTTCGCCCGCGGGTTGTTCGAGCAGGGCTTCATGAGTGAGGACGACTGGGGGCTCTACCAGCAGTTGTACGCCGAGCTGCTGCACGCGCCGGCGGCGCGCCCCCCGCGGCTGATGATCTATCTGCACGCCCCGCTCGAGACGATCCAGGAGCGGATCCAGACGCGCGGGCGTCCCAAGGAACGCGACGCCGATCCGGAGTACTTCGCCTCACTCCACGCGCGCTACGAGCGGTGGATCGGCGGCTTCCGGAAGTGCCCGGTGCTCAAGATCGACGTGCGCGACTACGATCTGATCGCGAATCCGGAGTCGGCGGAGGACATCGCCGCTCGTGTGCGTGGCGAGCTCGAAGGAGAGATCCCGCAGACGGAGTTGTGGCCGAAGATCGCGACGCGGCGTTAGTCGGCGTCTAGAAGCCCGCGCGCCAGTCGGCGAGCGCCTTGAGCGAGCGCTCCGCGTACATCTCCCGCTTCTTGGCCTTGTCGCGCGGTACGGGGTTCAGCTCCTCCAGCAACCCGAAGTTCGCGTTCATCGGCTGGAAGTGCTTCGGATCGGCCTCGCGCAGATAGCGATAGAGCGCGCCG
>CAZAGK010000034.1:0-29656 GCA_964484775.1 uncultured Gemmatimonas sp. | reverse complement strand
AGCGCCGGGGTGCGGACCGCGTCGGCCACCAGAAGTCGTGCGTGGTACGCGAAGATCGCGCTCGATCCGTCGGGGCGGGCGTAGAGACCGTTGTTGCTCAGCCGCTCGGCCACGGCCTCGTCCCGTTCCCGGCCGACCTCCTCGATGGAGATGTCGTTGGAATCCTTGAGGCGCGGGCGCGGGAAGTACCAGCGCAGGTCGGGGTGCGTCCCGTTGCGCATGTAGTCGCAGTCCCGGCACTCACCGCAGGGCGCATTGGCCTCGGCACAGATCAGACGGCGGCCCAGCCAGAGGGCGAGCTGCTGCTTCCCGATCCCCGGCGGGCCGACCAGGAGCAGGCTCGCGGGCAACGCTCCGCGCGCGACCTGATCGCTCAGGCGCTGGCGCAGTGCTTCGTGACCGAAGATCGGGAGCAGGGGCATCGTCCCTTCAAGATACCCCGGGCCGGAGTAGTGGCGCGAGCGGTCCCGGCATATCTTCGCGGAATGACCATTCGACCACTGTTCCTTGGGGCGCTCGCCGCCGCCCTGATCGCTCCGCAGAACGCCGGCGCGCAGGGTGAGGTGCGGGTTCGGGCTCGCGCCCTCGGCGTGGCGCCGGGGATCTTCACACCGGGCACCAACAACGCCATCACCGATGTCGCCGGGGTGCGGGTGGGACAGGTGACGTTGAACGAAGGCGACAAGATCCGCACCGGGATCACCGCGATCTTCCCACACGGTGGGAATGCCTACCTGGAGCGTGTCCCGGCGGCAGTGCATGTCGGGAACGGCTTCGGCAAGCTCACCGGGAGCACGCAGGTCCGAGAGCTGGGCGAGGTCGAGACACCGATCCTGCTGACCTGCACCCTGTGCGTCTGGCGTGCGGCCGACGCGATGGTGGAGTGGATGCTCGGGCTCCCCGGGATGGAGCGTGTGCGGTCGTTGAATCCGCTCGTGGCCGAGACCAACGATGGTACACTGAACGACATCCGCAGCCGTCCGGTGACGGCCGAGGCGGTCCGCCGGGCGCTCGAGAGCGCCAGCAGCGGTCCGGTGCAGGAGGGGAGCGTCGGGGCCGGTACGGGGACGGTCGCGTTCGGCTGGAAGGGCGGGATCGGCACGTCGTCGCGCGTGCTCCCCAAGTCCCTCGGCGGGTACAGCGTCGGGGTGCTCGTGCAGACGAACTTCGGCGGGGTGCTGCAGGTGATGGGGGCGCCGATCGGGCAGGCGCTGGGACGATACGCCTTCCAGAACGATCTGGCGCTCGAGCGCGGGAATGGGTCGGTGATCGTCGTGATCGCCACCGATGCACCGCTCTCGGATCGCAATCTCGAACGCGTGGCCTCCCGTGCCATGATGGGGCTCGGGCGCACGGGGTCGAGCGCCTCGAACGGATCGGGGGACTACGCCATCGCCTTCTCGACCGCGGCCGAGGTGCGACGGCCGTGGAACGCCAAGCGACTGACGACGACCGAGCTCGCCAACGAGGAGGTGTCGGCGGTGTTCCAGGCGGTGGTCGAAGCGACGGAGGAAGCGGTGTACAACTCGCTCTTCATGGCGACGACGACCACCGGGAACGGCCGCACCATCGACGCGCTCCCGCTCGACAAGGTGCGCACGCTGCTCGAGGCGCGCGGGATCCGGAAGTGACGACGATCGGAAAGGCTACTTCGCCTTCGCGATCGCGGCTTCGATGTCCTGCGTGCCGCCGACGCCGGTGTAGACGACCTTGCCGGCAGCGTTGAGGACGACGACGTACGACGTATGCGGCGCCGAGTACGCCTTGTAGGCGGCTCCGTCGGTATCGTAGAGGTACGTTCCGAGCATCGCGTTCTTGGCGACGAAGTCCCGCACCTTCTCCGGGGTCTGGTTCTGCGGCACGTTGATGCCGATGAAGGTCACGTCCTTCGCGTGCGCAGCGCGGGCCGCCTTCATGGCCGGCTCGAGCTGCTTGCACAGCGGGCACCAGGTGGCCCAGAACTCGAGCACGACCGGCTTCTTGCCGATGTAGCTGGCGAGCTCCACCGGTGTGCCGTCGAGCGTGTGGACCTTGGCGCCAGGACCGGCGCTGCCGAGGGCGATCCCGGTGTCCTGGGCCGACGCCCGGGCGGGGAGTGCGACCGAGGAGAGGAGAAGGGCGGCAAGAACCAGCGACCAGCGGCGAGTGCGCGTCATAACAGTTTTCCGGATTCGAGGAGATAGTACTCGGCGGCGCCGAGCATGAGGACAGCGAAACCCTTCTTGAGCCAGAGCATCCAGACGCCGGCGCGCGGCAGCCGCGCCGCGAAGCCAGTGGACAGTCCGACGCCCACGAGGAGCGAGGACATGCCGAGCGAGAAGACCAACAGGTAGAGGAAGCCCATCCCCGCGCTCTGGGTGCGCGTCACCCAGGTCAGGATCGTGGCGAACACCGGCGCGCCGCATGGAGCCGCGACGAGCCCTGATGCCGCGCCCATCACAAGAGCGCCGGCGGCGCGGCCTCCCGTGTCCATCGTCGCCGCGCGCTGCAGGAGACGCTGCGGGATGGGGACCGGGAGCACATCGAGCATCATGAGGGCGAAGAGCAGGAGGAGGTTCGCCTGGAAGAGCAGCGCGTAGGGGTTGGTGCTGATGGCACCGAAGAGGGAGCCGGTGAGGCCCGCGAAGAGCCCGAGTCCGGCATAGACGGACGCCAGCCCCGCCACATAGGCGGCGGTCAGGCCGACGGGACGCCAACGTCCCGGAGCCTCGGCCGTACCGTCACGCGCGGCCGCCGTCTGACCGCCGACGATGGCCGCGGTCACCGGGATCATCGGGTAGATGCACGGCGTCAGACTCGTCACGACGCCGCCGAGGAAGATGACGGGGATGGCGACGAGCGGATCCGACGAGAGCAGCGCGGCGAGGTTCGATGTCGACATGTTCCCACGTAGACGGGAGCCCGGGCGGAAGTTCCCGGTGATCGCGTGGGAACCGATCGGCGCAGTGGCGGATACGTCCATCATGCCCCGACATCATTGGATCGTCCGCGTGACGCACTGGGTGAACGCCATCGCGCTCGGCGTGATGGTCACGAGCGGCCTGCGGATCTTCAACGCCTACCCGGCGTTCGCACGTCATGGCGAGACCTTTCCTCTCAATCCGTGGGAGGGGAAGGCGATCCCCGCCATCCTCACCTTCGGCGGTTGGCTCGGTGGAGCGCGCCAGTGGCACTTCGCCATGATGTGGGTGCTGGTGGTGAACGGCCTGATCTACCTCGGCTTCATCTATCTGCACGGCGAGTGGCGCGACCTCGCACCTCGGCGCGGCGACCTGCGCGACGCGGTCGAGATGATCCGGTACTACACGTTCGTCCGCAAGGACCACCCCGTGCAGGGCAAGCACAACGCGCTGCAGAAGGCGGCATACTTCTCGATGCCGCTGATCGCCGCGCTGACCGTGATCACCGGACTCGCCATCTGGAAGCCGGTGCAGTTCGCGCCGTTCACGGCGCTCCTCGGGGGGTATGCGCTGGCGCGGTTCTGGCACTTCCTCTGCATGAGCGCGATCGTGGCCGCGTCGCTCGGCCATGTCTTCATGGTCTTCACCGTCGATCCGTACGCGTTGCGCGGGATGATCACGGGGGGACACAGCGATCGTCTCTCGCCCGAGGCTCGCAATGCGCGGCCCTTCCTGAATCTGTGGCCACCGCGCGCGGCCACCCCTGTCACTGTGTCCGAGGACACGCCATGAGCTTCGATCGTCGCGACTTTCTGCGCATGAGCGGTTACGGCCTGACCGCTTCGGTGTTGGCGGCCTGCGATTCGGTGGGTCCTGATCGTGCGGCCCGGGCGCTCGCCTATGCCGCCCGCAAGAACGAGGTGCTCGAGCGCGGGATCTTCAGCCACCGATCCATGGATCACGGAAGCCCGGGCGCGGCGGTCGCGGGGGAGGCGTTCCCCTCGTACTATGTCTCGGATACCGTGCCGACCCTCGATCCGGCCGGGCTGGCCGCGTGGCGCCTCGAAGTGACCGGGATGGTCGCCCGCCCGCTCTCGCTCACGATCGCCGATCTCGCGAGGCTCGAGCGGAAGACGCAGCGCGTGAATCACTACTGCGTCGAAGGGTGGACGGCGGTCGCCGAGTTCTCAGGGGTCGCGGTGCACACCCTCGCGAGCCTGGCCGGGGCGGATCGCGCGGCGAAGGTGATCGACTTCCAATCCTTCGACAGCGCGTATCACGAGAGCTGGGACATGGAGAGTGCGCTCCATCCGCAGACGCTGGTCGTCTACGCCAAGGACGGCAAGGCGCTGACCCCGGCGTACGGCGCGCCGGCGCGCGTGCACTCCCCGACCAAACTCGGCTACAAGAACACGAAGTACCTGACCAAACTCGTGTTCCTGCCGGATCCGAACGGCGGCTACTGGAGCGACCGCGGTTACGAGTGGTACGGCGGTACCTGACCGCTCAGTCGCCGCGCTCGGCCCGGAACAGCGCCTCGATGCGAGCGCGCGACTGGGCGACTTCCGACTCCGCGATCGCCGACTCGCCGACGCGCGCCAGGAAGCTCCGGCAGAACTCGACGTGCGCCGTGCAGCCACCGCAGGTCGCGAGATGCTCGCGGATCGCCTCCCAGCGGTCCGGCGCGAGCTCGGAGTCGAGATAGTCCCACAGTTCCTTCACGACGTCGTGGCAGGAGAGTGTCTGGGCGGTCATGGCGTCTCTGTCCGGGCAGGTGGGGCGATCCCGAGATCTCGGGCGTGCACGAGGAGCGATCGCTGCAGTTCGCGTCGGGCGCGGAAGAGGCGCGAGCGGACCGTCCCCACGGGGATGCCGAGCGCTTCCGCGACCTCGGCGTAGGAGGCCTCGCCGAGGTCCACGAGGACGAAGGCCTCGCGATACACCTCGGGGAGCGCGGCCATCGCGCGTTCGAGAGCCGGTGCGAAATCGAGCTGTACGAAGAGGTCCTCGAGCCCGTCGCGCTTCGCCTCACGATGCAGGGCGACGGCGGCGAGCGTCTCGGCCGTCGCATCGTCTTCCAAACTCACGATGCGCTGACTCCGCTCGCGTGAACGCAGCCAACTGTTCCGGCAGATGGTGCAGAGCCACTGTCGCGCGCTGGCTCCGGCCTGGAAGGTGTGTCGGGAGCGATACGCCCGCAGATACGTGTCCTGCACCAGATCGTCGGCGTCGGCGGGGTCTCGCGCCAGCGACCGCGCGAACCGCATGACGTCGGGGAGGAAACGGAGCGTCTCCGCCTCGAACTCCGCGTCTGTGCTCTGGGGCGTGGGGGTCGCGTTCACTCCCGACCTAGTCGCGGGGTGGGCAGGAAAGTTCCCGAGCGACAGGTGTTCAGCCCTTGGTGGAGGCGGCGCGCCCCGAGACCTGGTCGAGGTGGATCCGGAAGAGCACGGTCCGATCGGGGGTCGGATCTCCTTCGGTCAGCGATTCGGGGATGAAGCGCCGGAGTTCGGCCACGGCCTTCTCGTACACGGTGTTCTGATGCCCGTTCGGTTCCAGCACGTACAGTGCGCCCTTCACCACCACGGAGCGCCAGTCGAACAGTGCGTCGATCTCATCCACCTCGAACGCCAGCCACCGATTGTGCGCCAGCGTGCGGAGCTTCGTCCCGTGGGTCGTGCGACCGTAGATCCAGCCGTCCGTGTGCACGTAGTGGATCGGCTCGATGTCCACATGATCGTGGTAGCTGAAGGCGACCCGGCCCACGTGGTTGCGCGTGAGGATCGCTTCGCTCTCCTCGCGGGAGAGCTCTCGGAACGTGGGGGTCGGCGTCGGTGACATGAACGGGTCCTCTAGGGCTGAGCGAGCAGATCGTATGCCTGGATCACGCGGGCGAGCGCCTCGTCGGCTGACGCGCCCACCGCGGAGAGATGCCCCATCTTGCGTCCCGGGCGGGCCGACGGCTTGCCGTACAGATGCACGCGCACGCCGGGGATCTCGAGCGCCTTGGCCCAGTCGGGAGCGACGCCGTCACGCCAGAGATCGCCGAGCAGGTTGTGGATGGCGCCGGGGACGACCACCTCGGTCGCTCCGAGCGGCAGACCGCACACGGCGCGGATCATCTGCTCGAACTGGCTCGTGACCGACGCGCGCTCGCTGTGGTGATAGGTGTTGTGCGGGCGCGGCGCGAGCTCGTTGATCAGCAGTTCGCCGCTGCGCAGCCGGAACATCTCGACGGCCAGCAGCCCGACGATCCCCAGTCGCTCCGTGATCTGCAGCGCCAGGAGCATGGCCTTGGCTTCGAGATCCGCGCTGAAGCCGCCGGGGGTGACGGCCCAGGTGAGCACGCCCGCCGTGTGATGGTTGCGCGACGGGGGATACACCGCCACGGCACCATCGGCGCGACGCGCCACCAGCACGCTCAGCTCTTCCTCGATGTCGAGGAAGGCCTCGACCACCGCGCGTCCTCCACCGACGCCCGTGAAGGCGTTGGCGCCTTCGAAGTGCTCGGTGACGCGGGCCTGTCCGCGCCCGTCATAGCCGCCGTGCGCCGACTTCACGATCGACGGACCGAGCGCGCGCACGGCATCGACGCACTCCTGCTCGCTGGTCACGGTGCGGAAGCCCCCGAGCGGGAAGCCTTCGGCACGCAGCCACTCCTTCTGTCGCGCACGGTCCTGCACGATGTGCAGCGGGGCCGGGCCGGGATGCAGCGGAGTGATCGCACCGACCGCCTCGAGCGTCGGCACCGGGATCTGTTCGATCTCGAGCGTCACCACATCGCAGCCGCGGGCGAGTTCGCTGGCCGCCGCGGCGTCGCTCCAGTTGGCGGTGATGCAGCGGCTCGCGACCGGCCGGGCGCTGCACGCGGGATCCGGATCGAGCACCTGCACGTCGTAGCCCATCGAGCGGGCGGCCATCGCCGCCATGCGGCCCAGCTGTCCGCCACCGAGGAATCCGATGGTGGCGCCGGGGAGGATCGGCGTCAGCGTCACGGGAGCGTCTGCGCGAGCACGTCCTTGGTGCGGCCGTCGCGATACGCGCGGAGCTTCTCCCGGACCTCCGGACGATGCGACCCGACGATCTCGGCGGCCAGGATCGCGGCGTTGATCGCTCCCGGCTTCCCGATGGCGAGCGTTCCCACCGGGACGCCCGCCGGCATCTGCACGATCGAGAGCAGCGCGTCCACGCCGTTGAGCGCCGTCGCCGGTACCGGCACACCGAGCACCGGCACGAGCGTCTTGGCGGCGACCATTCCCGGGAGATGCGCGGCACCGCCCGCGGCGGCGATGATGCAGAGGAGACCGCGCGCTTCCGCGGTGGAGGCGTACTCGAACATCCAGTCCGGAGTTCGATGCGCCGAGACGATCTTCTTCTCGTACGGCACGCCGAGCTGATCGAGCATGTCGCAGGCGCCGGCCAGATGTTCGTGGTCACTGGCGCTGCCCATGATGACACCGACGAGGGGAGCGGTCATCCGTGAAATATGGCAGGTCGCCGCGGGGCGGGGAATGCGGGGCCCGGTCTCAGAGGCGTCGAGCATCCCGCCAGAGGAGGAACGCCTCTCGGGAGGTCAGGCGTGGCGTGTAGCCGAAGACCGTCTTCAGCTTCGTGTTCAGGAGCACGGGGCGATACCGCAGGAAGTCCACCTGCTCGGGACCGTAAGGAACGATCCCGAGCGGCTTCAGCAGGGCGAGTGCGGTCCGAAGCAGCCCCGGCGCGAGGGTGAGGGTCGGCTTCCCGAGCAGCGATGCAATCTCGCGCATGGGGAGTGCCCCGTCACCGGCCACGTTGAAGGCGCCGGTCACCGGGGAGTCGACGGCGCGGATGAGGCACCCGACCACATCCCGATCGTGGATGAAGACGAAGGGCGACTCCGAGCCCTTGATCAGCAGGATGCGCGGACGCTCGAACAACGCGGTGATCTGATTGTTGACCCGTTCGCCGAGGATCGTCCCGACGCGGAAGATCACCTGCTCGAGTCGGGGGTGTTCGGTGCGGTAGCGCGCCAGCATCTCCTCCACGAGCCGCTTGTGCGCGCTGTAGGCGAAGCTGTCGTTCCCGCGCAACGGCACTTCCTCGGTGATCCAGGCGGGGGAATCCGCGTGATAGCCGTACGCCGCCCCGCTCGAGGTCACCACCACACGCCGCACCTGCGCGCTCACGCACGCGTCCAGCACCCGTTGGGTGCCCCCCACGTCGACGGAGTACTCGAACTCCCGCGTACTCCCCTTGGGCGGGGTCACGATGCTCGCCAGATGCACCACGCAGCTCACCGCATGCTCACGCAGGATCGCCTCGAGGCCGTCGTCGCGCACATCGTGGCGCACGAAGGTCGCGCCGACCGGCAACTCCCCCGGCGGTCGGATGTCGGCCGCCACCACGGGCCATCGCCCGACCCGACACAGCTCCTCGACCAACAGCCGGCCGAGGTAGCCGGAGCTCCCGGTGACGAGGACCGCAGTCATCGGTACCTCATGCGGTGGCGGTATCGCGGAGCGGCCGGCGCGACCACCAGGTGGCGAGGGTCAGGCCGGCCACCACGTGCCAGATCCCCCACCACGCGGCGACGATCGCCATCCCGCCGAGGCCGCCGAAGAAGGTGAAGATGAGGATCAGCCCGAGCCCGGAATTCTGGATCCCGACCTCGAAGCTCACCGCGCGACAGTCGCGCTCGGGGAGGCCGAGCATCCGCGCGGTCCAGAAGCCGCAGGTCAGCGCGATCGCATTGTGCAGGAAGACGGCGAAGACCACCCGCTGCACGAACTGCACGAAGTAGCGCCAGTTGCCGAGCAGCGCCGCGATCAGGAAGCAGACGAAGACCGCGATCGAGAACCGCTTGATCGGCACGCGGACACGGTCGGCGAAGCCCGGCCATCGGCGCGCCACCAGCGTCCCGATGACGAGCGGGATGCCCAGCAGCACGAAGATCGTGACGAACATCTCCATCGGGTCCACGGCGACGTCGCGGAGCAGGGCGCGCGTCGGCGGATAGAGCCCACCCCAGAATCGCAGGACGAGCGGCGTCATCACCACGGACAGCACCGTGCTCGCCGAACTGATGCTCACCGAGAGCGCGGTGTTCCCCTTGGCCAGATGCACCAGGAAATTCGAGATGTTCCCCGCCGGACAGCTCGCCACGAGCATCATCCCGAGGGCGATGCTCGGCGCGGGGCGGATCACCAGGACGAGCAGATAGGTGAAGGCGGGAAACACCAGATAGTGCCCGGCGAGTCCGATCAGCACCGGATGCGGGTTCGCCACGACGCGCTTGAAATCCTCGGTCTTGAGGTCGAGGGCCACCCCGAACATCACGATCGAGAGGATCGCGTTGAGCAGGTGGAGCGTGTTGGCGCTGAAGTTGAGACGGACCGCGTCGAGCTCGCTCACGAACCCTTGGGTTCCTGGTGCATGGCCTTGAAGTGGATCAACCCCGGAGCCCACATGTGCACGGTGGGGTCGACATCCACGTGGATCACCGTCGGGCCGTCATGCGCGAGCGCCTTCACCGTCGCGGCGCGAAGCGCGGCGGGGTCCTTCACCCGCTCGCCGGCGGCGCCCATGGCCTGGGCCACCTTGGCGAAGTCGATGTCACCGAAGTCGGTCCACATGTTCTCGTCGGCGTCGAGCCGCTTCTTGATCAGCATCTTCACCGGGCGCAGCGCGATCGACTGCGTCATCTTCACCATCCCCCACTGCTTGTCGCAGCAGACGAACCAGATCACGCGCAGCTTGTGGCGCACCGCACTCTCGATCTCCTGCGGATGCATCCCGGCGGCTCCATCACCGGTGATCACCGCGACGGGGCGATCGGGGACCGCCACCGCCGCGCCGAGCGCTTGCCCCATGCCGGCGCCGAGCATCCCCATCTTCATCGTGCTGAGCATGCGCGCCGGCGGCTCGGCGTGGGTGTAGAACATGCTCCAGACGGCAGTGTTGCCGCCATCGGCGATCAGCGGGCTGTCGGCAGGGAAGAGCTCCCGCACGATCGCCGGCACGTGGGCGGTGTGCACCGGTGATCCGGTCTTCTTGAGCGCGCTGTCGAGCTTCTCGCGGAAGCGGCGGATGTGTTCGCCGTACTTGGCCACGCGTTCGCGCCGGCGCGCGTGCGACATCTCGCCCTTCCGCGCTTCGAGTCGCAGGGCGAGCGCGTCCAGGAAGGTGCCGACGTCGGCGGCGACGGCGACATCGGCCGGACGATTGGCCCCGAGGATCGCGTCGTCGATGTCCACCTGGATGGTCTTGAGCTCCGCCGGGCTCCGCCAGTACGGTGCCTTCCCCCACCAGTCGGTCTCTCCCAGCCGGGAGCCGAGGACCAGCGCGACGTCGGCCTCGTTGCGGACGAGGGTGTTCAACTTCACGTGCGTCATGGGGATCGCGAGCGGCGAACGCTCACTGAAGACGCCGCGTGCGGCCCAACTCGTCGTCACCGGCGACTCGAGCAGCTCGGCCACTCGACGCAGACCATCGAACGCCATAGCATGGATCACGCCGCTGCCGGCGTGGATCACCGGGAGTTCGGCACGGATCAGGAGATCGGCGGCGTGTTCCACCTCCGCCGCCGAAGGCACCTGCGCCGCAGTGCGCCGGTACTGCGCGCTGTTCCAGGTCGGCGGCTCCGCCTTGAGTTCACCGTTCATCAGATTCTCGGGGACGTCCACGTGCACCACCCCCGGTCGTCCGTTCCAGGCGGCGCGCAGCGCGGCGCGCATGATCTCGGGGATCCGGTCGTGCGAGGGGACGGCGCGCGAGAACTTCGCGAAGCTGCCGATCACCGCCTGCTGGTCGAATCCCTGATAGGTGCCGGTGCGCATCGGGTACATCGCGCCGGTGCGTCGCGCACTGCTGATGCAGAGCACGCGGTTCCCCTCGGTCTGCTCCACCACGAGCCCCGGGAGGATGTTCGCCACCCCCGGGCCGTTGCTCGCCATGCAGACGCCGAGTTTCCCGGTCAGGCGCGCGTAGGCGGCCGCCGCGTGGGCCGCGCTCGCCTCGTGACGCGGGGTGATCAGCCGGATGCCGAGCCGGTGGAGCGCGCCGTAGAACCCGAAGTAGGTGCCGTCGATGATGCCGAATACCACCTCGACGCCCTCGGCCTGCAGGATACGGGCGACGACTTCGCCCCCGGTGCTGGTGCCCACGCCAACCTCCAAGTTCTTGCGGGTCGAGGAAAAGCTATGCGCGGATCACGGCGAGGGTCAGGGCAGGGGACGCCTGGTCGCGGGGTGCCTCTCCCGGAACACCGGACCGACCGTTACCCGGCTTCGACCCGTGCGTCCTCTGGTTGAAGTCTCCCTCGGCGCTGCGACGCGGCACGCCTCCGATGTTCCGAGTCCCATACATCAGGAGTTCCGCATGACCCGCACGCGCTTCGCCACGCTCGTGATCGCTCTGGCTGTCGGCACCGCCGCCCTCAACGCGCAGGGGGCACCCGCGGCATCGCCCGCCTCGCCGGCGCCGTCCGCTGCCCCGATGCAGAAGAAGATGAAGGCCCAGGCGCCCGCCAAGAAGAAGGCGCCGCGCAAGGCCGGGAAGAAGCGGAAGCCGGCGAAGGTCGGCAAGGCAGCGCCCGCTCCCATGCCGGCCGCACCCGCGCCGACCACGGCCCCGGCTCCGAAGAAGCCGTAACCAGCATCCTCACCGGTGACGACGCGGCCTCCTCACGGGGGCCGCGTTTCGTTCGGTAGATTCCGGGATCCCCAACCCCCTCGACGATGCAGTACACCCGCCTCGGTCATACCGGACTCACCGTCTCCCGCCTCTGCCTCGGCTGCATGTCCTTCGGCGATCCCGAGGGCTGGCGCGCCTGGGTGCTGAACGAGGCCGACTCGCGTCCGTTCTTCAAGACCGCGCTCGATGCGGGGATCAACTTCTTCGACACCGCCGATATGTACTCCCGCGGCGTGAGCGAGGAGATCACCGGTCGCGCCCTGAAGGATATGGCCCGCCGCGACGAGATCGTGCTCGCGACCAAGGTGTATTTCCCCGTGCGCGATGGGCACAACCTGAGCGGGCTCTCGCGCAAGCACATCATGCACGCCGTCGAGGATTCTCTGCGCCGTCTGCAGACCGACTACATCGACCTGTATCAGATCCACCGCTTCGACCACGGCACCTCGCTCGACGAGACGCTCGGCGCCCTCGACCGCCTGATCCAGGATGGCAAGGTACGCTACATCGGCGCGAGCAGCGGCCCGGCCTGGGTGATGATGAAGTCGCTCTCCGTGAGTGAGCAGCACGGATGGGCGCGCTTCGCGACGATGCAGAACCACTACAACGCGCTGTACCGCGAGGAGGAGCGCGAGATGATCCCGCTCTGCCTGCACGAGGGGATCGGCGTGATCCCGTGGTCGCCCATGGCGCGCGGGTATCTCACCCGTCCATCGGCGGTGACGAAGGCGCGCACCACGGCGCGCTCCACCGGCGACAGCTATTCGATCGGGATGTACGACGAGACCGTGAACTGGGCCATCGTCGATGCGGTCGAGTCGATCGCGGTGGCGCGCGGGATCCCGATGGCGCAGGTCGCGCTCGCTTGGCTGCTCGCGCGGCGCGGGGTCACGGCGCCGATCGTGGGGGCCACGAAGCGCGGCCAACTCACCGATGCGATCGCGGCGCTCGAGGTGACGCTGACCGCCGAGGAGATCGCCGCGATCGAACAGCCGTACGTGCCGGTGCGCGTCCTCGGCTTCGAAGGGCCGAAGGGGTGATCACCCCTTCGCGGCGCTTCCCTTCGGGTCGAACCCTTCGCCCCATTTCCCGGCGAAGGCGATCTGCCCGATCGGCTTGCGCGTCCGCGGGGTGAGCTCGCGGATCTTCATCGCCTCGGGGACGCGCTCCACGGGGAGCTGATACCCCAGCGTGAACATCGTCATGATGGTGTAGCGGTCGGGGATCCCGAACGACGCGCGGATGTCGTCGGTCTCGAATCCGCCCATCTGGTGCATCATCAGTCCGCGCGACGTGGCCTCGAGCGCCATGCTCACCGCCGCCTGCCCCGCGTCGTACGAATGCCATCGGTTGGGTGTGTCGTCCTTGTCGATGCGTGTGTACGAACAGATCACCCCGAGGATCGGGGCGAAATCGCACCACTTCTGATTGCTCGGCGCGAGCGCATCGAAGGCCATCTCCCAGGCTTCCGGATTCGTATGGCGGTCGCAGACGATGATGCGCCACGGCTGTTCGTTGAGGCACGACGGTGCCCAGCGCGCGGCTTCGAGCACGCCGGTCAGGTCCTCGTGTGACACGCGGAGCTCGGCGTCGTAGGCGCGCCCGCTCCAGCGATCGGTGGCTTCGGCGTGGATCGGGACCGACGTATGCGCCGGCTTCGGGATGACGGCGCTCACTTCTCGATCGGAAGCCGCACGGCGTTCCCCCATTCGGTCCAGCTGCCGTCGTAGTTGCGCACGCGCTTGTAGCCCAGAAGATGGGTGAGGACGAACCAGGTGTGCGACGAACGCTCCCCGATCCGGCAATAGGTGATGACGTCCTTGTCGCGCGAGAGCCCGGCCTCGCCTTCGTAGATCGCACGGAGCTCGTCGGCCGACTTGAACGAGCCGTCGGCCGCGGCCGCGCGCGCCCACGGCACGCTCTTGGCACCCGGAATGTGCCCGCCGCGCAACACGCCTTCCTGCGGATACTCCGGCATGTGCGTCTTCTTCCCGCTGAACTCGTCGGGGGAGCGCACGTCGATCATCGGATGCTTGGCGAGCGCGTGCTGCAGCGTGTCCTCACGGAAGGCGCGGATGGCACGGTCGTCGCGTTCCGGCGACACGTACGCGCTCGGCGAGAAGGTCGGCACCGTCTCCACGTACTCGCGTCCTTCCTGCTCCCACTTGATGCGGCCCCCGTCGAGGATCTTCGTGTTGACGAAGCCGAAGAGATGGAAGACCCAGAGCGAGTAGGTGGCCCACCAGTTGTTCTTGTCGCCGTAGAAGATGACGGTGGTCTTCTCTTCGATCCCGAGTCGGCGCAGCAGCGCCTGGAACCCTTCGCGCCCGATGTAGTCGCGCGTGAGGTCGTCGTTCAGATCCGTGTGCCAGTCGATCTTCTGGGCGTTCCGGATGTGCCCCATGGCGTAGAGGAGGACGTCCTCATCGCATTCGAGGATCCGGATGGACGGGTCGTCGAGGTGGGCGGCGAGCCATTCGGTGGAGACGAGGCTCTCGGGGTGTACGTACCCCTTGGCGTCGATGGAGCGGTCGGCGGACATCGGATCGGGACTCCCAGAGGAGAGAAAGGCGTATCCGATGAACGCCACGACGCGCGCTGACGTTCCCGCGATCCGCTCAGGGCGCGGTGGTCACCACGAGCGTCACCAGGCCGGTGTTGGCCGCCGACGCCGCGAGCACGTTGTTGTCGAAGGTGATGAACGATCCGGTGCAGCTCGAGTTCGCGGCGTAGATCCGCACCTCGGTGTCGGCCGCGTACTTCCAGTACCCCCAGTAACCGGCACTCGAGGTCGGCGGGTGGGTGCCGAGGCAGAGCAATCCGGCGGTGCGCGCGATGGCGACCTGCACCGGGACGGTGAGCCGGTTATCCACCTTCACGCCCACGTAGCGGAACGGACCGATCGTGTTGGTGATGGTGACCGAGTCGTGCACGATCGTGAGCAGGCGATCGAACGACTGCGACGACGGCAGGTCGTCGATCCCCGTGGCGCCGCTGGGGAAGGTCGCGCGTGCCGGGGGCGTCCAGAGCAGCTGCGTCACCGTGAGGTTCGCATCCCCGACGACGATCGCGCCGCAGCAGGCGAGGTTCGCGACCCCGGCCGAGGCGAGGGAGACGGTGATGGGGGCGATCAGTTGGTTGACCACCGTCACCGGACGGGTCGCCGGCAGCGGGGTGTCAAGCAGATGGCAGGAGGTCGTCGAAGCCAGCAGTACCGCGCCGAGGGCGAGCGCGCGAACGAAGCGGAACTGCGAGAACGGGACTCGACGCATGGACACTCCGGGCCGATGGCAGGACAAGGGGGCGCTCGACGGCACAATCATAGGCCCGGGATTTCCGGGGAGCAACGTTGAGAGCAATACCCCGAGGTGCCGTCGGCTGTGACACGCGGATGCCGTGTCCGGCGGCACGATCCGGTCGGCGCGCGCGAATGGCAGGATCACGCGAATGGCGGGACCAATGAATACGACAAGGGCCGCCCGCGAACGGACGGCCCTTGTCGTGTTCTCTGTGCTCAGCTCCCGAGGAGGGACTCGAACCCCCGACAGGGTGATTAACAGTCACCTGCTCTACCACCTGAGCTACTCGGGAATAGCTTATGAAAATACCCTGACGGGCGCCCGGGGTCAACTTGCCCGAAACCCGTTGCCCCGTAAGGACGTACGGCGGGGAGTCCCCTCACTCGGTCCGATCCCATGCCCGCCACCCGCTCCTCCTCGATCGCCGTCGGATTCCAGGCCCTCCGGGTGAACCCGCTCCGGACCCTGCTCTCGACCCTCGGCGTCATCATGGGGGTCGGCTCCATGGTCTCCGTGCTCTCGATGGGCGACGGGGTCGAGAAATACGCCCGCGACGCAGTCTCGCGGACCACCGACCTCCAGGCGGTATCGGTGTCCCCGATTGCGATGCAGCGGATCGACGGGATCTTCGTCCGTCGCCCGGATGTGGTGCAGTTCACGCTCGCGGACGTGGACTCGCTCAAGCGCGCGGTGCCGGAGATCGAGTCGGTGCAACTGACGCAGATGAGCCCGACCGTCGCGCAGGTGGACACCGCGGCCAAGACGCGCGGACTCATCGTCTTCGGCTCACTCCCGACCGTCGTCGCCGCGCAGAAGCTCACCCTCGCGCAGGGCGCCTTCTTCACTGATGCCGATGTCGCCGCCGGGAACGCGGTCGTCGTGCTCGACGGTGCCGCTGCCGACACGCTCGCGGTCGGTGCCGGTGGCGCCTCGCTGCTGGGGAAGTCGATCCTCCTCGGACGCACACCCTTCACCGTGATCGGGATCCTCAAGAAGGACACCGCGTCGGCGGAGGGTCCTGCCGCCGGCTTCGGCGGTCCCCGACTGATGGCCTACGCTCCCTTCGGCACCACCCGCGACCTCGGCGCCGCCTTCGGTGGCGGCCGTGGCGGTGGCGGGGGACAACTCACCCTGGTCGCCCACAAGGTCGAGGAGGTCACCAAGCTCGTGCAGAACAGCGAGCGCTACTTCGCCCGACGCTACGGCCTCGCGTGGAAGGAGCGGGTGAGCATCACCGCCAACTCCTCGCGCGTCGAGCAGCTGACGCAGGCGCTCCTGGTGTTCAAGATCCTGATGGGAGCTATCACGGGCGTCTCCCTCCTCGTGGGCGGGATCGGGATCATGAACGTGCTCCTCGCCTCGGTGGCGGAGCGCACGCGCGAGATCGGCATTCGCAAGGCCGCCGGCGCGCGCAATCGCGACATCCTGACGCAGTTCCTGGCCGAGGCGGTCGCGATCACGAGCGCGGGGGCGTCGCTCGGTGTGCTGCTCGGGCTCGGGATCGCCTTCCTCGCGGCGGCCATCATGCGGAATCAGACCGATGCGCCGGTGCACGCGGCGGTCACCGCGAGCACGGTGCTCGTCGCGGCCTTCGCGAGCATCTTCGTCGGACTGACCTTCGGGCTGTATCCGGCGTTGCGCGCGTCACGGCTCTCGCCGATCGACGCGATCCGGCACGAGTAGGGCGAGGCCCGCTAGCGGCTCACCGCGTCGCGGGCCAGCACCGCCGCGTCCTTCATCCCCTCGCCGCTCGCGATGAGCGCATCCATGCGCGCCGCGAGCCCCGGGAGCACGGCGAGCGGGAGATCGCCTGCGCTCTCGATCATCAGGCGCACGTCCTTGCGCGCCATCACGAGCTCGAAGCTCGGCGTGAAATCGCCCTTCGCCATCTGCTTGCCGCGCCCCGCGACGACGTTCCCGGGATTGAAGAAGTCGAGCAGCTTGAGCGCGTCCTCGGCGGCGACGCCGCTCCCCTTGGCGATACTGAACACATCGGCCATGGTCCCCGCGATCCCGATGATGAAGGCGTTGCCGAAGAGCTTGTACACGGCCGCGAGATCCGGACGCTCGCCGAAGTACTCCAGCTTCTGCGCCATCCCGGCGAGGCCGGCCTGCACCTTCTCGAAGTGTGCCTTCGGGCCGGCCGCCAGGATGATCCCCTGTCCCTGGCGTGCGGCGGCCGGTCCGATGAACACGGGGCAGTGCAGATAGTTCACGCCGCTCGCGTTCAATCGGGTCGAACGCTCCGCGGTCAGCTTGGGCTGCGTCGTCGTATGGTCGCAGATGATCGTGTCGGGGCCGAGTCCGGCGCGCGCGGCGGCGATCACTTCCTCCACCGTCTCGTCGTCACGCAGCACGATGTGCACGCGCTCCATCCCGCGCACCGCATCCGCAGCGGTCGGCGCGGTCTTGATCCCGAACAGGCGGAGGGCATCGGCCTTCGCGGCGGTGCGGTTCCAGGCGGTGACATCGTCACCGCGACCGACGGCGGCCTCGGCCAGTGCGGATCCGAGGAGACCGGTGCCGAGGAATGCGATCTTGGCCATGGGGTACTCTCGTGGGGCTACCGCCCCGGTTTGCGGGTTTTCTTGGCGGGGACGATGGACGTGGTGAGCAACGGCGCCAACCACCGTCCGGTATGTGATGCCGACTCGGCGACGATCTCCTCGGGCGTCCCCATCGCCACGACCTGGCCGCCGCCGGAGCCGCCGTCGGGCCCCATGTCGATGATCCAGTCGGCGAGCTTGATGACGTCGAGGTTGTGTTCGATCAGCAGCACCGTGTGCCCGGCTTCGACGAGACGGTCGAGCACCTGCGCGAGCTTCCGGATGTCCTCGAGATGCAACCCCGTGGTGGGCTCATCCATGATGTACAGCTTGCGCCCCTTCTGCTTGGCGCTGAGCGTGAGCTCGCGCGCGATCTTCAGACGCTGCGCTTCGCCGCCGGAGAGCGTCGTCGCGGGCTGGCCGAGACGCAGGTAGCCGAGCCCCACCTGCTGCACCTGCCAGAGCGCCTGTCCGAGCTTCTCCTCGTGCGGGAAGAAACGGATCGCCTCGTCCACCGTCATCTCGAGCACGTCGACGATGCTCTTGCCGAAGTACTTCACCTCGAGCACTTCGGGCTTGAACCGCTTGCCGTCGCACTCCTCGCAGGGGACGAAGACATCGGCCATGAACACCATCTCGACTTCCTGATAGCCGGCGCCCTCGCACTTCTCGCAGCGTCCACCGGCCACGTTGAAGCTGAAAGTGCTGGCGGTGTACTTCTTCTGCCGAGCGAGGGGTATCTCGGAATAGATGCGACGGATCTCGTCGTACGCCTTGATGTAGGTGACCGGGTTCGATCGCGGCGAACGCCCGATCGGCTCCTGATCGACCAGGACCACGTCGGTGAGCGATTCCCATCCGCGCAGTTCATCGAAAGCGCCCACCTTCTCACCCAGGTGCTGCTTGGCGGAGTGCTCGCCGGTGATGCGCTGTTCGAGGGCGCGGAACAGCACATCATGGATGAGCGTGCTCTTCCCGCTCCCGCTCACCCCGGTCACTGCGGTGAGACAGCCGAGTGGGATCTTGATGTCCACCCCGCGCAGATTGTGCTCGCGCGCGCCGGTCAGCGTGAGCCACCGGGGGCCCGTCAGGCGCCGCCTCTCGGGGAGCGGGATTGTCCGTGCGCCGGTGAGATACTGCCCCGTCAGCGGGCTCTCCTTGGCGCGCGACATCGGGCCGCTGAAGACGACCTTGCCGCCCAGTTCGCCGGCGGCGGGACCGAGCTCGACCATCCAGTCAGCGATGCGCATCGCCTCGAGGTCGTGCTCCACGACGATCACCGTATTCCCGCCGTCGCGCAGCCGCACGAGCAGCGAGAGCAGGCGATCCATGTCGCGCGGATGCAGCCCGATGCTCGGCTCATCGAGTACGTACGTCGCGTCCACCAGATGCGAGCCGAGCGAGTTCGAGAGTCCGATGCGCTGGGCCTCACCGCCGGAGAGCGTACGCGTCGTGCGATCGAGGGTGAGATAGGTCAGTCCCACATCGCAAAGGAACTTCAACCGCTCGCGCGCCTCGCGCAGGATGTGCGAGGCGATCGCCATCTCGTTGGGCGTCAGCGCCAGCGCATCGATCCACGCGCGGAGCAGATCCACCGGCATCGCGGCGATCTCGGCGATGTTCTTACCGGCGATCCGCACGTTGAGCGCGTCGGTCTGGAGCTTCGTGCCATGGCAGCCGTGGCACTCCTTGGCCGACTGGTACTTCCGCAGGAAGACCCGGATGTACTGCTTGTACTTCTTGGGCTCGAGTGACTCGAGGTGCTTCACGATCCCGAGGAAGCCCTTCGACTTGCCGCGGAGCAGCTTCTCGCGCGCGGTCGCCGACAGCGACGACCAGGGGGAATCCATCGGGATCCCCTCCTTCTTGGCGAACTCGGCGAGGGCGAGGCGCTTGTTGTCGTACCGCGGCATCGTCCACGGATCGATCGCCCCCTCACGTAGTGTGCGCTCGGGGTAGGGGATGATCAGCGACTCATCGTATTCGAGCGTCGCGCCGAAGCCGTTGCACACTGAGCAGGCGCCGCGCGGATTGTTGAACGAGAAGAGCTGCGGGCTCGGCGCCGGCGCCGTGTGGCCGTCGTTCGGACACTCGAAACGCGTGGTGAAGCGGAGGCGCAACTCCGGTGCGTCCGGAGGGAGCACGATCGCCGTGGCGTCGCCGTCTCCCTCGATGAACGCCGTCTCGAAGGCGTCGGTGAAGCGGGTGCGGGTCGCCGGATCCACGCTCAGACGATCGGCGACGACCAACAGCTCCTTCGTCTTGGCCAGATTGGTCTTCGGCGGGAGCTCGTCGAGGTGCAGCGTCTCTCCGTTCGCGACGACACGCACGAACCCCTTCGCCCGCAGCATCTCGACCACTTCCGCGTGCGTCGCCTTCGCACTGCGGTGCAGCGGGAAGGTGATCATCACCCGCGAGCGCTCGGGTGTCTCGAGAGTGCGATCGGCGGCCGATTGCGGGGTGTCGGGCTTGAGCTCCCGTCCGCAGGTGGGACAGATGGTGAGACCGACGCGCGCCCAGAGCAGGCGCAGGTAATCGTAGATCTCGGTCGCCGTGCCCACGGTCGAACGCGAGGTACGCGTCGGATTCTTCTGCTCGATCGCGACCGCGGGGGAGAGCCCGTCGATGAAATCGACATCGGGCTTCTTCATGCGCTCGAGGAACTGACGCGCGTACGCCGACAACGACTCGACGTATCGTCGCTGGCCTTCGGCGTAGATCGTATCGAAGGCCAGCGACGACTTGCCCGAGCCGCTGGGGCCGGTGACGACAGTGATGGCGCGCCGCGGGATCTCGAGGTCGATCCCTTGCAGGTTGTGCTGCCGTGCGCCGCGGATGATGATGCGGTCCTTCACCCCCGAAAGTTAGCGGCTGTGCACCATCGGTGCGCTCCGCCGCGGACGCAGTCGGGCGAACAGCACCAGTCCACCGCTCGTCCGCCCCCCGTACGTCGAGGCCAGCGATTCGGGGACCAGATTCAGCGAGAACCGCAGGCCGAGTCCGAGCGTCGTCCGCTCCGTGCGGGCGACGGTCCGAACGCCGCCCAGCGAAATCGTGCCGACGTCGAAGGTGCGCTCCGGGTCGGCCGCGAGGGCCCCGGTGAGCACGAGCTCCTCGGCGGACTTCTGCACGAGTTCGGCCCGAGCGAAGATCGACCCACGCTCCTCGTCCGCGATCTCCGCCTCCACCAGCATGCTCTGCGCGAGGCTCCCGTGGTCCGCCGGGGAGTTGGCACCCCAGATGACCGTGGCGGCGAACTGTCGCTCCGGCGAGAGCGCCTTGCCGTACTGCGCCGACACGAGCGTGCGATGCAACTCATGGCCACTCCCACTCGGCGTGGTGCCGTCGATGAATCCATAGCCGGCGGAGAGCGACCAGTGATCGCTCGGATTCAACGTCAGCCGCGAGCTGAAGGAGCGCAGCGGCGCGAAGTCGAAGTTCCAACGGTGCTGATCCGGTTCGCGCCCGTTGAATGCCGAGGCCTCCAGCTTCCACCGATGTCCGAGGATCCCCACCGTCGCGACACCGAAGCTCACGTGCGTCGCGTCCTGCCAGTGGTGTCCGAGCGGAGCCGAGGGATCATCCACGGAGGACGGGCGATGCATGAAGGCCGGCGGCCCCAGCGCCGGTTCTCCGACCGGCGCCACATAGAACTCGAGCGCGAGCGTCTGGCTCAGGGGATGATCGTACAACGCCGCGAGCTCCATGAACGCGTCGTGCGGATGCTGCCGGTCGTGGATGGTGCGTCCGTTGTAGCTCTCGCCGGTCTGGAGGAGCAGAGGATACCCCTCACCGCCGACGGTCGCGGCGTCGATGCTCAGCATCGAGCGGAGTTGGAGTGCGCCCCGGCCGAGGGGGCGCGACGCCATCAGCATCCCCCAGTTGAGGCTGCCGACCTGATCGCCGCCGCGCGGGCCGGACTGACGGTCGTACTGCAGGAAGGCGTAGCCATGCGCCATCAGATGCCAGTCGCCCGACATCCAACTCTGGGAAGGGAGCGACACGGCGTCGGGGATCCAGGCGGTCCCCGACGCGAATCGATTCATCGGGACGTCGGCGCCGAACCGGACCATCGGTCGCTCGGTCGGCATCGGCATGTTGTGCCCTTCGTGCTGCGCACGGAGCACGAACGGGGAGAGCGCCACGCACAGCAGTGCGCGGCGTCCCAATCGAAGGAACGGGATCATTCGGAAGGTCGTCGAGAGTGGCGCCGTCGGCTGCGTGGGACGGCGTGACACACCGGCCGCGGAAGCGCGACGGTGCAGGCAGCGGCCTGCCTAGGCTCTCGGAGGGGGCGGCTCGGGGGCGACGTTCCGCACGATCGCGTGCGTCGCATCGTAGCGCGCCTCGCTTCGCACCGGTGTCTCCGACGAAGGAACGACCATGGCGACATCCGGGATCGCCGCGATGTTGCAGGCGGCCATCAGGGGACAGCGCGTGCTGTCGTGATGGCTCGGCGACTGTTCGGAAGGGGCAGGGCCGTCATCCGTCGCACCGTGGTGATGGTGCTCGCTCGCCACGGGCGGTGCCGCCGCGCGCTCGCACGCCCACCCGCCCTGGAGCACGGCGGCGTTCAGCGCGAGCAGCGCCGATGCCGCCGCGACCCATCGACGGAGTCGGCGCCGTTCAAACACCGTTCGACTCCGGCGGCTCGGTGAAGGGATCGTAGTCGGGGAAGGCGCGCACGAGCGGGGGCTTGCGCCGTGCGCCGAAGATCTCTTCCGAGCGCACGCTGGCCTCGAGCGATGCCAACTCGCGTTGGAGCTCCTTCTCCGTCTCACGGAGGCTGTAGCGATAGAATGCCCGAGCCATGAGGACGCCGCCGCCGACGGCCAGGCCGATCCCCGCGCCGATCGGGCCGATCAGGGCCGCACCCGCGAGTCCGAGCGCCTTGAAGCCGATCACCGCGCCGATCACCGAGCCGCCGCCCGCGAATGCGGCGCACATCGCGCCATAGCCGATCACCGAGGCCTTCTGCCCCGAGCGGAGGTCGATCCACACCACCACCTCGCACGACGAGGGGTCGTGCGGCAGCGGTCGGAGCGTCACGCGGAGTTCCTTCGCGTACACCCCCCACCGCGTCCAGCGGAACGGACCGCTCGCGGCCTGCGTCGAGCTCGGGAGATCGAACACCAGCACTCCGCCGTCGAGCGGGTGCCCGCCGATCGTCTCGCGCAGCTCGAGCCCCGTGTTGCCGTCGACGTACTTCCGGCCGATGGCGCGGAGCACCTCGGCCGCCGGACGGTTGATCACGCGAGAGATGCTCAGACTTCGTCGCGTCTCGCCGAGCATGACGTTCGTGACGCGTCCACTCGTGCCGGCGAGCTCGATCGCGCTGCCCGGCTGCTGCGGATCCTGCGGCAGTTCCGAGATCGCGAGCGCCACGAAACGTTGCGAGATCCCCGCCTCGACCGCTGCGGCCTCAACGTCTCGCGCCTTGTAGCCGGACGCGGGCAGTGTATCGGTCGGCGTCCCGATGCTCGACGCGCCGGTGGAGACCGCCGGTCCGAGCGCCGTCTCGCGGGACTGGCGCTCGAGTCGCGTTGCCGCCTCGGCCTGCAGCTGCGCGGCGCGACGCCACACCGCTGCCGCCTGCTCCTCTGAGAGGATGGCGCTGTTCTGCGATGACGCGGTGTTCGCCTCCGCTTCGGCCGTCGCCAGCGCCTTGCCCAGCGCGTCGGCGAGCGCCTCGCCCGTGGCATAACGATCGTCCGGGTTCTTGGAGAGACAGCGGTCGATGACCGCCGCGATCGACCGCGGCACCTGCGGCGCGACCTCGGCGAGCGACGGTGCCGGCTGCGTCATGTGCGCGACGAGCACCGCCGGCGCCGCGCCCCCGTCGAACGGCAGTCGGCCACTCAACGCGTAGAATCCGACGACGCCGAGCGAGTAGAGGTCGCTGCGCCCGTCGAGGGTGGCGGCACTGATCTGCTCCGGACTCATGTAGTACGCGGTCCCCACGACATGCCCGTCGGACGTGATGCCGGGGTTCGTGTCGCGGCGCGCGATCCCGAAGTCGGTCACGAGGGCGCGATTGGTGCCGCGCTCGATCATGATGTTCTCCGGCTTCACGTCGCGGTGGATCACACCGCGCGCATGCGCGTAGGCCAGGGCCCACGCCACTTCACGGAGCCAGCGCACCGTATCGGCCGGAGTCAGCGTGCCGCGGTCGCGGATGCGGTCGGCGAGCGACTCCCCGTCCACGAACGCCATCGCGAAGTAGGCGAAGCCGCCGCGCTCGTCGGCCCGGTAGATCGGCACGATGTTCGGGTGCGAGAGCTGTCCGGCGGTGCGCGCCTCGCGCAGGAAGCGCTCGCGGACCTCCCCCTCTTCCGCCAGATGCGCCGGCAACACCTTGATGGCGACGGGGCGGTCGAGTCGCAGATCGCGGGCGAGGAACACCACGCCCATGCCGCCGCGCCCGAGCTCACGCTCGAGCGCGAATTGGCCGTCCAGGGCTTCGCGGAAACCCGGGAGGTCGCTGTCGAGCGCAGATGCCATGCGGGGAAAATAGTTGAACGGCGCGAATAGTGCCCACGGCCCGTGCCGAGGGGCTAAATTCGGGAATGTCCGCCGCCTCCGAAGAAGAGAAACTCGGCAAAGCCTTCGACTGGGCACTCGCCCGTCGGCTCTTCGGCTACGTGCGTCCGTACGGGCGACTGGTGCTGGGATCGCTCGTCCTCCTGATGGTCGAGGGGGTGCTCCAGCTCGCCCAACCGCTACTCACCCGCCACGTGATCGACGTGGCCGTCCCGGCGCATGATGCCGCCGACGTGCAGCGCAGCGCCCTGGCCTTCGTGGCCGTCCTGTTCACGCTGCTGGGCACTTCGTATGGGCAAGTGCTCCTCACCACAAAGCTCGGACAGTCGGTGATGCACGACCTGCGCCGGCAGCTCTTCGCCCACGTGCAGCGGCTCCCGGTGCCGTACTTCGACAAGACCCCGGTCGGCCGGCTCGTCACCCGCGTCACCTCCGACATCGAATCGCTCAACGAGCTCTTCACCAGCGGAGTCGTCGCCGGACTCGGCGACCTCGTCACCCTGGTCGCGATCGCCGCCCTGATGGCGAGCGTCGACTGGCGGATGACCCTCGCCGCCTTCGCGGTGGTCCCGTTCATCTTCCTGACGTCGTGGGTGTTCCGCAGCCGCGTGCGCGACAGCTATCGCGACATCCGCACGCGCCTCGCCCGCATCAACGCCTTCCTGCAGGAACGCCTCACCGGGATGCGCATCGTCCAGCTCTTCGGACGCGAGCGCGACGAGGCCAGTCGCTTCGCCCAGCTCAACCAGTCGCATCTCGATGCCCATCTGAAGTCGGTCACCGTCTACGCGCTCTACTTCCCGGCGATCGAGATCCTCACGACGGTCGCCCTCGCCGCGCTGATCGTCACCGCGGTGCCGCGCGTCGCGGGGCACCTGCTCACCGTCGGCACCGTCGCCGCGTTCCTGCAGCTCGCCCGACGCTTCTTCCAGCCGCTCCAGGACCTCTCCGACAAGTACAACACCCTCCAACAGGCGATGGCGGCCAGCGAACGGGTCTTCACCCTCCTCGACACCCCGGTCCCGACCGACGCCGCCCCCGACGACATCCCCGCGCTCTCGGCGGCCGCCGGGGTCACGGTCACCTTCGAGGACGTCTGGTTCAGCTACGGCGGCGCCGACGCCGAGAAGTCCGCCGATCCGCAGTGGGTCCTGAAGGGCGTGTCCTTCACCGTCCGCCCCGGGAGCACGCTGGCGCTCGTGGGGCACACCGGGGCAGGGAAGACCACGATCATCAGTCTGCTGCTGCGCTTCTACGAGCCGCAGAAGGGGCGCATCCTGATCGATGGGCGCGACATCCGCACCCTCCCCATCGACACCCTGCGCGCCCACGTCGGCTACGTACAGCAGGACATCTTCCTCTTCGCCACCGACATCGCCACGAACATCCGGCTCAACGCGCCCCTCAGCGACGCCGAGGTCGAGCGGGCGGCGGCGCGGGTCGGGGCGGACCGGATCATCAAGCGTTTCCCGGACGGCTACAAGCACCGACTGGCCGAACGCGGGGCCAGTGTCAGCGTCGGCGAGCGGCAGCTGCTCAGCTTCGCCCGCGCCATCGCCGCCGACCCGGCCCTGCTCCTGTTGGACGAGGCGACCAGCGCCGTCGACAGCGAGATCGAGGCCGAGATCCAGAAGGCGCTCGCCGAACTCATGCACGGGCGGACCACCATCGCCGTGGCGCACCGACTCAGCACGATCATCGCCGCCGACGAGATCCTCGTGATGCACCACGGGGAGATCCAGGAGCGGGGGACGCATCGTACCCTCTTCGACGCGGGCGGTCTCTACGCCCGGCTGTACCGGCTCCAAGCCGGGGAATTCGCCGAGGCACTGACCCCTACCTGAACACGGTTGCCACCCCTGAGAGCGGGGGGTAAGTTCCACCGATACCATGCCCTACATCGAGCACGGCGACCAGCAATTCCCGCTCGGGTCCGCCGACCTGACCATTGGCGCATTTGATGGCGCCGCCGTCCGACTCCCCGGGGCCGACCCGTTGGCGCGGGCGGTCGTTTCGGTGGGTCCTGATGGGCGTGGGGTCATCCGTCGCGGTGCCCCCGAAGCCGTGGTCCTGGTGAACAACGTGCGACTCGGCGTCGAACCGAGCCCCCTGATGCACGGCGACAAGGTCGAGATCGGCGGCGCCACCCTCGGCTACGGTGACGACCAGAAGGGAGGGAGCACGCAGTTCGTCTCCGCCGCGGACATCGCCGACGCCGTGAAGGCCACCAAGGCGGGGGCACCGCGCAAGCCGACCACCGCCACCGGGGGACGCCTGGTCTCCCTCGTGGACGGGCGTGAATACCCCGTGAGCGACGCCGGGGTGACCTTCGGGCGCGAGGTCGGCAACGAGATCGTCGTGGCCTCCAACGACGTCAGCCGCCGCCACGCGACGATCAAGCCGGCCGAGAACGGCTACGTGCTGACCGACACGAGCACCAACGGCGTGTACGTGAACGGCACGAAGCTCGACAAGTCGGCCGTGCTGGGGCGCGGCGATGTGATCAAGATCGGGCCCGAGGAGTTCCGCTTCTACGCCGATGTGGCGAAGGCCGCTCCGGCGGCGCCGGTCGCCCCGGTCGCGCCGGTCGCTGTGGAACCGACGGCACCGCCCGCCATCCCCGAGATGAAGCTCGATCTGATCGAGATCGAGTCACCGATCGCGGCGGCCACGCCGATGCCGACCCCGGCGATGGCGCCGCAGCCGCACGTTCCGGCGCCGGTCGAAGTAACCGCACCAGCAGTTACGCCGACCCCGGGGCCCGTCGTGCCGGCTCCTGCCCCGGTCGCGGCTGCGCCGGCACCCGCTGCTCCCGCCGCCCGCCCCTCGCTCGCCACCCTCGAGATCATCAACGAGGGGCCGATGAAGGGCATCAAGTTCGACCTCCACGCCGCGCTCACGAACATCGGCCGCGGCGAGCACAACGATATCTCCGTCGCCGACGAGAGCGTCTCGGATTCGCACGCCAAGATCCTCAAGCGCGACGGCGCCTGGTGGCTCGTGGACCAGGGCTCGACCAATGGCACCTACCTCGCCGGCCGCCGGATCGCGGGCGAAGTGGAACTCGTGGGCGCTCCTGACGTGCGGTTCGGCGGGGTCAAGATGACCTTCCGCCCTGCAGCCGACGCGTCGGCGGCCGATACCAAGGGAACGCGAGCGATCGCCGCCCTGAACATCGACGCCACCAAGCGGATGCCCAAGGCGTCACCTCGCTCGACGGCGGCCACGCCAGCTCCGGTCGCCGATTCCTCGTCGTCCCTGCCGACGGCCGCACCCAAGAAGAAGGGGTGCGCGGCCGTCTTCGTTCTCTTCCTGTCGATCGCTGCCGCGGCGGTCACCTCCGTCGCGGCCCTCGTACTCTCGGTGATCCGATGACCCTGCAACTCGCCGTGGGCGCGCGTTCCGATGTCGGAATGATCCGGTCCGGCAATGAGGACAACTTCTTCGCCGAGGCGGATGCCCGGCGTGGTGTCTTCATCGTCGCCGACGGCATGGGCGGCCACGCCGCGGGCGAAGTCGCCAGCGAGATGGCGGTGCAGATCGTCTCCCGCCACCTCCTCGGGATCGCCTCGGTGCTCGACGCCGATTCGCCGGAGCGCGTGGCACAGGCGCTCCGCGACGCGAACCGCGCGATCTACGAGCGCATGCTCGCCGAGGTCGACAAGCAGGGGATGGGGACCACCGCCAGCGTGCTGGTGCTCTCCGACAATCAGTATCTGATCGGGCAGATCGGCGACTCGCGCATCTATCTCCTGCGCGACGGGGCGCTCCGTCAGCTCACGACCGATCACTCCTACGTGCAGGAGCAGGTCGACGCCGGTCTGCTGACGCCGGAACAGGCGCGCTACCATCCGTACAGCAATGTGATCACGCGGTGCGTCGGCGCGTCGGAGAACGTCGAGGCCGATCTCTACCGCGGCGAGATGCTGCCGGGCGACGTCTTCCTCGTGGCGAGCGACGGGCTCACCGGCATGGTCGACGATCGTCGTCTGCAGCAGCTCCTGCTCGCGCGCAGCGGACCAGGGCGGATCGTCGATGCCTGCATCGCCGAGGCCAACGGTCGCGGTGGGCTCGACAACATCACCGCGATCATCATCCAGGTGACGGGGGTCGATGTCCCCGGCGCGCATGGCTGACCAGGGCGCTCCCGAGACGGTCGCCTCCGTCTCGGCGCTCTTCCTCGGCAACATCCTCTACGCGATCGAGCGCTGTGCGCTCTCGCTCGAGGATGAAGGGAAGCCCGACGATGCGGCGTTCTATCGCGGGATCGGCCGCAAGCTGGCCGAGGCGCATGGACGGGAGAAGCTCGCGAAGGGATGAATGCACGAAGGGCGCGCCTGATGGCGCGCCCTTCTCGTTTCCGGCACCGCGTTCACGGCGCGATCAGTGCGCGTTCAGTACGGCGACGATCTCGGTTGGATGCACCTTCACGCGTGACGCGGTGAACACGCGGAGCCAGCGCGCCGAGCCGTAGAGCTCGTCGGAGAGCTTCGGGAGGTCGATCGCCCCTGCGAGCCCCGCCTGGGTGAGTCGCTGCACCGTGCCATCGCCGGCGCGCACCGGCATGTCGAGCGAAAGCATCTGCGTCTTCGCCGGATAGTCGAGGAGCACCTCGTCCCGGTGCATGCCGAGGAGTTTCGCGAGCGCGATCTCGCAGGCAGCGGTGCGGGCGGTGTCGTCGGCGATCCACTCGTAGCGGGCGGCGTCGAGCTGCGCAGCGGGCGACTCCCAGGCGCGCTTGTAGAGATGCCGCTTGAGCAGGGCCGACTGCAGCGCGGTCCGACTCGGACTCGGTGCCGCCTGATCGAGCGCGTGGAGCAACCCTTCGTCGCTGAATCGTCCCACGGCGGCCGGGTCGATTGCGCCGTCAGCGAGCGCGAGTGCCACGAGGCGCTTGTACATCGCCGTCGCGCTGCGCACCGCGTGATGCCAGTACACGTTGCGGTACATCTGATACTTGGCGAAGAGCAGCGACTCGAGGGCCGAGAGTCCCTTCGCGCGCATGCCGATCGTGGGGGCGCCCGTCTCCGGGTCGTCCACCATCACGAGCGCGTGGATCAGGCGGTCCTCGTCGATCTCGCCGTAGGGGACGCCGCACATCAGGGCGTCGCGCTTGAGGTAGTCGATCTTGTCGAGATCGATCGACCCGCTGATGAGGCGCTGCAGCGGACTCGTGCTCGTGCCGCAGATGAGCGCGAAGACGCGCTGGGGAGCATCGGGGCCGATCTCGCTGCGCAGGACCGCGGCCACCTCGCCATCGGTGATGAGCGGGCGCGAGAGCTCCTCGTGATGCGGCATCCCGATCTCCTCGAGCGCATGCGAGAAGGGGTAGTGGCCGGTGTCGTGCAGGAGCGCGGCGGCGGTGACGATCTCCGGTTCATCGCTCGCCACGCGGTCGAGCGCGCCGGCCTCCCGCAGATTCGCGACCGTGCGGCGCGCGAGGTGGTACGCGCCCAGTGCGTGCTCGAAGCGGGAGTGTGTGGCCCCCGGGTAGACGAGATGCGCGAGCCCCAGCTGCCGGACGTAGCGGAGTCGCTGGACCGCGGCAGTGTCGAGCAGCCGTTCGGCGACCGCGTCGACGCGGATGTTGTTCCAGAGGGGGTCGCGGATGAAGGTCACAGAGGGAATCTCGGGGGGAACGGGGGCGGATGCAACATCGTTCGCAGGGCGGGGGTATCGAAAGCACCCCGCGATGCCGCAG
>CAZAGK010000033.1:0-29927 GCA_964484775.1 uncultured Gemmatimonas sp. | reverse complement strand
CGTCCCCGGGCTCGCCGATACCCGTCATCCGCAGGTCTGGGTCTACCGCTATCGCGACCGCGCCCGTGGTTGGACGCTGAGCATCGCCACCCACGCCGCGCCGGGCTCCAGGAAGCTCTCGCTCGGGGGCTTTCGGATCGCGCCCGAATCCCGCACCTCGTCCCCCGGCTTCAACAGCGACCTCGAGGCCATCGGCCTCGCGATGGGGATGGAGGAGAAGGTCCACTGGTCCCGCGCCCTGCACGTCGGCGGGCCACTCGCCCTCCGCGACACCGGACGCATCGTCGGCGGCAAGTGCGTGATGCACCCCACCCCTGATGCGCGCGTGGGACAGCCCAACGACGCCGCACTCCTCGACTTCGCCGTCGCCTGTTTCAAGGATCTCGAGGCGACGGCCGGGATCTTCCTCACCACGGGACAGGATCTCGGCCACGGTCTGATGTCCGATGGTCGGACGCAGTCGCTCGCCTACCTGAACGAGCGGTACAAGGGGAGCGTCGTCGCCGACACCTCACGACCGACGGGGGAGGGGAACTACCAGCTGCTCCATGGGATGCTCCGTGCTCTCGACATCCCGATGGCGAACGCGACGGTCGGACTCATCGGCTGCGGCAACATCGGCTTCTATATGGCGCACAAGTTGCGCGATGCGGGCGCGACGGTGCTCGCGGTCGACGCCCGTGAGGACCGTCGTGCCGAACTCGAGGCGATGGGGATCCGCACGACCGCGCCCGGTGACAAGCTCGCCTTCCTGGCCTTCCCGATGGACGCCGTCGCCGTGAATGCGGCGGGGGGCTCGCTCGATCACGCCGCGGTGCGCGCGATCAACGCGAATCCGCGCCTCCGCGTCGTCTGCGGCTCGGAGAACCTGGTGATGCCGGACCTCGCCGATGCCGAACGGCTGCGCGCGGCCGGCAAGGTCTATGCACCGACCGAACTCGGCGGGATGATGGGCTACCTCACGGCGGTCGAGGAATACCTCGCGCATCTCGAAGGGGTGCCGTTCGACGTGCAGACGTTGATCGACGCGTCGGCGCGACTCGAAATCGCAGGTTGTGATACCACGCGCCGGATCCGTGATAGTGGCTTCACTGAATCGTTCGACGACGCCGTCCACGGGCTGTACGGCACGCCGTCCTGAGAGCGGAAAGGTGTGACCGAGCGCACCTGAGGAAAGCGATGTAGCGCAGCGCGGAGCGGCGGTCGTCCGTCGTACACTGTTCGGTGAAGGCGTACTCTTCCCCCGAACGAGGTACCTCGATGACCGCCGCTCCGTTGTTCCGCACTTCCCGTCCGCTCCGCGCCGTCGTGCTGGCGACCGTGCTCGCCGCCCTCGGGTGCGGCCGCTCGATCGATGGGCCCGTCGCCGGCAGCGTCGTGAAGAGCGCATCCAATGCGACGCTCAGTGTGAAGGCCACCTTCGACAACCCGGCGACGTCGCCGGACGATTTCGACGCGCCCGTCGCAGCGCGCGTGATCGTGTACGGTGTGGATCCCAACAACGCGGCCGCTCTCGTCGAGGTCGCGAACGTCGTGCAGACCGTCGACCCGACCAGCAGTCCGGACAGCGGCTCGGTCCTCTTGAACGTCAGCGTGCCGACGGCGGCGCTCTCCTCGGTGCGCTCGGTGCTGGTGAAGGCGGTGAATGCCACCGGCGACACCACCTACAAGGCCGGTCCGACCGCCGTGAGTACGCCGTCCGCCAACAGCCGCGACAGCGTGAAGGTCGAGTCGCCCGCGACCTATGTGGGCCCGGGCTCCAACGCCGCGCGCGTCGCCATCACCCCCAGGAGCGCCACGGTCGGTTCGGGTGATGCCTTCCTCTTCACGGCCGCGGCTTTCGCCGCCGACAAGTCGCAACTCGAGAAGGTCGTGCTCAAATGGAGCACCCTCGACCCCGATCTGGTGAAGCTCGACAACTCGCGCGACGGTCTCGTGCTCTCCCGCGGCATCGCAGGGACGGCGCGTGTCGTCGTCACCGTCGACGGCGCGACCGCCGCCGATACCGCCACACTCGTCGTCTCGGCGGGATCGCGCAGCATCACCCTCGTCTCGGGTGATGCGCAGTCGGCGATCGCGCGCACCACGCTGCCCAAGCCCATCGTGGTCCGGGTGCTCGGGATCGACGGCAAGCCGCAGGCCGGCGCGACCGTCTCGTTCAACGTCCTCAGCGGCAAGACGGGGAACACCCCGGTCCGCGTGCAGACCGACAGTCTCGGGCTCGCGCAGACGCGATGGACGCTCGGCAGCGATGCCGGGATGCAGCAAATGAGCGCGGAACTCGTGGGCGCGCGTGCCTACGTGCTGGTGAACGCGACGGCGCTGCGCTACACCCTCTCATATGTGTCGGGCGCGGACCAGAGCGCCGTCGCCGGCGCTCCGCTCGCCAAGCCGATCGTCGTGCAGCTCAAGAATGGCAGTGCCCCGGTCGCCGGCGGCACCGTGCGCTTCGCGGTCAAGCTGGGCGGCGGGTCGGTCAAGGACTCCCTCGTGACCACCGATTCGCTCGGCATGGCACAGACCACCTGGACGATCGGCAGCGGCACCACGGGGCAGCAGCTCGTGGCGACCGCCGACGGCGCCTCCGAGGTCGTGTACGTGGGCGCCAATCCGTCGTCGAGCGGCAGCGAGAATGCCGGCGCGGCGTCGGCGAGCATCGTCTCGGGTGACAAGCAGAGCGCGCTGCTGCGTGCGGCGCTCGCCGCGCCGATCGTGGTGCGGGTGCTCAAGGCTGACGGCAAGCCGGCGGTCGGCGCCACGGTGAAGTTCGCCGCGAGTGCCGGCACGCTCAGCAACACGGCCGCGGTCGCGGACACCGGCGGTCTCGTGCAGACCCGCTGGACGATGGGCACCTCGCCCGGGAATGCCAGCCTCAGGATCGAGATCCCCGGTGGCAAGGTGGAGTCGCTCACCGCGAGCGCGACCGCGTGGACCTACGTGCTCTCGCTCGTGAGCGGCAACAACCAGATCGGCAGCGCGAGCACGATGCTCGCGACACCCGTCGTGCTGAAGGTGACGGGACTCGACAAGCCGATCCGCAGCGAGACGCTCTCGGTGGCCATCACCGGCGGTGGCTCGGTCACCCCCTCGACGCTGATCACCGACAGCCTGGGGCTCGTGTCGCTCAAGTGGACGCTCGGTGCATCGGGCACACAGCAGCTGCTCGCGAGCTCGGCGCACGCCATCGCGCGTGCCACCGTCGATGCGAAGCTCCCGGACGTCGTGATCCCGAAGATGAGCATCGTCTCGCTTTCCCCCGCCGTCGTCGGCCCGGGCGGCACGCTCATGGTGTCGGTCCGCGTGACGAATCAGAGCGGAGTCGCGCTCGGCGCGGTGCCGGTCACCCTGACTTCGGACGTCGCGACCGATTCGATCGTCGGACAGACGGGGACCACCGATGCCAATGGGATCGCGCGCTTCGGGATGCTCGCCCGCAGCGCCGGGGCACACGTGTTGACGGCGGTGATGACTGCGCCGGCTCCCGCCACCGCGACCACCACGTTGACCGTCGTCGAGCCGGTGAGGAGCGCCGTGCGACTGATCAAAGTCTCCGGCGACAGTCAGACGGTGAAGCGCGGGCTCGGGGCCGAACAACCGTTCATCGTGCAGGCCGTCGATGCAGCAGGGAAGCCGGTCGCCGGTGCCTTCGTCGACTTCGGCGGGGACAACGGCGAGAACCGCCGCGTCACCAACGCCAACGGCGTCGCGTCGTTCACGCGGACGACCACGACCGATTGGCCCAAAGGCGTGTTCACCATCCAGGCGAGGCTCAACCTGGTCCCCGATTCCGCCGTGACGTTCACCTTCACCGTCACGCCCTAGCACCCTGTGGGGGGGCGGCGAGGCTCCGTACCGAAGTCGGGTGCGGGGCCTCGTCGTTTGTCAGCGATGTTCGGAACGCGCGGCTACTTGCCCTTGAACGACGCGATCGCGTTCCGGGTGAAGTCGGAGAGCACCAGACGACCGCTCATCCCGGCGCGCGTGGAGAGCAGGGTATCCCAGCTGCGCGTCCCTTCCCAGAAGACCTGCTTGAGGAGCTCCATCGCCTCGGGGTTCGACGCCGCGAGCGTCCTGGCAAGCGCGTCCACGCCAGCGTCAAGCGCGGCGACGTCATCGTACACCTTGGCGTAGAGCGCCTGTCGCTCGCACCAGGCGGCGTCGCGCCAATCGGCATCGACGGTCATGGCGCTGAACGCCGCGAGCCCGATCTTCTTTTCGATCACCGGGCCGACCACGAACGGGCCGATCCCTACGGCCAGTTCGCTGAGCTTGGCCGAAGCGGTCTTCACCGCGAGCGAGTAGTCGCTGGCGGCCACGATCCCCACGCCGCCGCCGGCGGTCTTCCCGTGCACGCGGGTCAGCACGAACTTCGGCGCCCGGATCATCGCCAGGATGACCTTCGCGAAGCCGCTGAAGAACTTCTGGCCGCCGTCCAGGTCCTGGACCGCGACGAGCTCGTCGAACGACGCCCCGGCGCAGAAGGGACCCGTCCCCTCGCTCCGCATCACGATCACCCGTGCGGCCGGATCCTCGCCGAGCTCGCGCACGGCGCCGGCGAGCTCGTTCAGAAGCTGTCCGGGAAGGGAGTTCCCCTTCGGATGGTGGAAGCTGACGGTGCCGATCCCGTCGGCGATGCTCGTGCGGACGGTCCCTTCGGGGGTGCCGGCGGGAGTGCTGGCGGCGGTGCTGCCTGGGCTCGAAGTCATGGGGGGAAAGTTAGCCGGTCCCTTCGATTGTCCAATGGCGGGCGTCTCCCCTACATTTCCCGGATGGCACATTCCACGACCGCTCCCCAGGACGATCCGGCGCTGGTAGCCGCCTTCGAGGCTCGCATCGCCGCCGGCGAGAGCATCGAGCCCAAGGACTGGATGCCCGAGCGCTATCGCAAGCAGCTCACCCGCATGATGTCGCAGCATGCCCACTCCGAAGTCGTGGGGATGCTCCCGGAAGGGAACTGGATCACCCGCGCGCCGAGTCTGCGACGCAAGATGTCGCTGATCGCCAAGGTGCAGGATGAAGGGGGCCATGGCCTCTACATCTACTGCGGCACCGAGACGCTCGGGGTGGACCGGCATGACCTGGTCAACCAGCTCCTCGACGGCACTGCCAAGTACTCCAGCATCTTCAACTATCCCACGCTGAGCTTCGCCGACGTCGGCGTGATCGGGTGGCTGGTGGACGGTGCGGCGATCGTGAATCAGACGGTCCTCGCCAAGACCTCGTACGGGCCCTACGCCCGGGCGATGATCCGCATCTGCAAGGAGGAGAACTTCCACAAGCGCCAGGGCTACGAGCTCTGCGCCCATCTGGCCAAGGGAACGCCGGCCCAGCGCGCGATGGTGCAGGAGTCCATCAACCGTTTCTGGTGGCCCTCGCTCATGATGTTCGGCCCGAGCGACACCGACTCGCCGAACTCGGGGGAGCTCCTCCGCTGGAAGGTCAAGCGCAAGACGAACGACGAACTGCGCCAGCGCTTCGTGAACCTCACCGTGCCGCAGGTGCAGGCCATCGGCCTCACCCTGCCGGATCCCGAACTCCGCTACGACGACGCCACCGGGAACTGGCACTTCGGCGAGATCGACTGGGCGGAGTTCAAGCAGGTGATCAGCGGCAACGGCCCCTGCAATCACGAGCGCCTCGCGGCGCGCCGGAAGGCGCACGACGAGGGCGAGTGGGTGCGCGCGGCCGCCACCGCGTACGCCGCAAAACACAAAGCAAAGAGCACGGAGGCCGCATGACCGCCGACAGCCAGTGGCCGCTCTGGGAGGTCTTCACCCAGGGCAACAAGGGGGATCCGTTCGAGCACGCCGGCAGCGTGCACGCCGCCGACGCCGAGAATGCGCTGCAGAACGCGCGCGACGTCTACACCCGTCGCGGTGAAGCGGTGAACCTGTGGGTCGTCCCCTCCAGCGCGATCGTCGCCTCGGCACCGAGCGACGCCGGGCCCTTCTTCGATCCGGGGAACGACAAGCCGTATCGGCACCCGCAGTTCTACAAGGTGCCCCGCGGCGTGGAGGTCTTTTGACCCGCCCGGCCGTCGCGGGTGAGCGCACGAGCGGCGCGGCGAACCCGCTCGTGGACTACATCCTGCGCATCGCCGACGATCGGCTCGTGCTCGGCCACCGGGTCTCCGAGTGGTGCGGTCACGGCCCGATCCTCGAGGAGGACATCGCGCTCTCGAACATCGCGCTCGACCTGATCGGCGCGGCCTCGTCGCTGCTCGCGCTCGCGGGGACGCTCGAAGGGAAGGGGCGTGACGCCGATGCGCTCGCCTACTTCCGCGACGAGACCGCCTTCCGCAACGCACTGCTCGTGGAGCAGCCCAACGGCGACTTCGCGGTCACGATCGTGCGGCAGTTCCTGTTCGATGCCTACTCGGTGCTGCAGCTCGATGCGCTCTCGCGCTGCGGCCACGCGGAGCTCGCCGCGATCGCCGCGAAGTCGCTCAAGGAGGACAAGTACCACCTCCGCCACAGCAGTGACTGGATGCTCAAGCTCGGCGACGGCACCCAGGAGAGCCACGCGCGTGCGCAGTCCGCGCTCGATGCCCTCTGGCGCTACACCGACGAGCTGTTCGTGAAGGACTCCGTCGACGAGGACACCGGAGCACTCGGCGTCGCCATCGATCTCGACGCGATCCGTTCCCAGTGGGAGCACATCGTGGACGACGTGGTGAAGCGCGCGACGCTCACCCTGCCGGCCTCGAAGGCCACGGCCACGGGCGGACGCACGGGACGCCACACCGAGCACCTCGGGCATATGCTCGCCGAGATGCAGATCGTCGCGCGCTCGCATCCGGGGGCGACGTGGTAGCGCCGGCGACCATCACGCCCGAGATGGTCTACGAGATCCTCGGGCAGGTGATGGATCCCGAGGTTCCCGTGATCAGCGTGGTGGAGCTGGGGATCGTGCGCGACGTGAAGATCGACGACACGGTCGTGGAGATCACGATCACGCCGACCTACAGCGGCTGCCCGGCCATGCGCGAGATGCAGCGCGACATGGCCGACGCCCTCGCGGCGCAGGGGATCCCCCACGTCTCATTCAAGACGGTCTATGCGCCCGCCTGGACCACCGACTGGATCGGCCCCGAGGCGCGCGAGAAGTTGCGGCAGTTCGGGATCGCCCCACCGGGACCGGCGGAGCGTGAGGGCTTGATCACCCTCACGCGTGCCCGGGTCGCCGTGGCGTGTCCGTACTGCGGGGCCAAGGACACCGAGCTCAAGAGCGAGTTCGGCAGCACGGCGTGCAAGGCGATCCATGTGTGCAACGCCTGCAAGCAGCCGTTCGACGAGTTCAAGCCGCTGTGAAGGCCCCCGCCGCAGCATCGCGCGGGGGCTTGTTCGCGTGGTGGGGTGAGGGGACGCCCGCGGCGCGACGCTCGCTGATCGCGGCGGGACTCGGATGGGCGCTCGATGCGTTCGACGTGATGCTCTACGCGCTGGTGCTCGCGAGCGTCATCGGGGATCTGCATCTCACGAAGCAGGAAGCCGGGTTCCTCGGCTCCATCGCGTTGCTCGCGGCAGCGGGGGGCGGGATCGTGTTCGGCATGATCGCCGACCGCTTCGGCCGCACGAAGGCGCTCATGGGGAGCGTGCTCATCTACTCGGTGGCGACGGCCCTCTGCGGAACGGCGACCAACCTCTGGCAGTTCGCCGCGTTCCGGATCCTGCTGGGCCTCGGGATGGGTGGGGAGTGGGCCAGCGGTGCGGCGCTCGTGAGCGAGACCTGGCCCGTGCAGCATCGCGGGAAGGCCCTCGGCCTGATGCAGAGCGCGTGGGCGATCGGCTACGGCACCGCCGCGCTCGTGGTGAAGCTCGTGTTGCCGACGTACGGCTGGCGCGCGGTGTTCTTCGTGGGGATCCTCCCGGCACTGCTGGTGCTCTGGGTGCGACGCAACGTGGAGGAGCCGGAGCTCTGGCGTGAGCGGGCCCAGCATCGCGATGCCGACAAGGTCGCGGCGGGTGGACGATCGGCGTTCGCCGAGATCCTCAGCGGGCCGATCGCCCGTACGACGATCGCCGTCACCCTGATGAACGCCTGCACCCTCTTCGGCTGGTGGGGGCTGAACTCGTGGATCCCCGCCTATCTCTCGCTGCCGACCACGCAGGGCGGGATCGGGCTGAGCACGGGGACGATGTCGAACCTCGTCCTGACCATGCAGGTCGGGATGTGGCTCGGCTACGTGACGTTCGGTTATATCGGGGACGCGATCGGCCGGAAGCGGGCCTACGTGACGTACGTGCTCTGCGCGAGCGTGCTGCTGCCCATCTACGGCTCCTTGTCCAATCCCACTATGTTGCTCGCCCTCGGTCCGCTCGTCGCCTTCTTCGGCACGGGGTACTACAGCGGTTTCGGCGCGGTGACGGCGGAGCTGTATCCCACCCGGATCCGCGCCACGGCGCAGGGCTTCACGTACAACCTGGGGCGCATCGCGAGCGCGGCGGCGCCGTTCACGGTCGGATCGTTGGCGGCGACGCAGGGATTCGCGATCGCCTTCACGATCACCGGTGGTGCGTTCCTGCTGGCAGCGGTGGCGTGGATCTGGATCCCGGAGACGCAGGGGCGGGAGCTGGCGTAAGGAGCGCAGTCGTCGGGGGCTCGCGCGGATCGGTCCGTACTTTCCGACGGATCCAGCCGCTCGGCACGGGGTCGTCAGCGCGCCGCCCGTCGCGCGTGAAACGGATCCGCCCCACGAGCGCCGGCGTCACCACAGGGATGACGTCGTACTTCCAGGCGACCGAGGTATCGCGGAAGAAATACTGGGCGTGATGCACGACGATCATCCCGCCGGTGCGGACGACCGCGTCGAGTTCGGCGATCTGCTGATCGAACTGCTCGAAGGGATAGATCGTGGAGATGTCCTGCACGTCGTAGGCATCGACCACGTCCGGCAACCGCTGCAGGACCGCCATGCAGAAGACCAGGTCGAACGGACCGAGTGCGGCGAGGTCCCGGAACTCGGACGCCACGAACCGCACCCCGTCGTCTAGGACGAGCTTGCGGCAGCGTGAGAGCGCGACCGGATTGAGCTCGCACCCGATGATCTGCGCCGTGGGGAAGTAGCGGCGGAGGGTGACGACCTCCTCGCCCGATGCGCAGCCGAACGACAGGATGCGGAGCCCCGGGTGGTCGGGGACCAGCACGCGACAGGCCTCGAAGATCCTCGGGTAGCGGTCGGGCCAGGAGACGACGGTCGGCTGGTGCATCCGCGGGTCCCCCGCGCGCAGCCGATCGTAGGCCCATCGGAATGCCGGGTCGCGCACATAGGCGACCGCGCCGACCAGCACATCGCGCGTCCGGCGCAACGCGCGCAACGTGCGACGGACCCACGGCGATCCGCTCCGCTCCAGCGTGCGGAGCGTCGGCCTG
This sequence comes from uncultured Gemmatimonas sp., assembly GCA_964484775.1. Classification (GTDB taxonomy): domain Bacteria; phylum Gemmatimonadota; class Gemmatimonadetes; order Gemmatimonadales; family Gemmatimonadaceae; genus Fen-1231. The sequence goes on along the minus strand of CAZAGK010000033.1, from coordinate 20,555 downwards.
AGTCGGATCCCGTTCTGCGGACGCGCCGTCTCAGCGGCGGCCCCTGACACAGTCGACTGACCCGTTCCGGGCGTCGGCTCCATGTGAGGAATAGGCACCTCTGAGTATATCGACGTCGATGTATTGACGTCAAGACATCGCGGTTCCGCGAGGCCGTCGCGCGGCTCAGCAGTACAGCTTGCCGATGATCGGACCGCCAAGCGCCAGCAGCGTCGGCACGTCGCCCAGGAACGACGCCAGTACACCGGCCACGTGATAGAGCCGGTGCCCGCTCGGCGAAACGGCGGCCTGTCGCGGCGTCATGCGGGCGATCTGCGTCGCGATCACCGCCCACATCGCGAAGCGGATGGAGCCGTACAGCACGAGGTACGCCGGCCAGCGACCCCACTCGTTGCCGTCGTCGAGGGCCACTCCGGCGTAGGTCCCGAACATGAAGAGCGGGATCGCGCCGAGCAGGCCGAGTCCGATTCTGTAGAGCACGAGCATCGCGGTGCGAGACCGCAGCTTATCCCCAGGCAACTGCCGGGCGCGCAGCCAGAAACGGATAAGGCCGGCATACAGCACCGCCTTGATCGGCAGGCCGACGAAGAGGAAGTCGAGCGGGTTGTCGAAGTTCATGGGCGACCGGATCTCAACATCCGATCTTCCCGATCAACGGGTGTCCCATCACCAGGATCAACGGGATATCCGCGAGGAATGAGGCGCCGACTCCCATGGCGATGTACTTCCGCTCCTGCTCCGACCGCCGACGCGGCGGTCGGCGGACCCAGACCGCGACGATCGTCCACAGCACCCAGCGGATCGAGCCGTAGATCGCGAGATAGCTTCCCCAGACGATCGCTTGGGAACGCCAGAGCGACTCGCGCGTTCCTGGGAGATCAAGCAGTGCCCAGAATCCGGCCGAGCCCGCCACGAACATCGGGACAGCCGCTGCGAGTCCGAGCGCAAGCCGTCCGACCGTGAGCCAGCCGAGCAGACGTCCCGACGCGGCGCGTCCGTCGAGCGTGGACTCGACCCACTCTCGCAGGACGTAGAAGTAGAGCGGTACCTTGATCGCCTCCACCAGCCCGACGAGGAGGAACTCCACTCACTCCTCCGCCAGCCACCGCTGGTGCTCCGTCACCGAATGGCCGAATCCACCCGCAACCATCGCGTCGCGCCAGTCGATCTTGGCCATGTCCACCCAGTAACGGAGTTTGTCGAGGCGCCCCTCGCTGCACTTGAGGGCGCCGGCGCGGGTGCGCTCGATCCCGATCTCGCCCTGACCCTGGATCAGCGGGAGATTGAAGCCGCACTCCTGTTCGAGCATGCGGCGGGCGATGTCCCGGTCAGCGCCGCTGAAGAGCTTGTCGAGCTTCGCCGCGAGCAACGGGGTCAGCGGCACGACGGGACCGCCGGACGTCACCTCGCTCCGGCGTGATCCTTCGACCGACGGCTGCGCGCCCCCTCAGGGCGCGCCGGCTCGTCACCCGCGCTCTCCGGCGCAACACTCACCAGCGTCGTCGCCTCAACCGTCTGCGCCGCGGCCTGATGGCACTCCGCGCAGCTTCCCGAGCGCCCGGTGACATGGGGCGACGCCGACGACGCGACCGCCGCCGGACCCGACGCGTGTGATCCACGCGTCCCCGGACTCTCGACGGGGCCTCCACCCAACAGCGATGCTGTCAGCGCCGCCACGAAGGCGAGCGCAGCCATGCCTTTCACCACACCGACCGTCCGGTCTGAAGGACTGGTGCCCCCAAGCCGGTCGCCACATCGCGCCGGAGTCGCCGGGGGTATCGGAACTAATGTGGCATCCCGAACCCCCGGCGTCCAGACTGGGGTTCCTTTCGGTCAAAACGGCGCAAGGGCCGTCCGGATCAGACCGCCACCGCCAGCGGCACGTCCAGCGGGGTGGTGCTCGACCCCTCCGTCCGGAAGAAGGAGACCTCGCCGGTGGTCACGTCGTACAGACTCCCCACGATCGCGATCTGCCCCTCCCGGACCAGCCGGTCGAGCGTCGAGCTCCGTTCCCGGATGGCCCGCATCGTCCGGAGCACGTTCCGCTTGGAGACTTCGTTCGCATACGCCGCCTTCTCCCCCGGCTTCCACTCATCCCCTCGCTTGAGGGTGCGCGGGTCGACCGAGATCTGGATCTCGCTGAGCAGACCGTCCAGGTTGTCGCAGCCGAGCGTCTCGGCCGCGGTCTTGCCGGCGGCCAGGAGGTCCACCGCCGCATTCACCGCGCCACAGCTCGTGTGTCCCATCACGAGGATCACCTTGGCCCCGGCCACGGCGCAGCTGTACTCCATGCTCCCGAGCACCTTGTCGCGCGCGATGTTCCCCGCGATGCGGGTGCTGAAGACGTCGCCCAGGCCAAGGTCGAAGATCATCTCGGCGGGCGTCCGCGAGTCGATGCAGCTCAGCACGATCGCCATCGGGAACTGCCCCGATGCGGTGGCGTCGACCTGCCGCCCCAGGTCGCGGGTCAGGCGCTCCCCGCGACGGAACCGCTCGTTCCCTTCGCGCAGGATCGTGAGCACGCGCTCCGGCGTCAGCGAGCTCTGCAGCTCGCGGCTCGAGTAGTCGAGATACCGGATGTGGTCCTCGAGCGGATAGTCGTCCTTGAAGCCGACCAGGCTCAGCTGCACGCCGTGGGCCGCCGCGGTCGTGTCCTTGAAGTCCTCGATCAGGTCGAGGATGTCGGGGTCGATGTAGTCGGTGTTCCGGGCGTCGAGCAGCACGTGCGCGCCGCGCGGCACCGCATGCAGCTCCTGCTCCAGACGCGCGCGGTTGAGGAAGCTCACCTGGTTCGCGAGTTCGATCCGCAGCACGTCACCGCTGATGTGCTTCTCGACGACCGTGTGCATCGGACGACGCAGGTTGCTGCGGAGGATGAAGGCGATCGAGACGCCGAGTCCCACGAGGATCCCGATGAGCAGGTCGGTGAGGATGATCGCCACCACCGTGATGATGAAGGGGAGGAACTGCGTCTTCCCCTCACGCCACATCTGCTTGAGCAGCGCCGGACTCGCCAGCTTGAGGCCGGTCATGATCAGGATCGCGGCGAGTGCCGCGAGCGGGATCTGATTCAGCATCCCAGGCATCAGTACCACGCAGAGCAGGATCAGCGCGCCGTGCATGATGGCCGACAGCTTGGTGCGGGCGCCGGCGTTGATGTTCACCGAGGAGCGCACGATCACGCTGGTCATCGGGAGACCGCCGACGAGTCCGGCGGTGACGTTGCCGATCCCCTGCGCGATCAGCTCGCGGTTCGGCGGGGCATGCTGCTGGTCGGGGTCGATCTTGTCCACCGCTTCGAGGTTCAACAGCGTCTCGAGCGTGGCGACGATCGCGATCGTCACCGCGGCCACGTACACCGCGGGGTTGGTCAGCTGCGAGAAGTCCGGATAGCGGAGCAGCCCGGTGAAGGCCTCGACGCTCTGCGCGACCGGCACCTGCACGAGATGCGACGGCGCGATGGCCCACGAACTCCCCGTGCTCTGCAACACGCGATTCACGATCACGCCCATCGCGACGACGACGAGCGCCGAGGGGACGGGACTCTTCTTGAGCGTCTTGCTGCGGTCCCAGAGCACCAGGAGCAGGATGCCGAGGATGCCGACCATCGCGGCGCCGGGCTGGATGTCGAACACGCTGCCGAACAGTTCGGTGAAGGTGTTCTTCTGGTCCGGCTGCAGGAAGCTCATCTCGCCGTTCGCGTCGGCATCGTGACCGAAGACGTGCGGGATCTGCTTGAGGATCAGGATCACGCCGATGGCGGCGAGCAATCCCTTGATCACGCTCCCGGGGAAGAAGCCGGCGATGAAGCCGAGCTTCGAGACCCCCATCGCGATCTGGATGAGACCGGCGATCGCGACGGCGAGCAGGAAGGACTCGAAGCTGCCGAGCGTCGCGATCTGCGCCGCGACGATGGCGGTGAGCCCGGCGGCGGGGCCGCTGACGCTCTTGTGCGAGCCGCTGAGCGCACCGACGACGATGCCGCCGATGATCCCCGAGAGGAGGCCGGAGAAGAGCGGGGCGTTGGAGGCCAGGGCAACGCCGAGACAGAGCGGGAGCGCGACGAGGAAAACGACCACGCTGGCCGTGAGGTCCTTGGGCATCGTCGCCGCGAGGGAACCTTGCTGACGCATTCTATTGTGGGTGAAAGGGGGATGCGGAGCTGCTCGACTGCACGCGCGAACCGGCGCCTCGACGGGTAGGACTTTCATCCCCGGTCCGTCGAAGCTGCCCGCACGTACCGCGGGATAAACACCGTCACCCCTTGGGCGGTTCCGTACTGCGCGTGTCGCGGTTTCTTCGGGTTTAATTCGGTTGTTCAGATCGCAGTATCCGCATGCATCCGGGATGTCACGGAGCCCGCGGACCGCTGAGCATGGGGTGATTTCGTAGGGCGGAGAGGTGTCCCCGGTCGGCGGATGCCCGATTGATGAGGGGGCAGGGTCGGGGCATTCTGCGGATGACCGCCCCTCGTCGCTCGCGGTCGCCGGGCTCCACCTCCTCGCGACCCCAGCCATCCCCCCTCGTGACTCTCTCGACCGCGCGACCCGCGGGACCGAGCGCCATTCGTTGGCGCGCGGAGATCCCGCTCACCCGGGATCACTTCGTCCGTCGTGACGTGTTCTTCCTCTGCACCGTGGCGACGGCGCTGACGGCGTTGCTCTTCGCCCCGTTGCTGGGCTTCAACCTCGGGGCGGACGGCGTGGGGGCCGGGGTGCTCGGCGCACTGATCGTCGGGGGCGCACTCGGCGGCCTGGCGTGGTTCGTCCTGCGCGTCGTGATGCGCGATCGGTGGCTCTACGAGTATGCGCTGGCTGCGGACGGCATCGAGGCGCTCGACTCCACGCGCCGCGTGCGAGCGGAGGAGCGTTCGTCCTGGCTCCGCGGCACCGTCGATGCGCATCCGATCGGCGCGGGGCCCGAGCGTCTGGCCGAATCGCAGGGCTACGTGCTGATCCCCTGGTCACGTGTGCGTGCCGTGGAGCGGCACCCGGATCACCGCGTGATCGCGATCACCGGCGGAGTGGCGCAGCATCTCCGGCTCTACTGCTCACCCTCGAACTACGCGGAGGTCGCGCACGCGGTCGAGCAGTCGGTCCGCGCCGCCTCGCCGAAGGCGGCGATCCACTGACGCCTTCGTGTGACGCGAGCGTCGACGCTGACCTGTGTTGCTGAGGCTCAGCCTTCGACGGGGAGGGGCGCCACCGTCGGATGCTCGGCCGTGTGGTCCGGGCGCCCGCCCGGCTCGAGCACGCCGGCATCGACGAGCATCCCTTCGATCGCGTCGGGGATCATCGTGGGCCAGAGGATGAAGCCCTCGAGGAGCACGAGCGGGCGCTGCGGGCGTCCGACGGAGGCGTAGCGTCGGCGCGCCCAGAGCTCGTAGGCGAAGGAGAGCACCCCGCCGAAGGCCGCGAAGATGCACCAGGTCGTGATGGCCACGGTCCACGGGAGCGACACCGCCATCCAGATCCCTTCGGCGTACGCGACGCCGATCCCCATGATGCGCACGGCGCGGATCATCGGATTCATGATGAGGCACGCGCTCGTGAAGAGCGCGACGCCGAGCAGCATGAGCGCCCAGATGAGGTCGATGTTCCAGATGGTCACGAGGCTCTCCGTGGTGCGTGGGGCGGACGACGGACGATCGGGCGCGGTGCGCGGGAGAGAATGTGCATTGCGGCGCTTCGCCGCTAGAGCATAACCCGAGGGTTGGTTATGTCGTGCCGAAGGCGCGGTACCACGCGGCGATCTGCGCGTGATGTGGCGCCCAGGCTCTCCACGCCGATTCCGCCCACTCGCGAGTGGCCACCTCGAACCGTGGGTCCGAGGTGTCGAGCGGGATGTCGCGCACGGTCCGTTCGAAGCGCGCGGTCGGCGGTGTGAGCCAGTGGAACGCGCCCTTGTGTCCCGCGAAGCGCGGCGGGCCGACCCGGACTCCGCGCTCGATGTAGCCGTGGAGGTTCAGCAGATGCACCGCGATCGATTGGATCGCTTGCGCCGTCGGTTCGCCTGGGTGCTGCACCGCGTACGCGTCGGTACAGTACTGACGTGCGACCGCGAGCTCCGGGCGGATCGCGAGCAGGCCGATCAGCTCACCGTACCGCACCCAGCAGGCGGGGCTCGAGAGCATGTAGCGGTGCGTCGGGCCGTCGACCGGCTCGAACTCCGCCCCACACCCGAGGCATGGCACTCTCATGACACCAGACAAACGGATTCCCCGGGTCGTCGTGACTTTCCCTACCTTCCCTGAACAGCAGGGTGGCAAGGCGCGTAATTTACCTGTGCCCGATCCCGGGCGCTCCGTCGTACCCTCACGAGGAAGACTCCATGCGTTCGTCCCCACGGACCCGACGCGGTCAGCTCCTGGCTGCTGCGTTGCTCTCGCTGTCGCCGGTCCTGCTCGCTGCCCAGCAGCGAACGGCATCAACCACGCGACCTGCGGTTCCCGCCACCGTCGATACCACGCTCTGGCACAACCTCGAGTGGCGCATGCTCGGCCCCGCCCACACCGGCCGCATGACCTCGGTCGTCGGCTCGGTGCAGCGCCCGGCCGAGTACTACGTCGGCACCACTGGCGGCGGTGTCTGGAAGACCGCCGACAGCGGGAAGACCTGGCATCCCACGACCGACAAGTACTTCGGCGGCACGATCGGCGCCCTCGACATCTTCAAGCAGAATCCGGACGTGGTCTGGGCGGGCGGCGGCGAGACCCCGATCCGCGGCAACGTCTCGCATGGCGACGGCGTCTGGAAGAGCGCCGATGCCGGCAAGACCTGGAACTACATGGGACTCGGCGAAACGCAGTACATCTCGCGCATCGTCACGCATCCGACCGATCCGAACATCGTGTATGTGGGAGCGCTCGGGCATGTCTTCGGCCCGAACAAGGAGCGCGGCGTCTATCGCTCCAAGGACGGCGGGAAGACGTGGCAGAAGGTCCTCTTCAAGAATGACTCCACGGGCGTCGCCGACCTGGTGATGGACCCGTCCAACCCGAACGTCCTCTACGCCGGCTTCTGGCAGGCGGGGCGCAAGCCGTGGCTGCTCGTGAGCGGCGGCGCCGGGGGCAGCATGTACAAGACCACCGACGGTGGCGATCACTGGACCGAGCTTACCCGCAACGTCGGTCTCCCCAAGGGGATCTGGGGGAACATCGGCATCGCGGTCTCGCCGGCCAAGCCGAGCCGGATCTGGGCGATCATCGAAGCGGATTCGGGCGGCGTGTTCCGCTCCGACGATGCCGGCGCCACCTGGCAGTACCTCAACGCCGACCGCAATCTCCGTCAGCGTGCCTGGTACTACACCAAGGTCTTCGCCGATCCGCAGGACTCGAACTCCGTCTATGCCGGGAACGTCGGCGGCTACCTCTCGAAGGACGGTGGCAAGACCTTCCGCAGCGCGATCGGCAACGGCGACACGCACTACTACTGGATCGACCCGACCAATCCCAAGCGCATCGCGGTCGCCGGTGATCCCGGGATCGTGCTGACGTACGATGGCGGCACGGCCCAGATCCGCGGCAATATCCCGACCGGCCAGTACTATCACGTGCACCTCACCAACGCGTCGCCGTACGATGTGTGCGGTGCCGAGCAGGACGGTGGCGTGGACTGCTTCCCGATCCGTGCGGCGGGTGCCGGTGGACGCGGCGGTCGTGGTGGTGGCGGCTTCGGCGGCGGCCCCGCTGCGCCGGCGGCTGCGGCCGGACAGTTCAACTTCCCGCCGCGCTACAGCGGTGCGGGCGGCGAATCGGGCTATGTGGCCTCGGATCCGCTCGATCCCGACGTGACCTTCGGCGGCAACTATTCCGGCGTGCTCGAGATGCAGAACAAGCGCACCGGACAGGGGATGCGTCTCGACCCGTGGCCCCTGAACCCGATGGGGCACGACGCGAAGGACTCGAAGTACCGCTTCCAATGGACCTTCCCGATCATGAACTCGCCGCACGACCCGAAGGTGCTGTATGCCGGCGCCAACGTGTTGTTCCGCAGCTCCGATCTCGGGCAGACCTGGAAGATCGTCTCCCCCGATCTCACCCGGAACGATCCCTCGACCCTGGGCGCGTCGGGTGGACCGCTCACCAAGGACCAGACGTCCGTCGAGTACTACGCGACGATCTTCGCCGTGGCAGAGTCGCCGGTGACGAAGGGACTCGTGTGGAGCGGGTCGGACGACGGACTGCTCTATCTGTCGCGCGATGTGGGGAAGGGTGCGGCCATGCCCGCGTGGACCAACGTCACGCCCAAGGACCTTCCGAAGTGGACGCGCGTCTCGATCGTCGAGCCCTCGCATTTCAATGCGGGGACGATGTTCTTCGCCGCGAACCGCTACGAGATGGACGATTTCGCCCCGTATCTCTACCGCACCACCGACTACGGCAAGACGTGGCAGAAGATCGTCACCGGGATCCCGGGCAACGAGTTCACCCGCGCGATCCGTGAGGACCTCGTCCGGCCCGGCCTGCTCTACGCCGCGACCGAGCGCAGCATGTACATCAGCTACGACAACGGCGATCACTGGCAGAGCCTGAAGCGCAACCTCCCGCCGGTTCCGGTGCACGATATCGCGCTCCGCGATGACGACATCGTGATCGCGACGATGGGCCGCGGATTCTACGCCATGGAAGGGATCGCCGCGCTCCGTCAGGCCGACAAGGTCAACAAGGACGCCGGCGTCCATCTCTACGCGCCGGGTGCCACGTACCAGAACGACGGTGCCGTGAAGGTGCAGTACTGGCTGAAGACCCCGATGCAGCCCGTGCAGCTCGAGCTCCTCGACGCCAAGGGCTTCGTCGTGGCGAAGGCCTCCAGCACCGACACCGTGGCCACCGCAGCTGGCGGTCGTGGTGGTCGTGGCGGCGGCGGTGGACGCGGCGGCTTCGGCGCACTCCCGCCGGCCAAGGTCGCGACCGAGGCCGGACTGAACAGCTACAGCCTGAGCCTGCGCTATCCCGATGGCGTGAACTTCCGCAACGCCATCTACTGGGCCGGCAACGGCCTCAACGGCCCGGTCGGCCCTCCGGGGACCTACACCGTGCGTCTCACCGCCGGTTCGGCGAATCCGCAGACGGTGACGGCCAAGGTGCTCCCGCCGGCCCGCTCGACGGCCACCGAGGCGGACCTGGTCGAGAAGTTCAAGCTGCTCACGAAGATCCGCGACACGGTGTCGGCGGCGAACAATGCCGTGCGCACCGTCCGCAACGTGCGCTATCAGGTGGACAGCCTCCGCAAGGTGCTCACCGGGGAACAGAAGGCGGCGTTCGAGAAGGAAGCCAACGTCCTCATCGACAGCACGCGCAAGGTCGAGGAAGTGCTCTACCAGACCAAGAACGAGGCGGGGCAGGATCCGCTGAACTTCCCGATCAAGCTCAACAATCAGATCGGTGCGCTCTCCGGCTTCCTGCAGGGACAGGATCGTCGTCCTCCGCCGCAGGCGTACGAAGTCTGGAACACGCTGGCGCCGCAGCTCAACACCGAGCTCGTGCGTCTCAAGAAGCAGTGGGCGCTGCTGCTGCCGCGCGTGAACGCAACGCTCAAGGCGGCCGGGAAGGGCCCGATCGTCCCGAGCACGGACGAACTCGGGCAGGCACCCCGTCAGGGACCTCAGGCGACCTTCATTCCCTGATCATCGGCAGTAACCGCATCAGAAGCGAACGCCCGGCACCGGATCCGATCGGTGCCGGGCGTTCTTGCATCTGAAACAGAATGCCGCCACGGTATGTTTAGAGAGCGGAATCGATCGCGATCGTCACGACGATCGTCTGACATGAACGGAGCGGACCATGAGCGACCACAAGAGTGATACCGGGGGCAAGTGCCCCGTGATGCACGGCACCTCGAACGCGAATGCCGGCGGCCGGTCCAACCGTGACTGGTGGCCGAACGCGCTGAACCTCGGCATCCTCGCGCAGCACTCGTCGCTCTCCGATCCTATGGATCCGGACTTCGACTACGCGGCCGAATTCAAGACGCTCGACCTCGAGGCGCTGCGGAAGGACCTCACCGCGGTGATGACCGATTCGCAGGACTGGTGGCCCGCCGACTACGGCCACTACGGACCGCTCTTCGTCCGCATGGCCTGGCACAGCGCCGGCACGTATCGCACGGCCGATGGTCGTGGCGGCGCGGGCTCGGGCGCGCAGCGCTTCGCCCCGCTCAACAGCTGGCCCGACAACGGCAATCTCGACAAGGCACGCCGCCTCCTCTGGCCGATCAAGCAGAAGTACGGCAAGAAGATCTCGTGGGCCGACCTCATGGTCCTCGCCGGCAACGTCGCGATGGAGTCGATGGGGTTCAAGACCTTCGGTTTCGCCGGTGGCCGTGCGGACATCTGGGAGCCCGAGACCGACGTCTATTGGGGAGCCGAGGCCGAGTGGTTGGGCGACAAGCGCTACAGCGGCGATCGCGAGCTCGAGAACCCGCTCGCCGCGGTGCAGATGGGGCTCATCTATGTGAATCCCGAGGGGCCGAACGGCACTCCCGATCCGCTCGCCTCGGCGCGCGACATCCGCGAGACCTTCAAGCGCATGGCGATGAACGACGAGGAGACCGTCGCGCTCATCGCCGGCGGTCACACCTTCGGCAAGACGCACGGCGCCGGCGATCCGAAGCTCGTGGGTCCGGAGCCTGAGGCGGCGCCGATCGAACAGATGGGGCTCGGCTGGAAGAACGCGTTCGGGACCGGCAAAGGCGACGATTCCACCACCAGCGGCCTCGAAGGCGCGTGGACGCCCAATCCGACGAAATGGGACAATGGCTACTTCGAGACGCTCTTCGGCTACGACTGGGAGCTGACCAAGAGCCCGGCCGGCGCGCATCAGTGGACGCCGAAGGATCCCGCCGCGGCCAGCACGGTGCCCGACGCGCACGATCCGTCCAAGCGGCACGCGCCCATCATGCTCACGACCGATATGGCGCTGCGCATGGACCCGATCTACGCGCCGATCTCCAAGCGGTTCCACGAGAACCCCGAGCTGCTCGCCGACGCCTACGCCCGTGCCTGGTTCAAGCTCACGCATCGCGACATGGGACCGCGCGCGCGCTACCTCGGCGCGCTCGTGCCCAGCGAGGAGCTGATCTGGCAGGACCCGATCCCGGCCGTCGATCATCCGCTCGTCGATGCGGCCGATGTCACCGCGCTGAAGGCGACGATCCTCTCCGCCGGGATCCCGATCTCGCATCTCGTGTCAACGGCGTGGGCCTCGGCCTCCACCTTCCGCGGCTCCGACAAGCGCGGCGGTGCGAATGGTGCGCGCGTCCGGCTCGCGCCCCAGAAGGACTGGGAGGTCAATCAGCCCGCGCGTCTGGCCAAGGTGCTCGGTGCGCTCGAGAAGATCCAGGCCGATTTCAACGCCGCGCAGAAGGGCGGGAAGAAGATCTCCCTCGCCGATCTGATCGTGCTCGCCGGCGGTGCGGCGGTCGAGCAGGCGGCGTCGAAGGCGGGTGTGACGATCGCGGTCCCTTTCACCCCGGGGCGGATGGACGCGTCGCAGGAGAGCACGGATGTCGAATCGTTCGAGGTGCTCGAGCCCGCGGCCGATGGTTTCCGCAACTATCTCAAGACCGAGTTCACCGTTTCGGCCGAAGAGCTGCTCGTGGACAAGGCGCAGTTGCTCACGCTCACCGCACCCCAGATGACCGCGCTGGTCGGTGGTCTGCGCGTGCTGAACGCGAATCACGGTCAGTCGCAGCACGGGGTCTTCACCAAGCGCCCCGAGACGCTGAGCAACGATTTCTTCGTGCATCTGCTCGACATGGGCACTGTGTGGGCACCCGTTGCGGGCACGCGCGGCATGTTCGAGGGGCGCGACCGCGCGACCGGCGACGTGAAGTGGACGGCGACGCGTGTCGATCTGATCTTCGGGTCGAACTCGCAGCTGCGCGCCTTGGCCGAGGTCTACGCGAGCGCCGACGGCGCGCAGAAGTTCGTGCGCGACTTCGTGGCCGCGTGGGTGAAGGTCATGAACGCGGATCGCTTCGATCTGGTCTGAGCGTTCGGTCCGCGCCACGACGATGACCGCCCCCTCCTTCGCCTTCGGGCTCGAGGCGACGGACGGCGCTGCGCGCGCCGCGGTCTTCACCACGCCGCACGGCGCGGTGGAGACGCCGGCGTTCATGCCGGTCGGGACGCACGCGGCCGTTCGCGGCCTGACGACACCGGAGGTCGCGGCGATCGGCGGGCGCATGCTGCTCGCCAACGCCTACCACCTGTATCTGCGTCCCGGTGACGCGGTGGTCCGAGCGTTCGGCGGCGTGCACGCCTTCGCGCGATGGGACGGCCCGATGCTCACCGACTCGGGGGGCTTCCAGGTCTTCTCGCTGGCGCGATATCGGGAGGTCACGGAGCAGGGGGTGACCTTCAAGAACAAGCTCGACGGCGCGATGCACGACTACACGCCGGAGCGGGTGATGCAGATCGAGCGCAATCTGGGTGCCGACGTCATCATGCAGCTCGACGAGCTCATCGCGGGAGGCAGTGACTTCGTGCCCGCGCAGGCGGCGATGGAGCGCAGTCTGCGGTGGCTCGCACGCTGCCGGACGGAGTTCGACCGGCTCACCCGCGAGGGACGCGCACCGCTGGGCGAGGTGCCGGTTCCGCATGGTACGCCGCCGCTGCCGGAGGCGACCGAGGAGGAGCGGGCGGCACCGCCGCAGGCGCTCTTCCCGATCGTGCAGGGCGGGGTACACCCCGAGCTGCGTCGCGCCTCGATGCGCGGCATCCTGGAGATGGGGGAGTGGGAGGGCATCGCGGTCGGTGGTCTCTCCACCGGCGAGCCCAAGCCCGCGATGTACGAGACGCTCGCGCTCTGCGGTGCCTCACTGCCGCAGGACCGTCCGCGCTACCTGATGGGCGTCGGTTTCCCCGACGATCTCATCGAGGGGGTCGCGCGTGGCATGGACCTCTTCGACTGCGTGGCGCCGACGCGCATGGGGCGGCACGGTACGGCATTCACGCCGCAGGGCACCGTGCAACTGCTGAAGGGGACGCACCGCCTCGATCGGGCCCCGCTCGTGGAGGGCTGCGAGTGTCCCGCCTGCTCGCACTACGATCGCGCCTATCTGCGGCATCTCTTCGCGGCGGACGAGCCCCTTGGCCCGCGATTGATCGCGCAGCACAATCTCGCGATGCTGTGCGGGCTGATGCGCGAGGCGCGTGCGGCGATCCGCGCCGGTGAGTTCGGGCGGTGGAGCGTCGAGTGGCTGCGCGAGTACGGCGCGGCCTGATCGCGATGCCGAACCGGCGCGCTAGTCCCGTTCGGCCGCGGACGCGCGCTGCTTCAGCTCCGTTGCGGGCGGGGATCGATCGGCGGAATCGAGCAGGTCGATCGGTCGATCGGCGGCGGCGTTCATCGTCACACGGGACCGCTGCGCGATCTTGAGCGAGATGCCTGCGATCAGACCGCCCAGCACCCCCGTCCAGAGCCCGTCGTCGAGCACCAGATTCATGGCGACCATTCCGTCGCCGGAGATGATGTTCATCAACTGCAGGAAGGTCGGGACGAAGATCGCCGTCGCGAGCCCGCCGGCGATCCCGAAGCGGATCGGGTTCATCTCCGCGAGCCGTCGGCCACGATAGACCCAGCTGATGAATCCGGCGAACGCCCCACCGGCGACGAATCCGACGATGGCGGCGCGCAGGGCGACGAAGAGCCCGTCGGCCCAGTGCGCCGACGCGGAGAAGAAGCCGACGAGCTTCAGCGCGGTGAAGATCACCAGCACCGAGACGAACCAGGTCGCACTCCAGAGGAGAGCGGTCCGGAGCACGGCGCGGAGTCTACGGGGGAGGCTGGATTCGGTCACGGGTCACCGTCGGGCACAGCGAGGTGGATGGGAGCCGTGGGACGGTGCTGGCGTGTCCGGGCAGTAGCGGGGAATCTACTTTGTGTTGCAAAGTGGTTCAAGGTGGCCGATCCGAGGTTAACTTGTCTCGCGATGCGACCCGATCGGAACGCGCACTCCACGTGGGCCCTGGCACTCGCGACCGTCGCCTGGGTCGCGGGCTGTGCTTCCGTCGCACTCCCGCCCGCCGATCCGCAACCGTATCTCGCCCGCGCCATGGCGCAGCCTGTGGTGCACGACAGCGTCGAGGTGCGCGTCGCCGTGCTGCGAGCGGAAGAGAGCCAGGCGTCGTTCGGGCTCGCCCTCGCCGACAAGGGCGTGCAGCCGGTGTGGATCCGCATCGAGAACCGCAGCAGCACCGGGTGGCGCTTGTTGCCCGCGCAACTCGACCGCGACTATTTCGCCGCGCACGAGGTCGGACGGATGTTCGGCGGAGGACGCGCCGGTTCCCCCGTGGACTCGATGCTCGCCGCGCGGGAGATCCCGCTCGAGGTGGCGCCCGGGGCCACCGTGGTCGGATATCTCTACACGAATCGCACGCGGGGACTCAAGCTCGTCAACATCGAACTGGTGCGGCCGAATCGGACCCTGCGCTTCGCCTTCGCGCGCGAACTGCCGAGCGGCAACTTCGACTTCCGCCAGGTGGATGTCGGGCGGCTGTATGCGGGACGGACGCGTGCCGTGGACCTCGACGCCCTGCGCGACTCGATCGCGCTCCTGCCGAAGACGACCACCGATGCCGACGGACGCGGAGCAGGGGATCCCCTCAATCTCGTCTTCGTCGGGACCGAGCACAATCTCCTCACCGTCCTCGTCCGCGCCGGATGGGATTTCACCGACATCACCTCGGCCGGGTCGGTCGGACGCATGCTCTCCGCCTTCTTCTCCGGTGCCTCGTACCGTACATCACCGGTGAGTCCGCTGTACGTCGACGGGCGGCGACAGGACCTTTCGATGCAGCGCATGCGGTCCACGATCTCGCGCCGGAACCACCTGCGACTCTGGGCGACCCCGTACCAAGTTGGCGACACACCCGTCTGGATCGGACAGATCAGCCGCGACGTCGGCGTCCGCATGACGTCGCGCCCGTGGACGTTCGTGACGCACGCCATCGCTCCCGACGTGGACGAGGCCCGCGACTATCTGCTGCAGACGTTGTTGATCGACGGGTCGGTGGAGCGATGGGGCTACGCCGGCGGCGTGGGCGCCGCGACACCCTCGGCGCCGCGGCACAATCTCGGCGGCGATCCCTGGTTCTCGGACGGACTCCGGCTCGTGGTCGTGGTGTCCCCCGATCGGAAGGCGCCGGGGACCTACGGAGTGCTCAACTGGGAGCGGGCGACGCCCCCGCGCTGACACTGCGCAGGATCTTCTCCATCGGTCGCCCCTTGGCCAGCTCATCGATGAGTTTGTCGAGATAGCGGATCTCGCGCATCGTCGGCTCCTCGATCTCCTCGATCCGAACCCCACAGATCACGCCCGTGATGGCGCGCCGCGCGGGATTCATCGCGGGTGCCTCAGCGAAGAAGGTCTCGAAATCGGTCTTGTTCGCGAGGAGCGCGGCGAACGCCTCCTGCGAGTATCCCGTCAGCCAGCGGACGATCACGTCGACCTCGTCCTTGGTCCGCCCCTTCTTCTCCGCCTTCGCGATGTAATGCGGATAGACGCTCGCGACGCTGGTGGTGAAGATCCGATGCTTGGTCATGACGGCGGACGGTGGCGCGACGGTTGGGCGAAAGAGGACGAGGGGATAACGTAGCGAGAGCGCCGACTGCGATGCAACCGCAATCGGCGCTCGGTGCGAAGCATTGGCGTACCGGTCAGCTCTCTTCGGTCGTGGTCGTCGTGATGACCTGCGGGGCGCGTTCCTTCTCCACGACGACGACCTTCTCGTGTTCGACGACGACCACTGGCGGGGTATCCGTCAGCGACGGGATGACCACGACAGGGGTCTCGACGACGGCGGGGGTCTTCACGACGATCTGCGGCTCACCGACGATTGCGTACTTGGTCATTGTAGTGTCTCTCGGTTCAGATGTGATGGTCTGGTTCAGCGGATGACGGTCGTGGTGCGCTTGGTGCTCGTCTTCCGCGAAGCCATCACGGCGAGGACGATGATCAGCAGCACGACGCCGGCGCCGATCCAGAGCCACATCGGATCCGTGTACCAGATGGTGTCGCTGTTCGACGTGGTGATACCGACCTTGACGTCCTGGGCAGTGAGCAGGCTCGGGACGAGCGCGGCCCCGAGTACCTGCAGTGAGCGCGTGATTCGCATATGTACCTCGCATGAAGGGGAGCACGCCGTGAGTCCACGCGTGCTCTGTATGCGAAGGGTAGGGCGCGGTAGCCGGTCTCGCTGTCGCCCGATGGGCGTAGTGCTTGGGCGTAGCCCGAGGAGCTCAGCCCTCCGGCGACCTGCGCCGAAGCACGGCGATGCACCGCCGTTCGAGTTCCGCTGGCGTGACCGGCTTGCGGGCGAGCGTCGCGACCCTAAGCTCCCGATGATCACAGCGCAGGGAGAAGTTCCGGTTCTTGCGCGCGAACCACTCGAGGACGAGCCGCTGTGCCGATGGGTCCGCCGTCGCGGCGAAGCCGGTCGAGTACAAGGGGCGCGAGTTCTGATCGCGCGCCGCGGTGGGGCTGCTACGGTTTAGCGAGCAGCTTCACCGCGCGCTCGGCGAGCGCCGCCATCTGGCGCTCGCGCTCCCGCGCCCAGCGCGGGAGGCGGAGCAGGTTGGCGCCGAACGAGGCGACCGCGAATCCGCCGAACATCCCGACGACCGGCACGATCTTCTCCGGCTTTCCCGAGGCGGCGACGACCGCGCCCATGATCAGCGCCATCGCGCTCATCAGCACGCCGAAAGCGTTGAGGGCCTGGCCGAGCGAGTTGGTCGTGCTCAGGCGCAGCTGCTGGCCATGCTCAGTGGGCTCCACCGAGATGTGCAGGTCGCCATTCGACCACTGACGAAGCCCTCCCGTGGTGGTCGCCTCGCCCTGCGCCGCGAAGGTCGAGCGGAACTCGGCGATCAGCAGTTCCCACTCGCGGTCGGTCGGCGCACGCGGCAGCTCGACCTTCCGCGAAACGCCGATCGGGAGGCCGAAGGAGCGCCGGACCGGTACCGGTTTGCCGCGCGCGTCGAGTGCCGCCGCCGCTTGCGCGACACGCCGCGGTTCGATCCCGGCCTCCTGGCCGATGCGTTGGAGCTCATCGAGCGTCATCCCGCCGGACTCCGCGGGCAGGGTGCGCTCCTCGGTGTCGCCTGTCGTCGCGAGGCTGAAGATCTCGCGGACTTCGTCGTCGCCGTATCGTCGAGCGGTCATAGTGAACGAGTCTACCCACGCCGGGGCGATGGCGCTACGGCTGCGCTACGGCGGTGCGGGTGCCCCGCCGCCGCCATCGTTCCGATATCATATTGCGGAGTGCGCGCGCTGGTGTTCCGGCATCGATCGTCGGAAGTCCGAGCGGCCGTCGGGAGGCAAGTATGGGAATGTGGTGGCGACGCATCCGTGCGGCAATCGTGATGGGACTCCTCTGGGCGTTCGCCTGGTCTTTCGGCGGCTTCGTGCTGGCCCGGATACCCGGGTTCTTCTCCGATCTGCCGTTCGCGATCATCTTCGCGCCGCTCGGGTTCATCACCGGCGTGATCTTCTCCGGGCTCCTGGTGGCCATCTCCGGGCGGGGACGGGCCGCCCACATCTCGATCGCCCGCTTCACGGGATGGGGCGCCCTCAGCGGACTCGGCCTGACCGCGATGATCGTCGCCGGCGCGGCGTATCGTGGCGCGCCCCTCATGAGCGAGTTCCTCCTGTTCGGCCCGGCGCTCACCACGGCGGCCGCGCTCTGCGCCGGTGGCTCGCTGGCATTGGCACAGCGGGCCGAACGTCAGGCCCTCGGGGCGGGGGCTGGCCAGGTCGGCGCGATCGATCGGGTGACCGACGGCGAGGGGTAAGCCACCCTCGGGAGGCCTCGTCGCCCCCTGTCCTCCTAGTGCGGAGCCCTGACAGGCGGTATCGTTTCACGGGCAGATCTTCCCGAAACGGTTCCTTCCGCTCGGCTCGTGCTCGGGGCCGGCTTACGCACGGAGTACACACGCCATGATGACCAAACGCCCGGTTGTCGCATTCGCGGCCCTCACCCTCCTGGCCATCGCCCCGTCGATGGCCGCCGCGCAAGGCGGCGGCATGTCCGGCATGGGGAGCATGGCCGGCATGGACCACATGAACATGGGCGCGGAGATCGTGATCCCCAAAGGCGCGATCTACACGAAGGCCGACGTCGAGTTCATGCAGGGGATGATCGCGCATCACGCGCAGGCCATCGTCATGTCGCGGATGGCGGAAGCCCACGGGGCGAACCCGCAGGTCCTCAAGCTCTCGCGCAAGATCGACCAGTCGCAGATCCCCGAGATCACGATCATGCAGCAGTGGCTGCGCCGCTACGGACAGATGGCCCCCGATACCTCGTCCTGGCACCACATGCGGATGGACGGGATGCTCACCGACGAACAGCTCAAGCAGCTCGAGGATTCCAAGGGCGTCGACTTCGATCGCAACTTCCTGAACTTCATGATCATGCACCATGCCGGCGCGCTGAAGATGGTCGAGGACCTCTTCAAGACGCCGCGCGCGGGGCAGGAAGTCGATGTGTCGGTGTTCGCCAACGATGTCGTCACCGCGCAGACCGGCGAGATCGGCATCATGCGGCAGCTGCTCGCGAAGCTCCCCCCGAAGAAGTAAGTCCGAGTACGTCCGAGTTCGGCGCCGGTGCAGGCGCCCCGTCTGTCCTTTTTCCCACCTCCGGAGTGTGACCTGATGCGAGTCGTCCGTGGATTGGTTCTTCTCTTGGCGACTGTCGCCGCGCCGCTCGTGGCGTCGGCGCAGACGTATCCGAGCGCGCAGGATCCCCGCAGCACCCTGAAGCCGGGGCGTTTCGACGCCGGGACCGCGGCGAGCGGCATGCGACTGGTCTCCTTCTCGCAGAAGCCGGCGCAGTTCGATACGGTCCGCGGGCTGACCTTCATCAACTCCGACCTGGCCTTCGGCACTCACTTCGTGTATCAGGCGAACTTCGCCGGCTTCACCATCTGGGACATCACCGATCCGGCCAAGCCGGTAATCGCCTCGGTCGTCGAGTGCATCACCTCGCAGGGCGATCCGTCGATCTACGGGAACCTGCTCTTCATCTCCGCCGAAGGGGCGGGGAATCGCAATGACTGCGGCAAGGGCGGTGTGCAGGACCCCAAGGACCACATGGCGGGCGTGCGCATCTTCGACGTGACCAACGCGAAGGCGCCGAAGCTCGTCAAGAACGTGCAGACCTGCAAAGGCTCGCACACGCACACGATCGTGCCGAGCCCGACCGACGCCAACATCATTTACATCTATGTATCGGGACAGTCGGCGGCGCGTCCGGAGACGGAACTCGCCGGATGCAAGAACGGCACCGACCCGGCCGATCCCACGAACTCGCTCTATCAGCTCGACATCATCAAGGTGCCGCTCGATCACCCCGAGAAGGCGGTGGTCATCCCCGGCGCGCGCATCTTCACCGGACTCGACGGCGGTGGCACCTGCAAGCAGTTCTGCCTGCCGGCTCGCCCGGCGGGTGGCCGCGGCGGACGTGGCGGCGCTCCGGGCGCCCCGGGTGACGCGGCCGCTCCGGCAGCCGCACCGATCTCCACCGGTCCACGCAACTGCCACGACGTGACGGCGTACCCCGCGCTCCACCTGCTCTCGGCCTCCTGCTCCACGCACGCGATCCTCGTGGACATCTCGAACCCGGAGAAGCCGTTCCGGCTCGACGCCCTGGCCGACTCGAACAACTTCCAGGGACGTCACACGGCCGCGTTCAGCAACGACGGCAAGAAGACCATCCAGACCGACGAGTGGGGCGGCGGCACGGGCCCGATGTGCCAGGCCTCGAGCATGAAGGAACTCGGCGGCAACACGATCATCTCCGTCGACGCCAAGAAGAAGCAGGCGCAGCACGGCTACTTCAAGCTCCCGGCGGCGCAATCCGCGGAGGAGAACTGCGTGTCGCACAACGGCGGGATCATCCCCGTCCCGGGACGCGATCTCTACGTGCAGGGCTGGTACCAGGGTGGCGTGGACATCATGGACTTCACCGACCAGGACAACGCCTTCGAGATCGCCTACTTCGATCGCGGGTCGATCGACCCGCCGGCAGGCGCGGACGTGCCGACCGGTGCACTGGCCGGGCAGGCTCCGGGGGCGCGTCGTGGCGGAACGATCGGCGGTTCGTGGGGCGCGTATTACTGGAACGGCCTGGTCTATTCGTCCGAACTCGATCGCGGGCTCGACGTCTATGAGCTCACGCCGAGCGCGCACCTCTCGGCCAACGAGATCGCGGCGGCGAAGCTGGTGACGTTCACGGAGTACAATCCGCAGAGCCAGCCCAAGATGAGCTGGCCGCCCGCCTTCGTGGTGGTGCGGTCGTACCTCGACCAGCTCGTGCGCGGCAAGGGACTCGCCGCCGAGCGCACGACGGCGATCTCGGCCGCGCTCGATGCCGCCGAGATGAAGTCCGGTGCCGCGCGGTCGGCGGCGCTGAACGCCCTCGCGGCGCAGGTCGATGGCGATGTGAAGGGGGCCAAGGACGGCGCCCGCGTGAAGACGATGGCCGGTGAGATCCGGCGGTTGGCGGCGGTGAAGTAGCCGCTCACGCAGCTCCAGGATGCACGAAGGGCGCCC
>CAZAGK010000032.1:0-30901 GCA_964484775.1 uncultured Gemmatimonas sp. | reverse complement strand
GGAGGGGAGGGGGTTCGGGACCGCGAGGTCCGAATGCTTCACATGCAGACTAATTCCCAACGCAGGACCCGCAGGATTCGCTGGCGGGTCCCGCGATCTTGCGGAAAAACGGGCGCGGGCGCCATCCCCGGATGGGGCCGTGAGCCGGGGTGGCTCACCCTTCCGTCCACGGGGTGCGGAGTCAGGGGACTTGCTCTATCTTCTTCCGGATGCAGCAGCGGACCTCATCGTCCCGTGTGTTCCTGGCCGAATTGCAGGCCGCACTGGAGCACTCCCATGTCATCGAGCGCGAGCTCGGGGGCGGGGGGATGTCGCGCGTGTACGTGGCGGAGGAACGCGCGCTCAAGCGACCGGTGGTCATCAAGGTGCTCGCGCCGGAACTCGCCGCCGAGGTGAGCGCGGAGCGGTTCGCGCGCGAGATCCAGCTCTCGGCGTCGCTGCAGCAGGCCAACATCATCCCGGTGATCGGTGCGGGGACGGCCTCGGGGCTGCCGTACTACACGATGCCCTTCGTCGAGGGGCTGTCCCTGCGTGCCCGTCTGCTGCGGGACGGGGCGATGCCGTTGGGCGAGGCGATCGCGGCCCTCCGCGACGTCGCCCGCGCGCTCGCCTTCGCCCACGGGCGTGGCGTGGTGCATCGCGACATCAAGCCGGACAACGTGCTCCTCTCCGGTGGGACCGCCGTCGTGACGGACTTCGGGGTGGCGAAGGCACTCACCGAGGCGCGTCAGGAGACGACGCGGACCTCGGGCGCCGTCCGCACCTCGCTCACCCGCTACGGGATGACCGTCGGTACCCCCGCCTACATGTCGCCCGAGCAGGCGGCCGGCGATCCCGACATCGATCAGCGCTCCGATCTGTACTCGTGGGGGATGATGGCCTACGAGCTGCTGAGCGGGCGGCATCCCTTCGCCGAGAAGCACACGCCGCAGGCGCTGATCGTGGCGCAGCTGACCGTCGATCCGCCGCCGGTGCAGGATGCGATCCCCGATCTGCCCCCGACGATCGCGAGCCTCATCACGCGATGCCTGGAGAAGAATCCCGACAACCGCCCGGCCGACGCCGAGGGCGTGCTGCGCGTGCTCGACGCGACCAGCGCCGAGCTGATCGCTGCCGTACCGCGCGCCCCGCGACCCGTGAACTCGATCGCGGTGCTGCCGTTCACGAACATGAGCGCCGATCCGGAGAACGAGTATTTCGCCGACGGGATCACGGAGGAAGTGCTCAACGGCCTCGCGCAGGTGCGCGGCCTGCACGTGGTGGCGCGGACCTCGTCGTTCCAGTTCAAGGGGAAGCACCTCGACCTGCGCGCGATCGGCGACCAGCTCAAGGTGCGGCGTGTGCTCGAGGGCAGTGTCCGTCGTGCCGGGAGCCGCGTCCGCATCACCACGCAGCTGGTGAACGTCGATGACGGCTTCCATGTCTGGAGCGAGAAGTACGATCGCGAGCTCGCCGACATCTTCGAGGTGCAGGACGAGATCGCCCGATCGATCGTCCAGCAGCTCAAGTCGTCGTTCGACACCGGGGCCCAGGGCGTGGCGACGCCCATGGAGGGCACCGCGGTCCGGATCGCCAACACCGAGGCCTATGAGGCGTTCCTCAAGGGGCGCGTCTACCTCGACCAGCGCGTCGAGGGGATCGCGATGGCCCGCGCGGCCTTCGAACGCTCCATCCAGCTCGACCCGGCCTTCGCACCCGCCCGTGCGCATTTGGCCACCATCTGTCTCTACGAGTCGCTGTACCACTTCCGCGCCCCACGTGACGGGTTCGTCGCCGCGCGCGAAGAGGCGAAGCGCGCCCTCGTGCTGGCGCCGAACAACTCGCAGGCGCATGTGGTGCTCGGCTACGTCGCACTCTTCCATGACTGGGATGCGGCCGCGGCGCTCGAACACCTGGATGCGGTCGATCGCGCCGGTCCGCCGACCTTCGCGAGCCTGATCCTGCGGTCGAACTTCGAGTTCGCCCGCGGCGCGTCGGATGCCGCGTTGCAGTACGCCGAGGATGCGGTCCGTCTCGATCCGCTGGCCCTCGAGCCGCGCATCAACTTCTGCATGACGCTGTACTTCGAGGGCCATTTCGAGCGCGCGGTGCGCGAGGCCGAAGGGTCGTTGGAGCGCAGCGTGGTGCTGAGCGAGGCGCTGCGTTTCAAGGGACTCTCCCTGCTCGCACTCGAGCGGATGGACGAGGCCCTCGAGGTGCTGGAGCGTGCGGTCACCGTCTCCTACCGCGGGAACTGGGCCCTCACCAGCTACGCGATGGCGCTCCACCAGCTCGGGCGGATGGACGAGGTCGAGAGCATCGAGCGCGAGTTGCGCGAACGTTCGGCGGCCGGCTGGGTGCCGCCGCTGCTGCTCGCGGCGATGGCGTGCATGCGCGACGACTTCGACACCGCGCGCGAGGACGTCGTGCGGTCGTTCGAAGCACGCGACTACTGGCTCCCCTGCGTGCCGCGCGATCGCGAACTGCTCCGTCTCTTCACGCGCGACCGGACGATCCCGGCCGTGTTCGCGCGTGTCGGGTTGCCGCTGACCGACTGACGTGACCGACCGCGACTCCTGGATGTCGGCGCGCCGTACGCCGGCCGCGCGCACGGTCATCGGAGTCGGTCTCCTGCTGGTGCCCTGGCTCGTCGCCGCCTGCGCCAGGACGGAACCGATCAAGTCCGCCGCGCACTTCGATGCCGCCGCGTGGAAGCCGCCCGCCGAGTCCGAAATCCCGAACGACTCGATGGGGGCCTCCATCCGCCGAGGGCTCGCGCTGCTGCGCTTCACCCCCGAGAGTCTCCCACGCTTCGCAGCCTCGAGTCTGCGCTGCACGAGCTGCCATCAGGAGGACGGGCGGAAGGCCACCGCCGCACCGCTCACCGGCGCGCACGCGCGATTCCCCAAGTACATGACCCGCTCCGGCGCGGTGATCACGCTCGCCGATCGGGTGAACTACTGCTTCACGCGGTCGCTCGCCGGCAACGCGATCCCGCACGAGAGTCGCGAGATGGAGGACATCCTCGCCTACCTCGCGTTCATCTCGAAGGGCGTCCCCGTCGGCGCGAAGGTGATGGGCGCCGACGGCCTCCTCCCGATGCCGGATACCCTGGCGGCCGACACGGCGCGTGGGCGAGCGGTCTTCGAGTCGACCTGTGTCGTCTGCCATCAGAAGGATGGCGGCGGCACCGGAGCGATCCCGGCGCTGTGGGGCGCGAAGTCGTACTCCATCGGTGCCTCGATGGCGCGCGTCGAGCGCGCGGCGAGCTTCATCTCGCACAACATGCCGCAGACCGCGCCCGGTTCGCTCACGGCGCAGCAGGCGTTCGACGTCGCCGCCTTCATCAACAGTCATCCGCGCCCCGATTCCCCGGGCAAGGCGGACGACTGGCCGCTCGGCGGCACGCCGCGCGACGTCCCGTATGCCACGAAGGGGCATGAGCCGTTCCACCCGCCGGCACAGCTGTTGCCGCGCGCGAATCCCAAGGGCGCCCTCGTTCCAGCACCCCCACGACTCGGGCGCGATGCCCGCGGAGACGCACATGACTGATCCGGAGTCCGTCGAACAGCCCGCGGTCTCGCGCCGCGATCTCCTGCGTGGCGCCGCGCTCGCTGGCGGCGCGGCGCTGGTCGGGATCCCCGCACTCGCGCGCTCGCAGGGCCAGACGGCCGCACCCGCGCTGCCGCCGATCCCCGAGGATGCGACCAAGCTGCAGGGGACGCCGACCACGCCCGTCGGCTCCCGCTCGCGCTTCGTGACCGCCTCCCGCGCCCCGACCGGCGAGCTCACCGGCACCTCCTTCACGCCGCTGCAGGATCTCACGGGGACCATCACCCCCGCGGATCTGCACTTCGAGCGGCATCACGCCGGCGTGCCGTTGCTGGATCCGGCCCGCCACACGCTCACCGTGCACGGCCTCGTCGAGCGGCCGATGGTCTTCTCGCTCGACGACCTGAAGCGATTCCCGCAGGTCACGCGCGTGCACTTCGTGGAATGCTCCGGGAACGGACGCGGCGCGTACCGCGACCCCAAGCCCGAGCTCACCGCGCAGAAGGTCGCGGGGATGACGAGCAACTCCGAATGGACCGGCGTACGACTCGCCGACATCATGCACGAGGCCGGCGCGCGCGCCGAAGCGCAGTGGTTCCTCGCCGAAGGTGGCGATGCGTGCCTGCTCGCCCGCAGCATCCCGATGCCCAAGGCCTTCGACGACGCGCTCATCGTCTGGGCCCAGAACGGCGAGCCCCTCCGCCCCGAGCAGGGGTATCCGATGCGCCTCCTGCTCCCGGGCTACGAAGGGAACGCGAACGTGAAGTGGGTCCGACGTCTCGAGGTCGGGATGCGGCCCTGGATGACGCGATGGGAGACGGCCAAGTACACCGACCCGCTGCCGGGCGACAAGGCGCGGCAGTTCAGCTTCGAGATGGATGCCAAGTCCGTGATCACTTCGCCGAGCGCGCCGCGGACCATCGCGCGCGGATGGCACCCGGTCACCGGCCTCGCCTGGAGCGGACGCGGACGCATCACCCGGGTCGAGGTGAGCACTGACAACGGGGCGAGTTGGCACGATGCCGAACTGCAGGGGCCGGCACTCAAGAAGGCGCACGTGCGATTCGCGTACATGTGGGAATGGAAGGGAGCGGAGCAGGTCCTCCTCTCGCGCGCGACCGACGAGACCGGCTATGTGCAGCCGACGCGTGCGCAGCTGCTCGCCGTCCGCGGCAAGGGGACGGACTACCATTTCAATCCGATCTACGGCTGGCGTGTGCACCCCGATGGTCACGTCACCTTCCACGGGGAGACCTGATCATGAGCATCGACCTCACGAGGCATCGGCAGGCGCGCGGTCCGCGGTCCGCGTTCGTGCTCGCCGCGCTGATCGCGATCGCGGCCTGCTCCGGCGGCGGCGAGCCCGCCTCGCACAAGAGCTATGGACTCGGGCGCGCGGCCACGCCCGCTGAAGTCGCGGCGCTCGACATCGACGTCGGCCCCGACGGCGCGGGGTTGCCGGCGGGGAAGGGGAGCGTCGCGGACGGCGCCACGCTCTATGCGGCGAAGTGCGCCCAGTGTCACGGTCCGAAGGGGGAAGGGATGCCCCCCGCGTATCCGCCGATCGTCGGGCGCGATCCCGCCGGCGAGAACTTCGGCTTCGCCGCGGACGCGAAGATCGCCAAGACGATCGGCAACTACTGGTCCGACGCGACCACGCTGTTCGACTACGTTCGTCGTGCGATGCCGCACAACGCGCCCGGCTCGCTCTCGAACGACGATGTCTATGCGCTCACCGCGCATCTGCTGTCGGCCAACGGTCTGCTCCCCGCAAGTGCGACGCTCGATTCCGCGTCGCTGATGCAGGTACGGATGCCGGCGGCCGGTCACTTCGTTCCCGACGACCGACGCGGCGGCAGCACCATCCGCTGACGACGTTCGTCGCGTGACCCGGATCCTCCAGGCCACAGCGATCGCGCGCCGCTTCGGCGCGATCGAGGCGCTGCGCGGGGCGGAACTCCGCGCGGCGACCGGTCGCATCACGGGGCTGATCGGGCCCAACGGTGCCGGGAAGTCCTCCCTGCTCGCCTGCGTGGCCGGACTCGACGCCCCCGACCTCGGCGCCGTCAGCATCGATGGCGTCGCGTGCGGCCGCGAACGGTTCGCGCGGGAGATCTTCCTCGTGCCGGACGGCGCACGTCCGTGGGTCGACCAGACCGTCGCGCACGTGCTCGGCCTGTTCGCCGACGTGCACGGCGCGACACCGGCCCTGCGCGAGGAGCTGATCGCGGCGTTGCTCCTCACCCCGCTGCTGACGCAACGGGTGGGCGAGCTCTCCAAAGGGCAGGGGAAGCGATTGTTGATCGCGCTCGGCCTGCTCACGCCGCACCCCTTCCTCCTGCTCGACGAACCCTTCGACGGGCTCGATCTGCGGCAGGTGCGTGACGTGGCCGCGCTGCTGCGCCGGCACGCCTCGCAGGGGCGGGCGCTCGTGCTCTCGATCCATCAGCTCACCGACGCCGCGCGCTACTGCGACGATCTCGTGCTCCTCGATGCCGGGCACACCGTCGCGCTGGGGACGCTCGACGATCTGCGCCGCCGCGCCTCACTCCCCGAGGGTGGGATCGAGGAGGTCTTCCTTGCCCTCACCTGATCGGGCGTTCGGCGCGCTCTGGCGGAAGGAGGTGCGCGAGCTGCTGCTCTCGCGCGCGTTCGCGCTGCTGCTCGTGGCGGTCGCCCTCCTGGTCGGCCACGCCTTCATCACCGCGGTGGAGACCTACGCCGAGATGAGCGGGGGCGCGGGCGGGGCGGCGGCTCTTCCCCAGGGGATGTCCCCGCTCGACGGGATTCTCGTGCCGACCTTCGGTGCCTACGATCTCGCGGCGATGCTGCTGCTCCCGTTCGTGGTGATCCGCACCTTCGGCGCCGAACGTGCCACCGGGGCGTGGACGATGCTGGTGCAGTCGACGATCCCGGTGCGAACGATGATGCTGATCAAGCTGACTGCGCTCCTGGCGGCCTGGCTGTTCGCGCTCGTCCCCGGGCTGCTCGCAGTGTTGCTGTGGCGCTCGTACGGCGGGCACATCGACGGCGCCGAACTCGGCGCGCTGCTCCTTGGCCATCTGCTCCGTGCCGGCGTGTCGGTGGGGATCGCTGCGGCGCTCGCCTGCATCGCTCCGCAGCCGGCGACCGCCGCCGTCGCGACGCTGGGCGTGACGGTCGGGCTGTGGGCGCTCGACTTCATCGGCGCGACGAGCGGCGGAGTCGCCGAGCGGATCGCGGCCTTCGGGCCCGCCGCCGCGCTCCGGCAGTTCGAGCAGGGGCTGGTGCGTGGCAGCACGGTGCTCGTGATGCTCGCCGTGGTCGCGTGCGGCCTGACGTTGGCGGGCGTCTGGTCGGTGCCTGGTCGGCGGCAACTGGCGCGCGTTCGCTCCACGGCGATCACGATGGTGGTGACGCTCGCCGTCGTGAGCCTCGCCGCTCGGCTACGCGCGAGTTGGGATCTCTCCGAAGACCGGCGGCACTCGTTCAGCCCCGCCATCTCGGCCGCGCTCGCGAAGATCCCGGGAGAACTGACGATCGAGGCCCACCTGGCGCCCGAGGATCCGCGCCTTGCCGATCTCAAGCGCGGGGTTGTGGGCAGGCTGGAGCGTGTCATGACGACACGCTTCCTGCAGGCCGGAGGGGGAGGGCGGACCGGGCTCTTCGCCCACCCCGATTCCGCGTATGGTGAGATCTGGTATCGACTTGGGGACCGCCGGGTGATGGAGCGGTCCACGATCGATAACATCGTGGTGGAGACGGTGTTACGGCTCGCCGGTCAGGAGCTCCCAACGGGCGAAGGGGTTACGACGTATAATGGATATTCAATGAATTCCACTCCCCGGTACGCCGCGATCCTCTTCTTCGCGGTGTGGCCGGCCTTCATTGTGACGATCTTCTGGCGGGCGAGGCGAACGACGTAGTTCGCCCGGGCCGGGGGTCGTCGTCCCGACCTCACAGGTCTCCGATGCATCGTCGATTCAAGGCTCTCGCCCTGCTCCTCGGGCTGGTCGCCAGCACCCCGCTCGCACCACTCGCGAGCACCTCCCTCGCCGCGCAGGAGCGCGGCACCCTCAAAGGCACGGTCACCTCGGCCGACGGCGGTGCGCCGATCGCCGGCGCCCGGGTCGCCAGTGCGCAGCCCGCGCGTGTCGCCGTCACCGATGCGAGCGGCAGCTATCAGCTGCGCGATCTGCCCACCGGCGCGGTGGACATCACCGTCAGCGCCATCGGACATCGCGCACTCCGGCAATCGGTCACCGTCTCGGCGGGCGCCGCCACCACGCTCGATGCCAAGCTCGCGAAGGGTTCCATCATGCTGTCGAGTGTCTTCGTCACCGCGACCGGTTCCGCCGATGACGCGCGGAAGGTGGCCGGCACGATCAACACCTTGAGCAACGAGCAGGTGCGCACCTCGCCCGCGAGCACGGTGCAGGACATGCTCCGCGAGATCCCCGGCGTCGAGCTCGCGCGTACGAGCAGCACCGTCGGTGGTACGGCGCAGATCGTCTCGATCCGCGGGGTGGACGAAGGGCGCACCGCTGTGCTCGTGGACGGCATCCCGCTCAACGATGCCTGGGGCGAGTGGATCGACTGGGATCGTCTCCCCAAGGGCAGCGTCGAGCGCGTCGAAGTACTGGAAGGGGGCGGGTCGAGCCTCTACGGCAACGGCGCGATGGGCGGCGTGATCAATTTCTTCACCCGTCCGATCACTCCGGGCTCGTACCGCTTCACGATGGATGGCGGCAGCCGCAACGCCCGCCACGGCTACGCGTCGGTGGGCGTGCCCCTCGCGAGCTCGCTCAACCTGGCGCTCACCGGGGACTACGCCGAAGGGGGCGGGTACACGCTGATCGCGCCGAAGAACCGTGGCGCCGCGGACGTGGACTCGTGGTCGATCCGGCGCAACGCCCTCGCGCGCCTCGAGTACTCGCCGTCGTCGCGCTTCACGGCCTTCCTCACGGGACATCTCTTCGGCGACGACCGCCACCTGGGCACGCGCATCACGCAGGCGACGCGCACCGATGGGGCCTCCGATGCCGGCCTCAACTACCGCGCGTCCGACGGCGGTGCCTTCGCCGTCCGCGCCTGGGACCGCGAGATGCGCGAGAGCACCCTCTCGAGCACCCTGCTCACGGTCGGCGGCGTCGCCCGTGCCGATGAGCGTCGCAGCAGCGCCTCGCGGATCCCGAGCTACGATCGCGGTGCCTCCGTGACGTGGAACAAGACCGGCCTCCTGAGCACCGATGTGCTCAGCGTCGGCGCCGACTACCGCCTCATGTCGGGCTTCTTCGATCAGCAGGACTACGCGAACAACACCGCCAACGCCGCGACCACGCACATCACCTCGGGCGGCAAGCAGGTGCTCAGCGGTGCCTTCGTGAGCGGGCTCTGGAGCCCCGCCACCGATTGGCGCGTCGAGGCGAGTGCGCGTGTGGATCACTGGTCGAACACCGGCGCGTATGCGGTGGAATCGAGCGGCACCACGAACTACCCCGACGCTTCGCGCGACGCCTTCTCGCCGCGCCTCGGCCTGAAGTACCAGGCCGCGTCGACGCTCGCCTTCCACACCGCGTTCTATCAGGCCTTCCGTGCGCCGAACCTCGCCGAGCTCTATCGCAAGCAGGTGAACAGCACGACGATCTCGCTCCCGAACCCGTCGCTCAAGGCGGAGTCGGCGACCGGCTACGAGCTCGGCATGGATTGGCAGCCCGCCGACTGGTTCCAGATGAAGGGGACCATCTATCAGGCGAACTATTCCGACTTCAACACCTTCGTCACCCTGTCGTCGACCGGTGGCGTGACCACCCGTCAGCGCCAGAACGTGCAGAAGGCCAAGAGCCTCGGTGGCGAGGTGTACTTCGCGCTCCGTCCGATGACGCATCTCGAAGTCGGCATCAGCGGCAACTACGACGACGCGCGCGTGGCCGACCTCGGTCCCGTCGCGCCGACCGCACTCGTGTTCAAGGGCGCGCGCATCGGTCGTGTCCCGCAGCAACGCGGGACGCTCCGCGTGACCTACGACGACCGCTCGATCGGCACCTTCACGGTGCTCGGGCGCTACGAGAGCACCAACACGACGCTCGGCAACAGCTTCACGATCCCCGACTTCGGCGTCGTGGACCTCAGCGCGCAGCGTCACATCCTCGGCGACGTCGGGCTCTTCGTCTCGGTCGAGAACCTCTTCGACCGCCCGTACTTCGTGACGATCTCCGGCACGACGGCCGCGCCGATCTACTCGATCGGCCTCCCGCGCACGGTCCGTCTCGGCCTCGACGTGGTGCACTTCTAATCCCACCGCACCCGGATGCACGAAGGGGCGGCTCCGTCACCGGAGCCGCCCCTTCGTCGTTCGTGTCACCTCACCAACCGACGCGACGACCGAAGATCACCTTGAAGATGTTGTGGTCACCGCTGCCCGCGGCGAGCACGCCGTAGCCGACGTTCAGCTCCCACTCGGGGCCGAGGTCGAAGTCGAGCGTCGGGTACAGCATGTGCGACTGATCGGCCGAGGCCGCCATGCGCTTCAGCGATCCGGTGGTCCCGTAGTACTCGACGCCGGCCGAGACCACGGAGTTCACTTCCCACTGCAGCTTGAGGTTGGGATTGAAGATCATCCCGTCGAGTCCCTTCCCGGCGTCGGGGCCCTTCATCGACCAGCCGACCGTCGGGTTGAACGACCAGTAGAACTTGCCGATCGTCTGGTCGATGATCGGCCGCAGCTCGATCCCGAGCTCACTGTCGTCGAAGGCCTTGTTGGTGGGGCCGAACTCGGTGGAGAGACTCAAGCCGACGGGGAGCTTCCAGGACTCCGGCGCGCGGATGCGCGGGCGGATGTGCGTCCCCACGAACCGGTAACCGTCGGTCGGGTGATCGCTGGTGAAGACGTAGAAGCCCAGCTCGAAGATGTCGCTGAAGCCGTGCGTGATCTCGAGCGTCTCGTGGACCGCGCCGTTCGTGGCCAACAGGCTGCCACTGCGCGTCTTCGTGCCGACACCGGTGAAGTTGCTGTGGAGTTCGAAGATCGTGGTCCCCTTCTTGATCGTTTCGGAAGGGTAGACCTGGATCTCATAGTTCTCCTGAGCGGCCGCGGCAACAGGGGCGGCGGCGGTCAGGGCGAGCGCGAGTCGCGCGAGCGGGAGGATTCTCATGCCCGAACATACGCACGGGCGGTCACCTCCGCTGGGGTTAGAACCAGTACCCCACCCGGATCAGCGTCGAGCGCTCCCCGGTGACGCTGAATCCTTCCTCGGCCCGGATGGGCCCGATCGGCGTCTGCGCCTCCACGCCGGTGCGCACGCCGCCGCGCCACACCCCGTAGTCGGTGCCCGGTTCGTTGCGGAACAGACCGTGGCCGCGCGCCATCACGCCGGCCATGAACTCGGCGCGGAAGTTCAGCAGCGAGTTGATCGGGCGGCGGATCAGCACGCTGCCGAACAACTCCTGCGATCCCCGGAACTCCCCGATCCGGAATCCGGCGAACCCTTCGTTCCCACCGAGCGGGAACGTCTGGTAGAACGGCAGTCGGTTGCCCCACCCGGCGCGCACCTTGAGGATGGTCTGGACGTTGCCGCGCGTGAAGTCCTGCGTCCCCTCGAAGCGGAGTCGCTGGTAGTCGTTGAGCACGACCGCCTCGGCGACGGTCCCCGTCTCGTACTCGTTCGCCGCACGAGCGATCGAGGCCCGGATGCCGATCGCACCGCGCGCCTGACGATACGTCTCACGGAAGATCCGGAACTCGAACCCCGCATCGTAGCGCCATTGACCGGGCGCGAGATCCTCGTGGAGTCCCAGGAATCCCGTCAACGCACGGGCGTCGATGCTCGGGAGCTCGGTGGCGCCGGAGAACATGCGCACGCTCTCGTGCAGGATCCGACCGCTCAGCGTGACCGGCACGAAGCGTTGACCCACCAGCGCGCGGCGGCGGACGAAGCCGCTCGCTTCCTGCTGGTAGGTGCCGAGCTTCACCAGGCCGGCGGCATCGGCGTCACCGCGGAAGAGCGACCGATCGACGCCGCCCAACCAGATGCGACCGCTCATGAACTGGTCGAAGGCGACGCCCACGCCCAGGCTGCGGCGCGGTGCACCCGCCAAGGTCGTCCGGAAGGCGACGCTGTCGCCGGTGCCGGTGGGGTTCAGCCACACGCCGCGGTATCGCTCCATCCGGCCGATCAGCATGATGCCGCGTTCCAGCTTGGCGAGGTCGAGCGGTCCGCCATCGGTCTGTCCGAGGTCGGCCGTGATCGCGTCGCCGTCGACGATGGTCGCGGTGGCGTTGCTGTCGCGACGCTCGGGGGTGAGCGTGAAGCGGGCCACGCGCGACGGCAGCTGCGACTCGGCACGATCCGGTCGCTTGTTCCCCGCAGGGCGGAGGCAGCGTGCACCGGTGAAGGCCGAGAGTGCGGCGCGCTTGCCCAGTTCGACCAGCGAATCCTGCGCGGTGCGGCTGAAGTCGAGATTGTCGTATCGCTCAGTGGCGTTCTTCACGACCACATCGCCGGCGCGCGGGACGAAGGAATCCTGCTCGAAGAGCGAGTTCAGCATGTCCGCCATGATGCGCAGCGGGTCCTCGTACGACTCCGTCGACGGCGGGGCGAAGGGGAGCACCGAGACCCAGACGCGCTGCGCGCCGAGCACGCGCGCCGACTTCACCGGCTCGTTCTCGGCGATCCCGCCATCTGTCAACCAGCGGTCGTCGATCTGCACGGGCCGGAAGATCACCGGGATCGCCGCACTGGCGCGGACGGCCCGACCCAGGTCACCCGACCCGAGCACGACGGCACCGTGCGTGGCGAGGTCCGTCGCGATCGCACGGAAGGGGATCGGCAGCCGATCGAAGTTCCCGCGCGCGATGACGTTGCCGCGCAGATAGAGGGCCGACATCAACGAGTTGAACTCTCCCTCGTGCGCCGTGCCCGACTGCAAGGCGTATCCGGCGACCGTGCGTTCCCAGACGGCGGTGGGGCGCAGCAGGCCGAGCGCGTTGGAGACCTGTGGCTCGTACCGCTTGATCACCTGGTCCATCGGGAGCGCCCGCATGAGCGAATCGATCTGCTTCCCGGAGTATCCGCTCGCGTAGAGTCCGCCGGCGATCGCGCCGGCACTGGTGCCCACGATGAGATCGGGGCGCAGGCCGAGACTGTCGAGGATCTGGATCACCCCGATGTGCGCGAACCCCTTGGCGCCGCCGCCGGCGAGGACGAGCGCGGTCGGTGCCGCGGGACACGACTGTGCCCGTGCGGTGAACGGGACCGAAGTCCCGAATGCGAGCAGGAGCAGGAGGCGACGCACTCCGGGAATTTAGCGCGTGCGCCGAGCGAGGTGGAGGGCGACCCCGCCGAGGAGGTATCGATGCACGTCGATGACCTCGAACCCCGCGTCCGCGAGATCGCGGGAGAAGGCATCGACGCTCACGAAGCTGTCGATCGACGGCCCGATGTATCCGTAGGCCACCGGCTCACGATGCCAGAGCCAACCGACGATGTTCCCGGCGGTGCGGAGATACCAGAGGAAGAGCGCGCGCCAGAGCGCCGACTCGGGGCGATAGAAGTCGAGGGTGGCGATCAGTCCCCCCGGCCGCACGACCCGCGCCACCTCGCGCAGTGCCGCGCGGTGATCGGGGGTGTTCCGGAAGCCGTAGCCTGCGGTGACCACGTCGATGCTGCGGTCGGGGACATCGAGCGCCATCATGTCGCCCACCGTGAAGTGCGGGGCGCCGTCGATCCCCGCACCGCGTACCTGCGCGAGCTCGATCATGCGGGGGGAGGCGTCGATCCCGCGTGCGGTGGCGCGCGGGAAGAGGGCCAGGAGCGCGAACGCCAGGTCCCCCGTGCCGCACGCGAGGTCGAGCAGCGCGGCCGGCGCCTGCGCGTGCCGACGACACCCGTCGATGAGTCGACGCTTCCATCCCGCGTCCATGCCGAACGAGAATAACCGGGTGAACCGGTCATATCCCGGGGCGATCATGTCGAACATCGGGGTCACGAACTGCTGCTTGATGGCCGGGTCCGCGAGGTGGTGCGCGAGATCCAGATCGCGAAGTTGGGTCATGGTAGTATCTTAGTAGGTGATGCCCATGCCGCCATCGGGACCGGCCAAGTCCGGTTCGTTCACCTCGTCATCGTCGTCGTCCGCCGCTGGCACTCTGCCGACGCCGGAGATGGCGCCTGTCGATGAGGCGCTGACGGATCTCGCGATCTGGGCCGTGATCTTCGCCGGCGGCATCGGCTCGCGCTTCTGGCCGCTGAGCACCCCGTCGCGCCCGAAGCCGTTGCTCGCGCTCGTGACGGGACGCACGCTCCTCGAGGACACCGTCGGCCGTCTGCAGCCGATGATCCCGCCCGAGCGTGTGATCGTGGTCACGAGCTCCGACATCGCGCCGGCGATCCGCACCGCGATCCGCGATGTGCCCGACGCCAACGTGCTCGTGGAGCCGCGTCCGCTCGGCACCGCGGCGGCGCTGGCGTGGGCCGCGCAGGAGATCTCGCGTCGCGCGGGACCGAACACCGCGTTCGTCGCGATGCACTGCGATCTCGCGATCGGCTTCCCCGGCGTCTTCCGCGAGATGATCCACCGTGCGGCGGCGGTGGCGCACCGCGAGCGCGCGATCGTCTCCATCGGCGTGACGCCGACGCGTGCGGATCCGCACTTCGGCTATGTGTTGCCCGGTGCCTTGCTGGACATCGACGCCCCGCTCGATCGGGGCGGCTCGGCCACGGTGGAGTGGTTCGAGGAGAAGCCCGACGTCGAACGGGCGGCGGTGCTGATCGAAGGCGGCGCCCGCTGGCATTCGGGGGCGTTCGTCGCCGATGCGCAGACGGTGCTCGCGAAGCTCGCGCGCTATACGCCGGAGATCGCGTCAGGGCTCGACGAGCTCGCGATGGGTGATATCGACGGCTGGGTGCAACGGCTCGGCGAGTCGGTGTCGATCGAGCGCGGGCTCCTGGAGCGCGCGGAGCGTCTGCTCGTGGTGAGCGGCGATGTGGCGTGGGACGACATCGGGACGTGGGCCAGTCTCCGGCGCGCGCGCGATCTGGACGACGACGGCAACGGCGCCCTCGGGGGCGTCTCGTTCGTGGACAGCGAGAACAACATCGTCCACGCGGAAGGGGGGACGGTCGTGCTCTACGGTGTGGAGCGGCTGCTCGTGGTGACGCTCCCCGGGCTGACCTTCGTGACCACGCTCGATCGGGCGAACGACCTGAAGCCCCTGCTCGACGCGCTGCCGGGGAGCCTCCGGATCAGCCCCGGCTCGGCGATCCAGCGCGAGAGCTGAGCGCCCCGGATCGCCGGCGCGGGCGCGGCGGTCGCCCTCTTGCCCGCGCGCCCCGACTTACTATGTTTATGAATAATTTATGAACGCCGCGACGACGCGGACGTCCAAATGGACGGTCGCAGCGTCGCGCCAGAACGGAAAGCCCCGATGCCGTGGTTCCGGTCGATCCCCGTGCGATTCGCTCCCGCCTTCCTGCTCGTTCCGGCGCTCGTTTCGGCCCAGCAGACGGGCCGTGACACCACCACGCTGGCTCCGGTGACGGTCACTGCTGGGCGCGTCTCGACCCCTGTCTTCAAGACGCCGCTCGCCATCACGCAGCTCCAGAAGACCGACTGGTTGGGCAAGTCGGGCTACGCCATCAGCGACGCGCTCTCGCTCGTGCCCGGCGTGCTCGCGCAGTCGCGCTATGGCAGTGGCGATGTCCGCCT
Source organism: uncultured Gemmatimonas sp. (assembly GCA_964484775.1). Taxonomy (GTDB): domain Bacteria; phylum Gemmatimonadota; class Gemmatimonadetes; order Gemmatimonadales; family Gemmatimonadaceae; genus Fen-1231. Next base: position 15,685 of record CAZAGK010000032.1, on the reverse strand, counting down.
GACGATCCGCGGCTTCGGCTCGCGCGGGGCGGGTGATCGCTCCAACTCGGGGACCTCGCGCGGTGTGCGCGTGCTCCTCAACGGCATCCCCGAGACCGAACCCGATGGCCGTACGAGCTTCGACGCGCTCGACCTCGCCACGGCGTCGCGGATCGAAGTCGTGCGCTCCAATGCCTCGGCCCTCTGGGGCAACGCCGCCGGCGGCGTCGTGAACTTTACGACGGTGCCGGACTTCACCCGCGACTTCATGACGCCGACCGCGCAGTACGGCAGCTTCGGCCTCAAGCGCGCCTCTCTCGGGACCGGGCTCGTCTTCGGTCAGGGGAAGCTCTACGCGACGGCGGTCAGCACGAGTTTCGACGGCTGGCGGAAGAACTCGCAGGGCGACCGCATGATGCTCGATGGCGGCGTGGTCACGCCGGTGGACAAGAACACGGACGTCGCCGCCTACCTGACGATCACCCGCAATCGCTTCAACGTGCCGGGGCCGCTCACGCTCGCGCAGGTCAACGCCGATCCGCAGCAGGCCAACGCGACCTACGCCACCCGCCGTGAGCGCCGCGACAACGTCGTCGGCCGACTCGGCCTGACCCTCGATCACCGCTTCGGCGGCGAGCAGGGGATCAGCGCGATGCTCTTCGTCACGCCGAAGTACCTGCAGCGCTCGGAGCGCGGCACCTACCGCGACTTCAACCGCTACCACATGGGTGGCAACGCGGTGTACCGCACCGCCACCGAGTACGGCGACGGCATGAAGGGGACGCTCTCGATCGGCACCGACGTCGCCTATCAGGATGGGGCGATCCTCTTCTATGGTCTCACCGCCGCCGGCACGCGCGCCTCGAACCTCACCGACAACAAGCGCGAGGGAGCCAACAACCTCGGCTTCTTCTTCAATCAGGACCTCGATCTCACGTCGAGGTGGGGGGCGAGCATCGGCGCGCGCTATGACGCCGTCACCTACACCTACAGCAGCAACGTCACCCCGAAGCTGAACAACACCAAGTCGTTCACCGGCGTCACCCCGAAGCTCGGACTCAACTACCGTCTGTCGCCCACGCACAGCGTGTACGCGAGCATCGGTGGCGGCATCGAAGTGCCCGCCGGCAACGAGACGGATCCGGCCGGGACCTTCGGGCAGGACACCGTCACCGCCATCAACCCGCTGCTGGAGCCGGTGCGCTCGATCACCTACGAGGTCGGCACGCGTCAGGTCGTCTCGATCGGTGGCTCCTTCCTGAAGAGCATCAGCTACGACGCGGCGGCGTTCTGGACCACCGTCTCGAACGAGATCGTCCCGTACCGCGGTGGCCGCTTCTACTTCACCGCCGGCAAGGCGCGCCGCTCGGGCGCCGAGCTCGGCGCGACCCTCCAGGCCGAGGGCGGGTGGTCGCTCGCGAGCGCACTGACGTTCATGAGCGCCAAGTACACGACCTACGTGGTGGACTCGGTGCACTACGGCAAGCCGGGGAAGACCGCGGATTACTCGGGGAAGGACGTCGTCGGCATTCCGTCGATCCTCGCGAACGCCACCCTCGGCTGGGCCCCGCAGGCCCTCGGCGGGCTCCGGATCCAGGCCGGCGTCAACCACACGAGCGAGTACAAGATCGACGACGCCAACACCGTCTCGGTGCCGGCGGCGACGGTCTTCAACGCCGGACTGGTGAGCGAGCGTCCGTGGGCGCTGGGTGACGGCGGACTCGGACTCCGCGCCTCCGTCACGGTGCAGAACGTCACGGACAAGAAATTCATCGGGTCGGCCTTCCTGAACCCGGACATCGTGAGCGGCGTCCCCGTGGCCTTCGAGCCGGGACTCCCTCGCCAGCTCATCGTCTCGTTCTCGCTGGAACGGATCCGGTAAGCAGCGGTCGATACTCGGGTTGATGCCCGAGAGCGCTCGGGCGTATCTTGCACTCAAGCCGCAAGATGCGCCCGATCGCCATTCCTGGAGTCCCGCTGACCGCATGAGTCCCAGCACCGCCTTCTTCTACCGCATGACGAACGGCATCCGTGTGACCGTCCGCCCGGCGTACCTGCCGGAGCAGTCGATCCCGGAGCAGCAGCAGTTCGTCTTCGCCTATTTCGTGCGGGTGGAGAACGTCGGCGCGCGCGCCGCGCAACTGCTCTCGCGGCGCTGGCGGATCCACGACTCGATCGGCGAGGACAGCGAGGTCGCGGGGGATGGTGTCGTCGGTGAGCAGCCGCTGCTCGCCGTCGGCGGGGTGCACGAATACCAGAGCTTCTGCGTCCTGAAGTCCCCGAGTGGGTACATGGAAGGGGAGTACCGGTTCGAGCGCGACGACGCCGTGCAGTTCGAGGCGCAGATCCCGCGCTTCACCCTCGCCGCCGACGAATGGCTCGGCTCGCAGAACTGACCCGCGCGGCGCGGCGCTGAGGTGGCGCTCCCGATCAGCGATGAGGAAGTCGCGGCCTGGCGGCTCGACACGCCGGGCTGCGCGAACTGCACCCACCTGAACAACGCCGGCGCCTCGCTCGTGCCGACGCCGGTGCACAACGCGGTCGTGGGGCATCTCGAGCTCGAGGCGCGCATCGGCGGCTACGAGGCAGCGGCCGAGGCGGCTCCGGCGATCGGTGCGACGTACGGCGCGATCGCCGAACTGATCGGCGCGCGTAGCGCCGAGGTCGCGGTGGTCGGGAGCGCGACCGCCGCCTTCGCGCAGGCGCTCTCGAGCATCGCGTTCGCCGCGGGCGATGTGATCCTGACCTCGAACGCGGATTACATCTCCAACCAGCTGATGTTCCTGTCGCTCGCGCAGCGGCAGGGTGTGCGCGTCGTCCGCGCGGCCGATGAAGGCTGTGGCGGGGTCGATCCCGATTCGGTGCAGGCGCTCGTCCGCAAGCACAAGCCGAAGCTCGTGTCGCTCACCTGGATCCCCACGAACTCGGGGCTCATCCAGCCGGCGAGCGACGTCGGCACGATCTGCGAGGCGGAGGGCGTGCCCTTCCTGCTCGACGCCTGTCAGGCGGTGGGGCAGCTGCCGGTGGACGTCTCGCGCCTGAAATGCGACTTCCTCGCCGCCACCGCGCGCAAGTTCATGCGCGGGCCGCGCGGCATCGGATTCCTCTACGTCTCCGAACGTGCGCTCGCACGCGGGGCGCATCCGCTGCTGGTCGACATGCGCGGCGCGTCCTGGACGGCGAGCGACGCGTATCAGCTCGTGGAGGGCGCTCGTCGCTTCGAGCAATGGGAGCTCCCGTACGCGCTGCTGCTCGGGATGGGCGCGGCCGCACGCTATGCGACCGATGCCGGCCCGGAGCGCACCGCGCAGCGCGCGCATGCCCTTGCGGCCGGACTGCGCCGCCGGCTCGCCGCACTTCCCGGCGTCCGTGTGCTCGACCATGGCGCGCGGCTGTCGGCGATCGTCTCCATCGGCGTGGAGGGGCGCGCCGCGGCGCCGCTCATGCACGCGCTGCGCGCGCGCGGCATCCATACGACGGCGCAGTCGCGCGGCGACGCGGTGATCGATCTCACCGCCAAGGGGGTCGAGTCGTCGCTGCGGATCTCGCCCCACTATTTCAACACCCTCGACGAGCTCGATCGGTTCCATGGCGCGCTCGTCGAGTTGCTGGACGTGTCAACTATCTAGATATGGCACCCGAGGGGCGCGGCGGGTAACTTCCCGCTGTGAGACGACTCTGGGTCCTGTTGCTCGCCATCGCCTGCCGGTCCGGAACCGACGGGCCGGGCGATCCCTCGGCGGTCCGCACCATCAGCGTCGCGCTGTCGGCGAATCGCATGACGGTGGGCGCGAGTGTGCTGGCCACGGCCCAACTGCGCGACGGCACCGGTGCGCTCGTCGTGGACCGCGCCCCGACATGGACGTCGCTCAACCCCGCCGTCGCCGTGGTGGAGGCCACCGGGGTCGTCACCGGTGTCGGCGTCGGGTCGGCGGTCATCCGCGCCGCCGTCGGGTCCGCCTCCTCCGAAGCACAGGTCGTGGTGGTGAATCCGGTCGCGGCCAGCATCTCGCTGGTGCGTGACACCGTCGCGGTGACGTTGCCCGGCGGTACGGTCCAGTTGATCGCGACGGTGCGCGATGCGGCGGGGAACCCCATCGCGAGTCCCGACGTCACCTGGAGTTCGGCGACGCCGCTCATCGCGCGGGTCAACAGCGTCGGGCTGGTGACCCCTGTGGCCGCGGGGACGGCGATCATCCGCGCCGTCTCCGACAGCGCCGTCGTCCAGGCGACCGTGAACGTGCAACTCGCCTCGGTCGCCAATGCGCCCACCATCACCAACATCGCGCCCACCTTCACGCTGATCCCCGGCGGCTCGTACACCCTCACCGGGACGAACTTCGCCCCGTCCGCCGCGGGGAACACCGTGCTCATCGACGGACTCCCCGCCGTCGTCGGCGCGACCTCGAGCACGCAGATGGTGATCACGGTCCCGACCACGGGCTTCGCGTGCGAGCCGACGCATCAGGCGTTCGTGCAGATCACCGCCAACGGCGTGACCGGTGGCGGCACCGCGACACTTCAGGTGGCCAACACCCGAACGCTGCAACCGGGGCAGTCGCTCGTGCTCAGCGCACCGGGGGATGTGCGGTGCAACGAGCTCGCGCTCACCGGCGGGCGCTACGTTGTGTCGGTCTACAACGCGGCGCGCACGAGTGTCACGCCCACGGCGCTCGGTGCGGTCGCGGCGACGCTGCGCGGCGCGGTGAGCGTCGGTGCGGGCCAGTTCCCGTCGACGGGCGCGAGCCGGAGCGCGGCCATCGCCTCGTCGCTCGTGAACGCGCCGCCCGCCCTCCCGTTCCTCCGCGCCACCGACCGTACCGAGCGCCGCCTCGCGACCCACCTCGACATCCTCGAGCGGAATCGCGGGATGCTCGCCCCGGCGGTCCGCCGGTCGGCGAGCGGCACGACGTTGCGCTCCCTCAGTGCGACGCCGCGACGCGCGTCGTCGATCACCGCGGCCGCCAGCTCCACCGTCGGCGCGATCTCGGCCGTGAAGCTGCCCAATCTCGACGCCACCAACTTCTGCACCTCGAGCATCCCGATCAACGCCCGCACCGTCTTCGTCGGTCAGCGCGCGATCATCCTCGAGGACACGAGCTCGCTCGCCGGCACGCGCCCCACGCTCGCGGGGCAGATGGACGACTACTACCGTCGCCTCGGCCAGGAGTTCGACGATGTGATGTGGCCGCTCATCACGACGAACTTCGGCAATCCGCTCCTCGTCGATGCCCAGGTCGGCGGGATCGGCAAGGTCGTGATGGTGTTCTCCCCCAAGGTCAACGCGATGCAGCAGCAGACGGTGCAGGGGTTCGCCGTCAGCTGCGATCTCGACCCGAACCTGCCGAGCAGCAACGCCGGCGCGTTCTTCTACGCCATCGTCCCCACGAGCGCAGCCGTCGGATACGCGAGTGACGAGACGCGTGACGGCTGGCTGCGGCAGCTGCGCGGCACCGTGGTGCACGAAGTGAAGCACATCGCCGCGTTCGCCGAGCGCCGGTTCCGCCTGCTCTCGCTCGACCCGCTCCTCACCGACATCTCGTGGGAGGAAGGGATGGCGCGGGCCGCGGAGGAACTGTACGCCCGCACGATCTATCGCGCCGGTGCGTCGGCGAATCTCCGCTATGCCGCGACCATCGGCTGCGACATCAAGTACGCGACTCCCGGGCCGCCCTGTCAGGACCGGCCGGTCCTGATGCAGCGCCACTTCGAGGGCCTCTTCGACGCACTCGCGGCGCCGGCGGTGTTCAGCCCCCTCGGTCGCACGCAATCCAACGACATCAGCTTCTACGCCTCGGCCTGGTCATTGCTCCGATGGGCCGCGGATCACTATGGCGTGAGCGAGTCGCAGTTCTTCAGCGCCTTCACCAGCGGGGCGCCCACCGGGGTCCCCGCGCTCGAGGCGCGGACCTCCGGGCATCCCTGGGAGGAGCTGCTCGGCGAGTGGTCGCTCGCCATGTATCTCGACGATCTCAACGGCTTCAGCGCGGCGAACCAACGACTCACCTTCCCGTCGTGGGATCTGCGCAACGTCTTCTACGGCCTGTGCGGAGATCTCGGGCCGTGCACCACCGCGACGAATCCGGTGCAACGCTTCCCGCGGCCCATCCCGCAACAACCGCGCGTGCAGAGCTTCGGCAACTTCTCGGCGTCGATCCCGTCGATCGTCGGCGGCGGCTATCAGCTCTTCGATCTCGGCGGCACGCAGACCTCCCGTCAGCTCCTCGAGCTGAAGAGTGCGAACGGCGGCGACCCGCCGCCGTCGGTCCGCATCGCGATCGTCCGGGTGCAATAACAACGCGGGGCGACCACCGATCGTGGTCGCCCCGCGCGGCACGTCGGCCCGCAGGATCAGTTCTCGCGCAGCGCGGCCATCGGCGTCTCGCGGAACACATCGCGGCTGGTGGCGAGACCGATCGTGACGGCGAGTCCCATCATGAGCCCGGCGATCCCGACCGCCGCGCCGTACGCCGGGGAGAAGCTTCCCTTGAAGATGAAGTGCACCAGCCCCCACGCCCCACCGAACGACAGCACCATCCCGGTGAGCGCGCCGAGCGCCCCGAGCAGCGCGTACTCCACGAGCAGGATGCGCATGATCTGCGCCTGCGTGGCCCCGAGCGTCTTGAGCAGCACGCTCTCGCGGAGTCGGTCGCGGCGCGTCGCGGCCACCGCGCTGAACAGCACCGGGATCCCCATCGCCAGACTGAACAGGGCGAGGAAGCGCACGGCCAGGCTCACCTTCTCGATGATCTCGGTGACCGTGCGACGCACGAGCGAGAGGTCGATGCTCGAGACATTCGGGAAGCGCGCCACCGTGCGCCGCTGCAGCCGCGCGATGGTCGTGTCCGCGGAGACGGCGGCCATCGTCACGAACTGCGTGGGCGCCATCACCAGCCCCTTCGTCGCGAACACGGCGAAGAAGTTCGGCTCGAACCGTCCCCACGTCACCTCTCGCAGGCTCGTGATCTGTGAGAGCACGCGCACGCCCTGCACATCCCACAGGATCCTGTCGCCGACCTGCACCTTCAGCTGTCGTGCCACATCCTGGTCGAGCGAGAGCTCAGTGATGGAATCGGGGAGCGTCGCCGCGCCGAACCACTTCCCGCCGACCAGCTTCTCCGTGGCGACCGTCGTGTCGCGATACGTCGAGCGATACTCGCGACGCAGCGTCCAGTGGTTGGCCGGCATCGCATGTGACGCCGCCCATCTCGGGCCGGTCATGCCATTGATCTCGGCCACCTTCATCGTGACGATCGGAGAGTAGCCCATCACGCGCTGACCTTCGGCGGCGAAGATCGAGTCGAGTCCGGCGCGCTGATCCTCCTGGATGTCGAACAGGATCATGTTGGCCTTCGACTGCGCGGCCGTCAGGTTGAACTGGTTGAGCAGGTTCGACTGCACCAGATACAGCGTACTCACCAGGAACGAACCGAAGCCGAGCGCGAGCACCACCGTGCGCGTCTGGTTCCCCGGGCGATACAGATTGGCGAGCCCCTGTCGCGCCACGTACGGCCAGCGCGCCGAGCCCATGCGGCGCGCGAGCCAGGAGAGCCCGGCCGCGCTCAGATAGAGCACGATCATGCTCCCCGCGATCCCCGCCGCGAACCCCGCACCGCGCTGGATCGACCCCGCGCGCTCGAACGACAGCGCGATCACACTCCCCACGAGCGCCACGTTCACCAACTGCGTGGGGATGTCGCGGGCGCGGGCGCGGTCGAGCGCTTCGGCATCGCGGCGCAGCGCCTGCAGCGGCGACACACGCCGCAGCCCCAGCAGCGGCCGCAGCGCGAAGACGAGCGCCACCCACACGCCGATCCCGAGCCCCATCAGCAGCGCCTTGGGGTCGAGCGCGACGGCCACGTCCACGGGGAGGAAGTCCTTGAGCACCAGCGGCAGGCCGAACTGGATCGCCACGCCGAGCACGGCACCCATCGCCGCACCAAGGAATCCCATCGCCGCCGCCTGCAACACGTAGATCGCCAGCACCTGTCCGCTCGTCGCACCGAGGCAGCGCAGCACGGCCACCGTCTCGATCTTCCGCGTGACGAACGCGTTGACTCCGCTCGCCACGCCGATCCCGCCGAGCAGGAGCGCGATCAGCCCGACGATCCCGAGGAAGTCGGCCAACTGCCCGATCGACTCGGTGAAGTTCGACTCGCGCTGCGAGACGGTGACCACGCGCACGTTCTGCTTCTGCAGTCGGGCGCGATAGCCCTTCACCCAGTCGTCGCTCGCCACGTTCGCGGGGAGCTTCACCAGTGCCTCGTAGGACGCGCGGCTCCCGAAGCCGAGCAGCTGCGTCTCGGCCGCATAGCGCTCCGCGATGTACACGCGCGGTCCGATCGCCGCGGCGAAGCCCGGATCCCCGGGCATGGCCTCGACGGCCCCGATGATCTCGAACCGCCCGTAGCCGATGGTGAGCGAGTCGCCCACCTGCACGTCGAGCGAGATCAGGAGCGATGGATCGACCACCGCGCGCGGACCGCTCTGCACGTCCTTCCACCGACCCGCAGGCGCCGTCTCGACGACGCCGTAGAACGGATACCCATCGCCCACCGCTTTCACCTGCGCGAGGCGCGTGCCCCCGGTGCGCGGCGCGGCCACCATCGAACCGAAGGTCACCACCCGCGCGACGGGCGTCCCCTGCGCGACCAACGTGTCGATCACCTTCTGCGCGTCCTCGGGGAACTGCGCGTTGTAGGTGAAGGAGACGTCGCCGCCCAGCAGGGTGCGCGACTGCGTCTTGAGCGAGTCCTGCACATTCGCGGCGAAGGAGTCGATGGCCACGAGTGCGGCGACCCCGAGCGAGATCGACGACATGTACAGCAGGAGCCGACGGCGTGCCGTGCGGCTCTCCCGCCAGGCGAGGCGGGGGATGGCGGACCAGCGCATGGCCATCAGTGCGCGGCCGCGGCCGTCGTGCGGTCCTCGACCACCTCGCCGTCCTTCAGCCGGATCACGCGCCCGGTGCGTTCGGCCAGCCCGATATCGTGTGTGACGATCACGACCGTGGAGCCCGACTCGCGGTTCAGCTGTTGCAGGAGCTCCACGATCCGCTCCCCGGTGGCCCCGTCGAGGTTCCCCGTCGGTTCGTCGGCGAAGAGGATGCGCGGGGCGTTGGAGAAGGCGCGGGCGATCGCGACGCGCTGCTGCTCACCGCCCGAGAGCTGGGCGGGGAAATGGCCGGTGCGGTCGCCGAGTCCCACGCGCTGCAGCAGCTCGCGGGCGCGCTCGGCGGACCCCTCGTCCCCGCGCAATTCCAGCGGCACCTGCACATTTTCCAGTGCGGTGAGCGTCGGGATCAATTGGAACGATTGGAAGATGAAACCGACTTTCTCACCACGGAGCAGCGCGCGCTGGTCCTCGGTCATCCGGGTGATGTCCACACCGTCGAGGCTGACGGTGCCGTCACTCGGGGTGTCGAGTCCGGCGAGCAGTCCGAGGAGAGTGGTCTTGCCGCTCCCCGAGGGGCCGACGATGGCGACGAAGGCCCCCTGCGGGACGGAGAACGAGACATGTTTCAGCACCGCCAGACGGCCGTTGCCGCTCTGGTATTCCTTCGTGAGGTTCGTGGCCGTGAGCATGAGTGCAGCGGTGCAGGGAAGAGGGCGCGCGTGGCGACGGGCGATGGTCGGGCTGTCTGTCGGACTGACGGTCGTCGGCGCGGCGTGCGGTGGTTCGGGTGAGACCAAGAAGACTCCGATGGCGAACCCCTCGGGCGAGCCCGGAGTTCCTCAGCAATCAACCACGGCGGACGCCCCATCGGGAGTCGCCGATTCGGTCGCCGCCGCCAAGGACCGTACGGGAGCGCCGCGTGCCCTGTTTCTGGGCACCTCGCTCACCGCCGGCTATGGACTCGACGACCCCGCGCGCGACAGCTGGCCTTCGGTGATCCAGCGGATCGCCGACTCGCTGAACGTCCCGCTCCGCGTGGTCAATGCCGGGTTGTCCGGCGAGACGTCGGCGGGGGCACTCCGCCGCGCCGACTGGTTGCTGAAGGAGAAGACCGACCTGGTGGTGATCGAGACCGGGGCGAACGATGGACTCCGCGGCCTCGACCCGGACTCCACCGCCGCCAACCTCCGGGCGATCATCGCCAAGGTGAAGAGCGCCCAGCCGACGGCGAAGATCCTGCTGGTGCAGATGGAGGCCCCGACCAACCTGGGTGCCGGTTACACTCGGGACTTCCATGCGCTCTACGGGAAGGTCGCGAGCGAGTCCAAGGTGGTGTTGACCCCCTTCCTGCTCGACGGGGTGGCCGGGGTCCGGGCGCTGAACCAGGGGGATGGGATCCACCCACTCCCCGAGGGCGCTCGCCGGGCGGCTCGGACGGTGTGGCCGAGCATCCGGGGGGTGCTGGGCGGGCGATAGGAAGGGGCGAGCCCGGTCCAGCGGCTGCGCTGGCGGGCCGCGCAGGGGGAGCCCGGCGCCCACGTTGACCCAAACGCTTGTCTGGTTTATACTTGAAGGCTACCTCCGAACATCTCCAAATCGCTCAATAGGGACGTCGTACTATGGCAATGCCCGCCACCCAGATCCGTCGTGGAATGGTCCTCGTGTTCGAGGGCGATCCGTGCCGTGTGATCGAGTTCCGTCACCACACGCCGGGGAATCTCCGCGCGATGGTGCAGGCCAAGCTCAAGAACCTGCGTAGCGGGAACAGCTTCGAGCATCGCTTCCGTGCGGCCGACTCCATCGAGAAGGCGGACATGGAGACGCACGAGCTGGAGTTCATGTACGCCGGTGGCGACACCTGGCACTTCATGAACACCGAGAACTACGACCAGCTCGAGATGGACGCCGAGACGCTGGGCGACAACGCGCAGTGGATGCAGCCGGGGATGAAGATCCTCGCCGAGTACTACAACGGCAAGGCGATCGGCATCCAGCTCCCGCAGCACCTGTCGCTGACCATCACCGACACGGCCCCGGTCATGAAGACGGCGACCAAGACGGCGAGCACCAAGCCGGCGGTGCTGGAGAACGGTGTCACGATCAACGTCCCGGAGTTCATCGCCAGCGGCGAGCGGGTGCGCGTGAACCCGACGACGGGCGAGTACATGGATCGGGCCAAGGACTGAGTCCGGCCGGCGCACGCCCACCGCGCGAGCGGAGCGGGTTCGCAGCACGCTTTTTCAACAACTGACGAGAAAGTGGTGACGTGAGGTTGAATCAGGCACGTCGTCACGCTACGTTTGAAGTCTGCACGGAATCCCAGCCGGGGGAGCAGCAACCGGCGATGGTGACTGTAGCTCAATCGGTTAGAGCACCGGTCTGTGGCACCGGGGGTTGCGGGTTCAAGTCCCGTCAGTCACCCTGCTGTCGGAATGCTAGGTCCGTAGCTCAATTGGTAGAGCACCGGTCTCCAAAACCGGCGGTTGGGGGTTCGATTCCCTCCGGGCCTGTCGACAATTGAGGTAGCAACGGAAGGGTAGTCCTGCGGCGGTATCGTCTAGGGGACTAGGACACGGCCCTCTCAAGGCTGGAACACGGGTTCGAATCCCGTTACCGCTATGTGGTTGGAAGTGGTTGGAGTTGGTTCCGCAGTACGCAGGGAAGGCAACATGCAGGCGATAGTCGGCCTCATCGTCTATCGGTTAGGACGGCACCCTTTCAAGGTGCAGAGACGGGTTCGACTCCCGTTGGGGCTATCGGGTCGCCTCGGCGGCGACGAAGAAAGCAGGTGATGGTCAGAGGGTGCTGCAGGTGCAGGTGCAGGACGTTGGTCAGGGGGGCGTAGCTCAGTTTGGTTAGAGCACTCGACTGTCACTCGAGAGGTCGCGGGTTCGAGCCCCGTCGCTCCCGCTTAGTAGCATGGGCTCGCAGGAATGCAGCAACGCAGTGCCGCAGTACGGTGGTATCGGCTTCAGGGAATCGACGCCGCACAATGGAAGAGATCCTCGCCCTGGTGGTGAAACTGGTAGACACGCCATCTTGAGGGGGTGGTGCCGCAAGGCGTCTCGGTTCGAATCCGAGCCAGGGCATGAGGTTCCCTCGCCACAGTAGCTCAGTGGTAGAGCACTCGATTCGTAATCGAGCGGTCGTCGGTTCAATCCCGACCTGTGGCTCTCGCAAGCACAAGTAACACCCAAGCCCGTCGCGTCCCTCACGCGACGGGCTTCTTGCTGTCCATGATCGGATATATTCTCCGACATGACCTCCACGTCTGCCGAGAAGATCCGAACTCTCGTCTTCGACGATCACGCTGAGCTCGCGCGGGTCGTCGCCCAACGGATCGCCACGCTCATCCGCGACCGCCAGCCGACCGATCGCCCCGTCGTCCTCGGGCTCGCCACCGGCTCGACCCCCATCGGCGTCTATCGCGAACTCATCCGCCTCCATCAACACGAGGGGCTCTCCTTCCGCCACGTCGTGACCTTCAATCTCGACGAGTACTGGCCGATGGAACCCAACGCCATCCACTCGTACCACCGCTTCATGTGGGAGAACTTCTTCTCCCAGGTGGATATCGACCCCGCCAACGTCCACATCCCCGACGGCACGGTCGCGCGCGAGGATGTGGAGGGCGCCTGCGCCGCCTACGAGGGCGCCATCCACGCCCACGGCGGGATCGACTTCCAGCTCCTCGGCATCGGCAAGACGGGACACATCGGCTTCAACGAACCGGGCTCCGGGGCGCAGAGCCGCACCCGACTCCTCCCGCTCGACAACATCACGCGCCGCGACGCCGCCGCCGATTTCTTCGGCGAGGAGTTCGTCCCCAAGGAAGCGATCACCATGGGCGTCGCCACCATCCTCGAAGCGCGCGAGATCGCGATCCTCGCCACCGGTGAGCACAAGTCGCGCATCGTGCGCCGCGCCACCGAGGGCGAGGTGAGTGTCGAGGTCGCCGCGACCTTCCTGCAGCGGCACCCGAACACGACGATGTACGTCGACAGCGCCGCTGCGGCCGACCTCACGCGCATCGCCACGCCGTGGTTGCTCGACGAGGTGCAGTGGACGCCGGAGCTCGCGCTCCGCGCCGTCGTCTGGCTCTCGCTCACGACCGGCACCGCGATCCTCAAGCTCACGCAGCAGCACTACGCCGAGCATCACCTCTCCTCGCTCGTCGCGCGCTACGGATCGCCGGGCGCCGCCAATGGCGTGGTGTTCAACATCCTCGGCGCCAAGATCCGCGGACGCTCCAAGCTGCCGCACGGCAAGCGCATCGTCGTCTTCTCGCCGCATCCGGATGATGACGTGATCTCGATGGGCGGGATCCTCCACAAGCTCGCGCTCAACGACAACGGGATCACCGTCGCGTACATGACGAGCGGGAACATCGCCGTCTTCGACCACGAGGTCCGGCGCTACATCGACGTGCTCGAGCGGCTCGGCGCGAGCGGCCGACTCGCCGACCCGCAGGTGCGGGCCCTCGCCGCATCGGTGCGCGAGTCGCTGAACACCAAGAAGCCCGGCGATGTCGACAGCCCCGAGGTGCAGGATCTCAAGCGCATCATCCGCGAGGCGGAGGCGGTGAGCGGGATCGAGACCTCGGGACTGCAGTCGCGTTCGGCGCGATTCCTCAACCTCCCCTTCTACCGGACGGGGCAGGTCAAGAAAGCGCCGATCGGCCCTGCCGACGTGGCCATCGTGCGCGCCACGCTCGAGGAACTCAAGCCGGAGCTGATCTTCGTCGCCGGCGATCTCTCCGACCCGCATGGCACGCACCGCGTGTGCAAGGAGGCGATCGATCTCGCCTGCGCCGAACTCTGGCCCGAGCGCACCTCGCCGGGGCGGCCGGAGATCTGGCTCTATCGCGGCGCCTGGCAGGAATGGCCGGTGACCGACGCCACCTGGCTCGTGCCGCTCTCGCAGGACGAACTGCGGCTCAAGATCCAGGCCATCTTCAAGCACCAGTCGCAGAAGGACTCGGCCCCCTTCCCGGGGCAGGACGACCGCGAGTTCTGGCAGCGGGTCGACGCGCGCAACAAGGAGACGGCGGCGCAGCTGAATCGCCTCGGGCTGGCGGAGTACTACGCGATGGAGGCGTACGTCGTCGTCTGACGATACTATATTTGAACCGATCGCGAAGGAGACCTTCCAACCACCCGCCGTGAGCCACTCGCAGCCCTGGTCGCCCGATGCTGCCGCACGCCTGCTCCAGGCGTGCGAACGGGTGGTGATGCAGGCACCCTCGATCCGTCGGGCGGTGGAGAGTGCCGCCGTCGAGATCCGACGGGCCACCGGGTGGCGATTCGCCGAGTCGTATCTGTTCGACGCGCGGGAAGGGTCGTCGGAGCTCATCGGGGTCGATCACGACGGCACTCCGGCGCTGATCGAACTGCAGCGCTCGCGTGCCGCGGCCTCGCGCGGGAACATCGCCGCGTCACTGGTTGAGCGGTTACGCGGCGGACACGTGCTGCTGATCGATCCGCTCGTGCCGGGGCCGGAGGTGAATCGGGCCGATGAGGCGATCGCGGCAGGGCTCGTGTCGGCGATCTGCCTCCCGGTCTTCCGACAGGAATCGCCCTTCGCCCTGCTCGTGTTCGTGGACGACGAGCCGTTGCGTGGGACCCCGTGGGCCGACGTGGTCGTGGCGCTCGTCGCGCCGCTCACCGATCTCTTCCAGCGTCGTGCGCGCCAGATCGAGTTCGGCGAGCTCTGGGATTTCTCGCCCGACGCCATGATGATCCTGGACTACGGCGGCCGCGTGCTGGAGATGAATCCGGCGGTCACCGACATGCTCGGATGGCTGCCGGAGGAGATCGCCGGCGCGTACGCGATCTCGGTCGTGGATCCCGATGACACCGCGGTCGCGGTGGAGATGCTCTCGCGCCTGCGCCGCGACGAGCACCTCGACCGACCGATCATCCTGCGGCTCCGCAAGCGCGACGGCACCTTCGCGCCGATCCACCTCCGCAGTCGCGCGTTGCCGAGCGAGTCGTCGATCCTGCTCGTGGGACGCGATCTCAGCACGGTGGAGCATCTCGAGCAGGAGAACTCGCGGCTCGCCCGCGCCTATCACTTCCTGCAGCGCTCCAACGAGGTCGGCCGCCACACCACCTCGGAGGTCGATCTCTTCCAGGCCGCCTGCGATCTGGCGGTGACGGTCGGTGGATACCCGATGGCGTGGATCGGACGGGTCGATGCCGAACGCCACGCGGTGACGCCCGTCGCCTTCAGCGGCGACACCACCGGGTATCTGGACGGACTCGAGATCACGATCGACGATGACGCCTTCGGCCATGGGCCGTCGGGGCGCGCCGTCCGACAGGGTACGTATCAGATCTCGCACGATATCCAGTCCGATCCCTCGATGTCGAAGTGGGCAGAGCGGGCCACGCGGGCGGGACTCCGCGCCTCGGCGGCCTTCCCGATGGTCGTCGGTGATGTCGTCATCGGCAACATGACCTTCTACGCCGCGGCGTCGGGGTGGTTCGGTCCCGACGAGGTGACCGTGCTCACCGACGTCGTGCGCAACATCGCGAGCGCGGTCGAGTCGCTGCAGCGCGAGGCCAGTCGCCTCCGCGCCGAGGCGGCGGTGCGGCGTCTCGAGGCGAGCCGGCTGCGGACTCAAAGGCTCGAGAGCATCGGGACGCTCGCGGGAGGGATCGCGCACGATCTCAACAACACACTCGCGCCGATCCTGATGTCGGCGGAGATGCTCGGCCAGATGGTCGAGCCCGAGGCGCAGCGGGCGTACGTCAAGATCATCGAGACGAGCGCCAAGCGCGGCGCGGCGCTCGTGCGTCAGGTGCTCGGT
>CAZAGK010000031.1:0-30952 GCA_964484775.1 uncultured Gemmatimonas sp. | reverse complement strand
TAGTTGCCGGCCTTCTCGGCGACCTTCTGCCCTTCGACGACGCCGAGCGGCTTGGCCGAGCCCGAGGTGAGGACGTTCGTCAGGAAGCGCTGTCCCTCGGAGACGCGCTCCATCTCCAGCGCGATCGCGTCGACGGCATTCTCGAGGCGCTCCATGCGTTCGGCCTGGGCCCGATCGATCGGCGTGGGCTGGGCCTTGGTGCGACGCAGCAGTGCGCGCGACCACGCCATGGCGATCGGCGCGAGGACGGCGACGATGAAGACGATGGTGACCGCGGTGGTCTGCCCCGCGCTCATGCCGTTGAAGCCGCGCTCGGTGATGCCGGTGCCGCTGATCAGACCGCCGGGCGCAGAGGTGATCTGGCGGCCGGTGGCATCGATATCGGATTCGAGCTGCGCGATGCGATTGTCGAGGACGTCGAGGCGCTTCTGGAGCCCAGGTGCCGTCGAGGCGTTCGCGGAGAGCAGCCGTTTGGCGACGTCGTTGCGGCGGTCCTGCGCCGACAGGAGCTGACGGGAGAGCTCCTCGCGCTGCGCGCGGACGGCGTCGACCTCGGCCTTGGTGCGCAGGGTGGGGAGCTGCGTGATGGCGACGGGCGCGGTTGCCGGGTTGGCCGGCGCGGGCGTCGTGCCTTGGGGGCTCTGCGGCGCGCCCTGGTCGGCGGCGGCGGCGAGGAACGGAGTGAGGTCCATTTGCACAAAACTACGTGAGGAGCGGGCGTTCGTTTCAGGGGGCGGTCTGGGGGAGGTGCGGATAGCAACGAATCGGGGGCTCTTGCTGTCTAATCCTGAGGGTGCTAAATGTTACAGTATCACAGGGGATACCATGTCGCCTACCATCCGCATCGATGACGAGGTCTGGGGCTGGTTGAAGAGTCTGGCCGTCCCGTTCGAGGACACGCCGAACTCGGTGTTGCGCCGCGTGTCCGGATTGGACGCCTCGGACACCCCGCCGCCCCGGATCCCCTTCACGCCGCCGCGGATCCACGATCTGCGGGTCGCGGAGACGATCCCCAAGACGACGGCGACCTCGCTCGCCGCCGATCCCGCAGGGAGGCCGTCCACCGGGGGGAGGGCGTCCGACGCGATGACACGCCCCGAAGGGCGCCGCGTGACCGGCGAGTGGCTGAACAAGACCTTCCACCTCCAGGCCGCGCACGCCCTCTACCACAAGGACGGGCTCCTCTACGAGCGTTTCGCGCATTTCCCGGGGGTGCTCTGCGATGCACGCGGCTGGGTGCGCTTCGAGACGGAAGAGGAGTTCTACAGCGATCCGATGCTGAGCATCGGGACCAAGGTGAACGTGGCGGGCGGGTTGGCGCAGCATCCGCGCTACATGACCTTCCCACGGCCGGAGAGCTGAGGCACTATCTTCCTCGCTTCCACCGACGCACGCACCATTCGCATCGCACCTGGACGACCATGTTCCACTCCGTAGCTGTCTTCCCGCGCGGCTTCCGCTGCGCGAGCCGCAATGTCGGCCTCAAGCCCTCGGCCCGTGACCTGACGCTCTTCGTGAGCGAGGTCGAGGCCGAGGCGGCGGCGGTCTTCACGCGCAATCACTTCCCGGGCGCACCGATCATCCTCGGGCGCGAGACGATCCGCGCGGGACGGCTGCGTGCCGTGGTGGCGAACAGCAAGTGCAGCAACGTCGCCACCGGGGCGCAGGGGGTCGAGAACGCCCGTCGCATGGGGGCCGCGGCGGCTGCCGAGATCGGCACCACGGCGGACCGGGTGCTGGTCAGCTCGACCGGGGTGATCGGGGTGCAGCTGCCGATCGAGAAGATCGAGGCGGGGATCCGTGGCATCGCCGCCGATCTGCAAGGCGACCCGATGGTCGGTGCCGAGGGGATCATGACGACCGACACGCATCCCAAGGCGCTCTCGGCGACGGTAGGGAACGCGACGATCACCTGGGTCGCGAAGGGATCGGGGATGATCGAGCCGAACATGGCCACGATGCTCGCGTACATCTTCACCGACGCCGCCATCGAGGCGCCGGTGTTGGACGCGATCCTGCGGCGCGCGGTGGATGCGTCGTTCAACATGCTCTCGGTGGACAGTGACACCAGCACGAGCGACACCTGTGCGATCCTCGCGAATGGCCTGGCGGGCGCGGTGGACCTCGACGAGTTCGAGAAGGTGCTGACGGCGGGATGCGTCCGGATGACGGAGGTCCTCGCACGCGACGGCGAGGGGGCGGAGCATCTGTTGCGCGTGACGGTGCGTGGCGCGGCGAACGACGTGGAGGCCAAGCGCATCGCCAAGGCGATCGTGAACTCCCCGCTGATCAAGACGATGGTGCACGGTGCGGATCCGAACGTCGGCCGCATCCTGATGGCGGTGGGGAAGTGCACCGACTGCACGGTGATCCCGACCTCGACCGATGCGTGGATCAACGGCTACGCGGTGGTGAAGGGCGGGGCGCGCATGACCTTCGACGAGCCGACGGTGCGGACGGCGCTCGCGGCCGAGGTGGTGGACCTCGAGGTCGCGCTGGGCGTGGGCACCGGACACGCGCAGGGGTGGGGATGCGACCTGACGAAGGGGTACATCGAGGAGAACGCGGCGTACTACTCGTCGTGAGTCGGTCGCGGTGCGGGAAGTGAAAGGGGCCGCCCGCGGCGATCGCGGGCGGCCCCTTCCTACGGGTGGAGCGTGATCACTTGGGTGGCGCTTCCTTGTTCCAGACGAAGCGCTTCAGGAACTGCCCCATCCGGTCGAAGGTGTAGACCCAGTTCTTGTGGAGCATCGACTCGTGGAGATCGTCGGGGATCACGACGAGCTCGTGGTAGATGTTCCGCGCGCGAAGGAGCTGCACGAGGCCGACGGTCTGCGAGAAGCTGACGTTGCGGTCGTCGTCGCCGTGCACGAGGAAGACGGGCGACTTCCACTTGTCGATGGAGCTGATGGCGCTCGACTGGTAGGCGACGTTGGCCGAGTCGAGCGACGGTCCGTAGAGGTGCACACCGGCCAGGTCGATACCGGCGACGAAGATGTCGCTGTTGCGCGCGAGCGCCTGCGAGGTCAGGAGGCCGCCGTAGCTGAGCCCCCAGATGCCGATGCGGCTCGCATCGACGTTCTCATGGACCTGCAGGTAGTGCGCGCCCGCCAGCACGTCCTGGTACTCGGAGTTCCCGCGTGCGGCGGTGTTGGGCGCGTTGCGGAACGAGCGGCCGTAGCCGACGCCGCTGCGGTAGTTGATCGACAACACCACGTAGCCCTGGTCGGCGAGCCACTGGTTGAAGGCGTACGCCCAGTGATAGAACTGGAAGTAGTGGTAGCCGGGCATCATCTGCCGCTGCGGACCGCCGTGCACGAAGATCATCGCCGGGCGGCGCTCGCCGGGCTTCAGGTCCTTCGGCACGAAGAGGGTGTTGTGGATCTCGAGTCCGTCCGCGGCCTTCGTGATGATCGTCTGCGGCATCACGTGCGCCGCCTGCGGGAAGTCCTTGGGCAGGGTGGGGAAGACGATCTTCGGGTCGCCCCCCGCCGTGGGGACGATCCCGATCGACGCGGGCTGGGCAGCGTTGAAGTAGATCACGGCGAGGTGCTTCCCCGAGCCCATCGCGGCGGGGTAGGTCTCGATCCCGTTCCCGGTGGAGATGCGCTTGGGCTCGCCGCCGGCGGTCGGCACGGCCCAGATGTGGCGGCGCTCGATGTCGGTGGCGTTGGTGCAGTAGTAGAGCGTCTTGCCGTCGGGCGAGTAGGTGACCGACGTCGCGTCCTCGATCATGCCGTCGGTGCGGATGAGCGGGATGGGGGCGTCGATGGCGCCATCGACCTTGATGCTGAAATAGCGCTCCCACTCATCGTTCGGCATCTGCACCTGGAACACCACATGTTCGGCGGCCCAGCGGATGCTGTTGATGCTGGTGAAGACGCGTTCGGTGGGCTGCGTGTGCCAGAACTCCTTGGCCTCGCCGGTGGCGACGTCGGCGACCATCAGCGAGAGGGTGTAGCCGCCCTTGAAGGTGGCGGTGTAGAGCCCCGGGGAACGCGCGGGAGGTGCCGCGGCCGGCGCCTGCGCACCGCGTCCGCCACCACCACCAGGGCCGAAGCCGCCACCGCACCCTGTCGCCCCGCCGACCGCGGGGCCGCCGCGCCCCTGCTGCGCGGCGGCGGCCGGATTGAAGCCCGGCGACTGGGGATTGCCGATCCCGCCGCCACCCTGCTGCGCCTGCGCGCCGAAGGGGACGCCGGGTCGGCGGATGAAGGCCAGCCGCTTGCTGTCCGGAGACCAGGTCGGGCTGGCGTCACAGTCGACGCTCGGCGCGATGTAGGTGATCTTCCGCGACTTCAGGTCATAGACGAGCACGAGCGCGTGATTCTCGCGGGCACTCGTGAAGGCGATCTTGCTGCCGTCGGGCGACCACCGCGGGTTGGCGTTGCTCCCCCACATCTTGATGAACGGAACGCCGCCGGTGTCGACCGCGGTCTTCGGCCCCTCGCCCGTGACGCGGACGCGATAGATCTGGCCGTCGCGCGCGAAGAGCACGTACTTGCCGTCGGGCGAGAGTTCGGGGTTGCTCCCTTCGGCCACGCGCCAGGCTGCGCCGCTCCCATTCGTGCGCACCGCCCAGATGGCGCGCTCGGCGCCGTTGGGGTCGTGCGACGGATTGGCGACCCAGCCGTTGCGATTCGGGGCCGATCCGCGGACGAAGACGGCGATGCTGCCGTCCTCGGAGAGCTCGACGTTCGTCAGGTCGGTGCCGTCGTCGTCGAGGAACCGGGTGAGACGCACCGGCTTGAAGTCCGGTGCCGCGGCCGTGTAGACGTTGCGCATGCCGCGATCGTACGTCATCCAGGCGACACGATCGGCCTTGTGGGCCGCGGTGAGCTCCAGCGGCGATGCAGGGCTCAGGAACTGCTCCATCGTGGGCTTCTGCTGCGCCTGGAGCGCCAGCGGGGCCAGGAGGAGGAGCGCGGCGAGCGCGCGCGAGGGACGGAGGGTGGGGAGCATCGATCCTCGTGAGTGTGGTTCAGGCTCGATACGGTCTCGCGATGCGATGGATCGCCACCTCTCGCGGACCGTCGGCGTAGGACAAATGTGCGGAACGGGGAGCCGCGCCGCCACACGCGAACGCCGGGAGCAGATCCGGGCGGAGGCAACCGTTTCGCCCGCGACGGTTACCAACCGGGTACGACCAACACATGGAGAGCACGAATGCACGGTTCGATGTGGCGTAGGGTGGTGGCGATGGTGGCGTTCGGCGTCGCAGGCGCGACCTCGGCCGGGGCCCAGGCGGCCAGCGCCACGGGCGCGTGGAGCACCTCGATGGCGCGCGGCATGCGCAACGAGAACGGCAACATCACCGCCGAAAGCTCGATCGCGATGCGGCTTGAACTGAAGGTCGAGGGCGATCAGGTGACCGGGAGTTGGGGGCCGGCCGAGGCGCCCGCCACCGGAGCGGCGACCCCGCGGCGAGCGGTGAAGGGCACGGTGAAGGGGAACGCCCTCGCGCTCACGGCCGATGCGCAGCAGGCCCGGATCATGATGAACGGCGAGGAGTCGACGATCCAGCTGATCCCGACCTTCACGTTGACGCTCGACGGCGACACGCTCAAGGGCACGCTGCCGCGCGTGCCGGCCGACGGCCACGAAGGGATGCCGGCGATGCCGCTCACGGCGACCCGCATCAAGAGCTGATCGAAACGGGAGCGGGGAGGAGGGGGCGCGGCGACGGACGCCGCGCCCCCTCGCGCGCTTCAGTCCCGCGGCAGGGTGTCGATAATGATGGTACTATGCCTCCCCTCCTCCGATTCCTCACGCTCGCGCTCGGCGCGACGCTCCTCACCACCTCCTGCAAGAAGGCGGCGACCACTGGGGTCGTGACCGCCGATGCGATCGCGATCGCGCAGGGGAACGCGCAGTCGGCTCAGGCCGGCCTGCAGCTGCCCACGCCGGTCGTGGTGCGGGTGATCGACAAGTCGGGGACGGGGATGCCGAACATGCCGGTGACCTTCGTCCTGAGCGACGGTGGTGGATCGGTGACGCCGGCCTCGGCGGTGACCGATGCTCGCGGTGAGGTGACGGTGAAGTGGACGCTCGGCCCGGTGCTGCCGGTGCAGTCGCTCACGGCGTCCGCTCCCGGGGTGACCCCGGTGCGGCTGCAGGCGCAGGCGATCCTGCCGTCGGACATCACCGTCGCGCAGGGGAACAACCAGACCGCCAAGGCGGGGGCCGCGCTCCCGAACATCATCGTGGTGCGTGTGACCGGTCCGGGGAATGTCCCGATGGTCGGCGTTCCGGTCGCCTTCCAGGTGACGGCCGGCGGCGGAGCCATCACGCCGCAGACCGTGCTGACCAACGCGCTCGGCGAGGCCACGGCGAAGTGGACGCTCGGCACGGTCGCCGGTCAGAACACCGCGATGGTGAGCAACTCGACGGTGAGCCCGGTCTTCCTCACGGCGACGGGCACTCCGTAAGACTTACGGTGCGCCCGGGCGATAGCGCAGGACCGCGCCGGCTTCGACGTCGGCAGCGGTGAACGCCACCCGCTTGAACTGCCCTCTCGCGAATCGCTCCGCCTGCGCCGAATACCACGGCGAGTCGGGGCGATTGCTTTCTCCGTAGGCGAGGATCGACCAGGCGCGCGGTGTGTCGGTGAACTCCACCGCGAGCACCCAGCCGTCTCCGCCGTTCGCGGCAAGACGTCCGTCGGCTTCGCGCTCGAAAGTGAGCACGCGGAAACAGCCGAGTGCACCGGCACAGCCGCCGACGGGGACATCGACCGACCCGCGATGGACGCGGTGGACCGTGCCCCAGGCCACGTCCATCGCGCCGTACCGCTTGATGGTCTCGCCGATCGCCCAGCGCAGTGACTCCACCGCCCGTTCGGGATGCGCGAGTCCGCGCGGCGTGCTGGCCGGTTCGGCGGCGCGCCACGGGGCGGCGTAGCGGGCGCTGTCGGCGAGCCCCTGGCCGTATCGCTGCCACCAGAGCTCGAACAGCACCGCCCCCTTCGACTCCGGCGCGGCGTCATTCGGCCATGCGTCCAGCAGTGCGAGCGCCGAGGCGAGCTCGCCGGTCGGGCGGCTCGCGACCACGGCACGCAGCAGGTCGGGCTTCACGCGATCGGCGAGTAGCATCCGATAACTGTGCTTGCGGCGGATGACCTCATCGAGGTCGACCTTCTGCGAGTCGCTCACCAGCTGCAAGGCGAGCTGGCTGCGCAGCGAGAACGAGGGGCGCTCGAAGTTGGGGTATGCGTTGGTCGTGTCGGGGGGAACGCTGAAGTTCGTGAAATGCGGCGAACTGTTCTCGTTGTGGACGTAGCCGCCGCGTGGATTCAGCACGAGCGGGAGCGAGTCGAACGGGACGTAACGCGTCCAGACGTCTTTGGTGCCGCTGGCGGGCGTCGCGATGCTGTCTCCGCCGGAGGGGTGCGGGAGGGCAGGGAGCGTCGCGTTCCAGAGCAACAGGATGTTCCCGGCGCGATCGGCGTAGGTGAAGTTCGAGGTCGCGCGAGCTCGAACGCGCATCGCGGACTTCCACTGCTCGAGTGTCCGTGCGCGCATCATGCCGACGAACTGATCGCCGACGCGGAACTCGCCGTCACCGGCGGTCTTCACGACGTAGATCCGGCTCGGCGTGCGGTGGATCATCGCACCGGCCTTGGAGAAGAAGAACTCCTTCGACTCGGTCGCGGTGCCGCTCGCCGTCCGGTAGCGAACAGTGACCTCGCGACGCTCGAGGGCGACGGACTCGCCGTCCCACAGATAGTGGTCCGCGCGTTTGGGGTCGACCTGCAGTTCGTAGATCTCGCTGAGCGTCTGCGCGTTGTTCGTGGTGGACCAGCCGAGCCAGCTGTTGAAGCCACCGATCACGGCGAAGGGACCGCCGATCCGGAAATCCCCGTAGAAGTCGACGACGCCGGGCACCGTGAGGTGCGCTTCGTAGTAGCCTGCGGTCCAGGCGAGATGCGGATTCCGCAAGAGGATCGCGCGTCCGCTCTTCGTGCGCGACGGGGCGAAGGCCCAGGCGTTGGACCCGACATCATCGGTCGGATCCTCGGCGGCGGATGCGTCGGACGCGTCCCGTGTGCGCCGGGTTCCTCGAGTGCGGGGTCCGGCGGCGTTGTGCCGAGGGGCGAACGTCCGGCCGAGGCCCCACGCCGGCTCGGTGATGTCGCCGGCGAGCACGTCGATCGCCGTGAAGTCGGCGGGCATCTGGTCCGGGAACTCCACCGGATGGAGCGCGATGTACCGGTTCAGTCCCGCCGCGAACCCTTCGTAGATCTCCCGGGTCTCGGGTTGGAGTTTGCTGAACGACCGTGTGGCCTGCTCGAAGGCGAAGCGCGCCGTGAAGTCCGGGCCGATGCTGTCGCGCCCGAATACGGCGCCGAGCGTGCCGCGCCCCCGCAGGATCCCCACCGCCGTCTTGGGGCCGTAGTCCTCGGACTGGAGCCAGGCCAGTGCGTACCCGGCCGCACGCATGTTCTCGGCGCGGACGTGGGGGACGCCGGCCTCGGTCCTGATGATCTCGACCTGGTCCCAGAGTTCGGCGCGAGCGCGCGGCGACAATGGTGCACGCGCGGCGAGTGCCAGCACCGCACCGCCGACGAGCGTGACGGCGGCGACGGTCCTCCGGATGACCGACCGATGGCTTCCGCTCACCGTCATCCGCCGAAGGCGATACGGGCGTGATAACCCGCGAAGCTCACCGAGCCGGTGAGGAAGGTGCCCCACGCCAGATCGACGAGTGCGACCTTCGTCGGGAAGTCCTTCAGCAGGGCGAGGCAGGTGAGATCGAACGCTGCGTACGCCGCCAGACCGAACATCGCCCCCAACGCCACCGCTCGCGTCGCGGATTGCCGCTCGACCGCCGGCTGCACGCAGAGCACGATGACCGCCGCGACGTAAATCAGATAGAAGAGGATGGCGGCTCCCCATTGCACGTCAGGACGCAGCAGGTGGCCCATCTGCTGGTTGTAGAAGCCCTTGGCGACGAAGCCGATCCAGGTGAAGTCGAGGATGCAGAAGGCGACGATCGCGGCAGCGTAGGTCTTGAGGAACAGGGTCACGAGTGACTCCGGTCGGGGCGGATGGCGAGGGTGTCGTGCAACCAGCGTTCGAGGCGCGGGGCGATCTCGCCGCGCTGTCCCGGGACGCCGGCCTGAGTGAGCATATGGTCGTCGATCAGCTCCTTGATGGCGTGCGCCCATGCGTCCGGGATCGGCACGTTCCGAGCGAGCTGCTGCAGGACCGTCAGCGTGTCGGCGAGCGCGCGACGTCCCTCGAGGTAGTCCTCGGCGGCGGCATCGAGAAGGCGCACGCACGTCTCGGGGTTCTCCACCAGCGCGGCCAGTGGCCGCAGCGCCTCGCGCAGCGCCGTCAACTCGGGAGGCGTCAGGGAGAGGTCGATCATCTCGGCGCTGGGCGCCGCCTCCTCCTCGACGGTCAGCATGGCCCAGGTCACCACCTGTTCACAGCTCACCAGGCCGAGCAGCAGTGCCGCGCGGAGGTAGGTCGCTTCGTCTCGGTGATCGTGGGTGGGCATCGGTGCGGGTGCTGGAGTCGGGAGGGGAGACTGGAGGGAAGTTCGCGAGAGTCCGAGCGTGGGGCAACATCGACGCGCGTTGGAGCGTAATTCCACAGTCGATCCCCCGTGACGCGTCTCGTACCGAAGAGTAGACTCCATCCCCATGAGCACTAGCACATCCACGGCGTCCGGCGCCTCGCTATCGATCGACGGGGCCGGCGCGCTCGCCCGGCGTCTCGACGATGAGATCGGCAAGGTCGTGATCGGACAGCCGGAGATCCGGCGCGAGATCATGACCTGCCTGTTCGCGGGCGGCCACTGCCTGTTGCGCGGCGTTCCGGGGCTTGCCAAGACGCTGCTCATCAAGACGCTGGCCGACGCGGTGAGCCTGCGCTTCAGCCGCATCCAGTTCACGCCGGATCTGATGCCGTCCGACATCCTCGGGACCGAGGTGATCGAGGACGATGTGGTCGCGGGGAAGCGTCACGTGCGCTTCATCCCGGGACCGGTGTTCGCCAACATCATCCTCGCCGACGAGATCAACCGTACGCCGCCCCGGACCCAGGCGGCGCTGCTGGAGGCGATGCAGGAGTTCCAGGTCACGGTCGGCGGGGTGCGGCACGCGCTCGAGCGCCCGCTCTTCGTGCTGGCCACGGAGAATCCGATCGAGCAGGAAGGCACGTATCCGCTCCCGGAGGCGCAGCTCGACCGTTTCATGTTCAACGTCGTGATGGACTATCCGGCGCTCAACGATGAACGCCGGATCCTCGCCGAGACGACACGCGGCCCGGGCGCCACGGTGCAGCCGGTCGCGAGCGGTCACGAGCTCGAGCAGGCGCAGGCACTCGTCCGTGCGCTCCCGGCGGCGGACAACGTCGTGGACTACGCGTTGCGCCTGATCCGTGCCACGCGCCCGGCCGAGTCCAGCGCACCCGGCTTCGTGCGCGATTGGATCCGCTGGGGTGCAGGGCCGCGTGCGGGGCAGGCATTGCTGCTCGGCGCGAAGGCCGCGGCACTCCTGGACGGCCGGCCGGTCCCATCGCTCGAGGATGTGACCCGTGTCGCGCACCCCGTGCTGCGGCATCGCATCCTCGTGAACTTCCGTGCCGAAGCCGACGGGATCTCCAGCGACGCCGTGATCGACAAGCTGCTCGCGGCTGTCCGACCCTGAGCCCCGCGATGTCGGCGCTCTCCCCGGCGGTGGTGGCGGCGATCGACGACCTCGAGTTGTCGGCGCGGCTGATCGTCGAGGGACTGCGCACCGGCGGGCATCGGAGCCCGTTCCATGGCTTCAGCACCGAGTTCCGGCAGCACCGGCCGTATCGGGCGGGCGACGACCTGAAGCATCTCGACTGGAAGCTCTTCGGACGGAGCGATCGGCTGTACAGCCGGCAGTTCCGGGAGACGACCAATGTCTCGATCATGCTCGTGGTCGATGCGAGCGCTTCGATGGGATTCCCCGAAGGCGGGTCGGCGCCGAGCAAGCTTCGCTACGCGGTGATCGTCGCGGCCGCGCTCGCGCATCTGGCGATCACGCAGGGGCATGCCGTGGGGCTGATGACGACGGCGGCGCAGGGCGGGGTGATGGTCAAGGCGCGCGGTGGGCGGCCGCATCTCCGGTCGCTCATCGCGCAGCTCGACGGACTGAAGGCGGAAGGACGGTGGGACGGGGCGCGGGCCCTGTCGCTCGGCGCCCAACTGCTGCAGCGGCGCGGGTTGATGATCGTCCTATCCGATTTCTACGACGATGAGGAGAAGGTGCAGCAGGAGCTGCGGCACATCGCGCAGCATGGGCACGATGTCATCGCCATGCAGTTGTTGAGCGCGGACGAGCGCCGACTCCCGGGGGCCGCCGCCATCGAGTTCGAGGATCTCGAGAGCGGCGAGCGACGGATGGCGGATGTCGGTGCGATCGCCGGTGACTACGAGCGGGCGGTCGCCGCGTTCATCGAGCGCACGCGTGCCGCAGCCGTGGGCGCGGGGATCGATCATGTGCTGCTTCCGACCGAACAGTCCCCTGAGGTCACGCTCCGTGACTATCTGCGGCAGCGTTCGCTGGCCGGCTCGTCGATCGGCCCGTTGGGGCTGGGGCGCCGTTGACCTGGGGGAGTGTCGGCGCGCTCGCCGGCTTCGTGCTGCTCGCCGTGCCGGCGATCATCCACCTGCTCGGACGGGACCCGGCGAAACGTCGCGCCTTCCCCTCGCTGCGGTTCATTCCGGCCTCTCGGCTCCTGCCGACGCGCTGGTCGAGGATCCACGATCCGCTGCTGCTCGTGGTCCGTTGTCTCGTACTCGCCGGGGCCGTGCTCGCCCTGGCCCGACCACAGCGTGCCGCGACCTCGATGACGCCCCGCGAGGCCGAGCGACTGGTACGCGTCGTGGTGCTCGACACGGCGAGTCCGGCCTTCCGTTCGTCTCCGGGCTCGGCACTCGCGCGCGCCCGGCAGGCGCTCGACTCGGCCGCGATCGGCCTTCTCGTCCAGAGCGACGACCCGGTGCGGGAGCTGGACGGCGCCGCCTCGTGGCTCTCGGGCGAATCAGGGCGCCGGGAGCTCGTGGTGCTCTCCGATTTCGCGGTCGAGCGCTTTCCAGCCGATGTCGCGGCGCTCGTGCCATCTGCGTTGGGCTTCGTTCCCGTGCGGCTGAGCGTGGAGGCACGGGGATCGTCCGCGCCCGACGCGTCGTCGGCCGGCGGGGCCGGTGAGGACCCGGTCTCGCTGATCATGTCCGCCGATGCGCGCGCGCGTCGCGACGCCATCCTCGCCGGCGTGGCGAGTGGACGCGTCACGGCGGGACGCTCCGCGATCGGCTCGGTTGCGGTCGTCGCGCTCGATGACGCGAACTCCGAGGAGCGGACCAAGCTCCTGCAGGGCGCACGAGCATTGCACACGCGCTCGCTCCTCCGGATCGCCATGGCACTCCGGGCCGGCGCATTCGCGAGGCCGCTGACGGGCGTGGTCCCGTCGGGTCGTAACCATCCGACGCCTGACGCCACCGTGCTGGCGCGGACGCGCTCGGGAGCGGTCGCGGTCTGGGCGGTCGAGGACTCGGTGGCCACTGGACCTCGGCTCGTGCTCGTGAGCGAGTTCCCGTCCGGCTCGCCCGAAGTGGTGGAGATCGTCGCGGCGGCGCGTGAGGCGGCCACCGTCCCGCCCGAAGCGCGGTCGGCCGGCGCTCACCCGGATGACGCGCTGCGGTCGTGGACACGGGCCTCCGGACCTGCGGTCGTGGTGGCCTCGGCTCCGGATGCTGACGGAGGAGGAGCGACGGCACGGGTCCTCTGGGGTGCGGTCCTGCTCCTGCTGTTGCTCGAGTGGGTCGTGCGCGAACGCTTCACCGCCAAGCGCGCCATGGAGGGTGATGTCGTCGGCTGACCTCTCCGGCATCGTTGCCGCGCTCGAACGACTGCGACGGCGCGCCATCGCCGTGCGCTTCGTCGAGGGGGGCGCGGCCGCCATCGCGGGACTGGCACTCTACACGGGGCTGCGAGGCGCTCCGGCGCTCCTTCCGGCCGTCGTGATCGTCGTGACGCTCGGTGGGCTGTGGGCCTACCTGCGTCGGCCCTCGGTGGCGGTGATCGCAGCAGCGGTCGAGCGCTGTGATGCCACGGCGCAGAACGTGGTCGTGACCGCGGAGCAGCTCGCTCGCGCGGCGGAGCGGCCGCCGGAGGCGGTCATCGTCGCGGTGGTGACGCATGCGGAGCGCGCGGTCCTGCGCGCCGACCCGAGGCGCGTGGTGCGCGACGCGCCGGCACTGCTGGGCCTGGGGTGCGCGATCGCGCTGTACGCGGCCGCGTGGTGGGCGGTCCGGGACGGAGCGGGCCACGCGAGCCTCGCCGGCGTCGCCGGCTCTCGCGGCGGCGTGACGGCGGTCGTGACGCCACCGGCGTATCTGCGGCGTCCACGGAGCGTCGTCACGGACCCCGAGCGGCTGACCGTGATGCGGGGAAGTGCACTCGCATTCTCCGTTCGTGAGAGCGGCGACTCGCTCGAGATCCGCACGGCGTCGGCGGCGCGGACCGTCCTCCGAGGGCACGACGGCGCGTTCCACGCCGATGTTGCGGCCGATTCCGACGGCTTCGTCTCCCTGCGCATCCACGGGGCGGACCCGGCGACGATGCCGGTGCGGCTGATCCCGATCATCGTGAACAGCGACAGCGCCCCGCGAGTGTCCATCACCTCGCCGGGGCGGGATCTGCTCCTCCCGAACGGGAACCAGTCGATCGCACTGGTCGTCAGAGCAGCCGATGACATCGCCCTCAGCGCGCTGCGGCTCCGCTTCACTCGAGTCTCGGGTTCCGGCGAACGCTTCACCTTCACCGAGGGAGAGGTCCCGCTCACCATCAGCCGTCGCAACACTCGTGAGTGGGAGGCGACGGCGCGGTGGGATCTGGTCCCGCTCAAGCTCGACGCCGGTGACATGGTCGTGTACCGGGCGACGGCGGCGGATGAACGCCCCGGTGCGCTCCCGGCCGAGTCGGACGCTCTGATCGCCGAGGTGGCGGCACCGGGCGGCGTCGCCGCCGCGGGGTTCGCGCTCGATCCCGAGCAGGAGCGCTACGCGCTGAGTCAGCAGATGGTGATCCTGAAGACCGAGCGTCTGCTGGCGGCGAAGGCACGGATGTCCGCGGACTCGTTCGCGAGCGGCGCGGCGGAGATCGCGATGGAGCAGCGGAGGGTTCGCGCGGAGTTCGTCTTCATGATGGGCGGTGAGATGGAGGACGCGCCACAGCCGGACGACGCTTCCATGACCGACCTCAACGAAGAGGCCGAGGCGGCGGGCGAGGACGAACTCGCCGCCGGACGCATGGTCAACCGCGGACGTGTGGCGTTGCTGGGCTCCATCCGCAACATGAGTCGCGCGGCGGCGGCGCTCACGGCCGTCGATGTTCCCACGGCGCTCACGCACGAGCGTGCCGCCCTGAAGCAACTCGAGACGGCGTTCTCGCACAGCCGGATCATCCTGCGGGCGCTGGCGGAACGGGAGCGCCTCGATCTGTCGCGTCGTTTGGGCGGTGCGCTCGGCGAGGTCGTCGGCGCGCGGCGGGTGGCCAGCGTGAGCGCCCTCGCCCCGATCGCCTCGGCCGCGCTCGACCTCCTCCGCGAGGCGGCCACGATCGGCGCTGACCGTCCCGTAAGTGCGCCAAAGCTCGCGACGCTGGCCGAACGGGCGCTCAGGCTCGGACCCTCCGATCCGTTGCTGCAACTCGCGTCCAAGCAGCTGACGATCGCGGCGACGCGTGCCAAGGCGGGGGAGTCCGCGGCGACGCGCCTCGCCCTCGACGAGGCGACCATCGCGCTGCAGCGGGTGATCCGCGAACGAAGCGCTGCCTCCGTGCCGCGGGAGGACGAGGTGCGTGCGGTGCGGCTCGGGCGGCTGCGCGACAGTCGCGGCAGCAGCGTCCCGGCAGCGCCGAGTCCGTCCCCCGTCCCGCGGGCTCCACGATGATCCGGTCGCCGAGCTTCCGTCTCGGGCTGCGCGCGGCGGCCGTGCTGATCGCGCTGGCCGCGTTCGTCGATCCGTCGATCGAGCGCTCGCGATACGATGCGGCGGTCGTCGCCCTCGTCGAGGGACCGCGACCGGCGGACTCGGTGGCGGCCGTACGGGTCAGGAGCGCGCTTCAAGGGCGCGTCCGGTTGGTCGACGGCCCGTTCTCGGGCGCCGACGCGACCGTGCTCACCGGCCGCAGCGTTGGGAGGCTTGCAGGGGCGGGGCCGCTGTTCGTGGTGGAGCCTGAAGCCTCACTGTCGATCGACGCGGTGATCGCTCCGTATGCGGCGAATATGTCCGGCCGCACCGGCTTGGACGCGACGGTCGGTGGACTTCCTCCGGGCAACATGGCCACCGCGATCCTGCGAAGCGCGGGAGTCGCCAGCGATCGGGTCGATGCGCAGGGGACCGTGGATTCGTCCGCGACGATCTCGCTTGCGGCGAGCCCGCTGGAGCGCGCCGTCCAGCTGCTGCGCGTGGAGGCACGGGCGCGCGACGGCATCGCGGCGACCGCCGATGTCGCGGTCCCCGTGCGCGACGCGCGGTGGCGGACCTTCGTCTACGAGGGGCGTCCCGGCTGGAACGGGACGTTCGTACGTCGTGCGCTCGAGGGGGATCCGCTGCTCGACGTCGTCTCGCGATCGCAAACGTCGCGGAGCGCGGGAACCGAGGTCGGCGCTCCCCCCGCACGACTCGATCAACCCGGTGCCCTCGGACGATTCACGACCGTCGTCGTCGGTGCTGCCGACGGACTGTCGGTCGGAGAGGTGAGCGCGGTCGAGCAGTTCCTCAGGGGGCAGGGCGGGAGCGTCGTCCTTCTCCTCGATCAACCGCCGAGCGGGGCCGTTGAGCGGCTGCTCGGAACCTCCGGTGGTTGGCAACGTCGGGCGCTCTCGACCCCGGTCCCGCTGCATGTCGAGGGTACCGAGTCGAGTGTCACGATCGCGGGGAGCGAGTTCGTGTGGCCGGCGACGCTGCCTTCCGAAGCGTCCGTCCTGGCTCGGGTCACCCTGCCGGCGACGAAGAAGACGGCGGCGCAATCGGTGCCGGGCATCTGGTGGACTCCTGTCGGTGGAGGACGGTTGTACGTCGTCGCCGCGGTGGATGCGTGGAAGTTCCGAGGAACGGACGGCACCAGTTTCGTCCCGTTCTGGCGCCAACTGGTCGGCGCCGCGGCCGCCGCCGCGATCCCGCCTGTTCGCGTCACCGTCGAGCCGAGCGCCGTCCGACCCGGAGCGCAGCTGCACCTGCGGATCGTGGAGCGATCCGCCCTTCTGTCCACCGGCGCCGACGCTGCGACGCGGTTTCCGCTGGTCACGCTGACGGGGGCGGGCGGGGAGGCGCACGGAGCGGTCGCGGCGCACCCGACCTCGACGCGCGGGGTCCTGGCGGCGCGCTTCCGGGCTCCGGCCGCGCCGGGGGCGCTCTGGATCAGGGTTGAGGGTGCTCAAGGCGTAGACTCGACCGTGGTCGTCGTTGGCCCGGCACTGCAGGCGCCCTCGGGCGACGATGCGCCGCTCCTGCGTCGGTTGGCGGCGTCCTCAGGCGGACAGGTGCTGCCGGTGGCCGACGTCGGACGCCTGTTCGGCGGCCTGCAGGGTGTGCTGGAACCGAAGGCACGGCGGGGCGAGAGCCATCCGATGCGCTCGCCCTGGTGGCTGCTCCCCTTCGGGCTCCTGTTGGGGCTCGAATGGTGGTCCCGCCGCCGATCCGGGTTGGCCTGACCCTCTCAACGAATCGGTGTACTTAAGCGCATTATTGCAGGAGTCCCTGCGCATTTCCTTCACGCCCCACGCCCCCTCATGATCACACGCGAAGAGAGCAAGGCGATCGTCGACAAGGTCATCAACATGGCCAAAGCGGACGCCGTCGAGGTCAGCCTGAACGCCAGTGAGCGCTCTGGCACCCGTTGGGCCAATTCGACGATCACGACGAATCTGGTCCAGTTCGACCGCAACGTCACCGCGACCGTCCGGATCGGCCAGAAGGTCGGGTCGGCCAGCACGCGCGACTTCAGCGACGCCGGCCTGCAGAAGATGGTGGACGAGGCCAACGCCGAGGCGGCGAAGGGCGTCGATCTCCCGACCCTCCCGGAGCTGATGGGCGCGCAGGAGTACATCCCGGTCGATGGTGCCAGCGCCGAGATGATCCGCAACGGCCCCGGCGATCGCGCCCGGATGGTCAAGGACAGCCTTGATCTCGCGGCCAAGAAGGGGGTGCTCGGAGCGGGGTTCATCCCCAAGAACGACGTCGCGACCTGCAACGCGAACTCGAAGGGCCTCTTCGCGTATTACCGCGCCGCCGAGCTCGGCTTCGCCCTGACCTGCCGCACGCCCGACGGCACGGGTTCCGGCTGGGCCGGGACCACCGGCATCAAGGACCCGCGCAACGTCGACGCCAAGGCGCTCACCGAAGTCGCGTCGGAAAAGGCGCTGAAGAGCCGCAAGGCGAAGGCGCTCGAGCCGGGGCGGTACACCGTGATCCTCGAACCGCGTGCGAATGCGCGTTTCCTCTCGCTGATGACCAACATCTTCGGCGGCGGCGGATTCGGCGGGGGCTTCCCCGGAGGTGGATTCCCGGGCGGCCCCGGTGGCGGTGCGCCTGACGCTGCGACGCTCGCCGCGGCTGCGGCGGCCGGTGGCCCTCCCGGCGGTGGTGGCGGCGGTGGCGGGCTCGGCGGCGGCCTCGGCGGCGCGGGCGAGTTCATGGCCAAGAAGAAGGTCGGCGACAAGATCTTCAGCGAACTGTTCAATCTGCGCAGCGACGTGGGCAATGCCACGTTGCGCCAGTCCACGATCATGAACGACAACAAGCCGGCCAAGCCGGTCACGTGGATCGAGAACGGCATCCTGAAGGCGATGGGCCCCGGGCAGACCGCCACCACCAATCAGAGTTTGGTGATGGGCGGTTCGGACATGACCCTCGAGGAGATGATCAAGAAGACCCGCCGCGGTCTCCTGGTGACCTCCTTCTGGTACATCCGTGGCGTACCCTCGCAGGATCAGCCGCTGCTGAACACCGGCATGACGCGCGACGGACTCTTCCTGATCGAGAACGGCGAGATCGTCGGCCCGGTGCAGAACTTCCGCTGGAACATGTCGCCGCTGGTCGGCTACAACAATCTCACGCTCGTGGGGAAGCCGGTCCCGATGGATCTGGGCGAGGCGTTCGGCGCGGGGAACGCGGCGTTGGTGCCGCCGGTCCGCATCGAGGAGTTCTACATGACGTCCGTCTCTCCCGCAGTCTGACCCCGAACCCACCGGAATATCCATCATGAGCTCATCTCGTCGTGATTTCCTCAAGGGCCTCGGCGTCACTGGCGCCGCGCTCTCGTTCTACTCGAATGACCTGGTCGCCGAGATCATCGCGACCTCGCCCAAGGGGCGGGTCATGGAATCCAAGTTCAAGGGACTCGCCGACATCGTGTTGGGCGAGGCCAAGCTCGCCGGCGCCAGCTACGCTGACGTCCGCTTCACCCTGACGGCGAATCCGCCGGGTGCCATGATCAACTTCCGCGCCGATGCTCCGGCTGGTGGGGCGGGTGGTCGTGGTGGTCGTGGCGGCGGTGCCGGAGCCGGCGGTGGGCGCGGCGGCGGTGGTGGGGGCGGCGGCGGTGGCCGCGGTGGACGCGGCGGCGGTCAGCTGCGCGAGATCCCGACGGAAGCCAATCGCCAGCCGGCCGGGTTCGGCGTGCGCGTGGTCCACAGCGGCGTCTGGGGCTTCGCCTCGAGCCCGATCGTGACCGAGGACGAGATCCGTCGCATCACGCGGATGGCCGTCGAGGTCGCCCGTGCGTCGGCGATCGCCAAGAAGACCGATCTCAAGCTCGCCCCGGTGCCGAAGTACATCGACAACTACGTCACGCCGATGACCAAGCCCCCGATGTCGGTGTCGGTCGCCGACAAGCAGGCGTGGGCGCAGGCGATCGTCGACAAGGCGAGCGCGGTCAAGGGCGTGACGGCGGTGAACGTCTCCGCGCAGCACGGCTACGAGTGGCGCTACTTCGCCTCGAGCGAGGGGTCGTACATCGAGCAGGAGCTGCACACCTGCACGCCGACGTTGAGCGTGACGGCGAAGGTCGGCGATGTCACCCGCACCCGCAACTATCCCGGCGTCGCCGCCTGCGGTGGCTGGGAAGTCGCGGAGAACTCGGATCTGCTGGCGTCGGCCGAGCGCGTGGCCGGCGAAGCGGTGGAGTTCTGCACCGCCAAGCCGCTCGGCTCCAGCGGGCTGCGTGACCTGATCCTGTCGCCCTCGCATGCGATGCTGACCATCCACGAGATCGTGGCGCACGCCACGGAGCTCGATCGCATCATGGGGTACGAGGCCAACTACGCGGGCACGAGCTTCGTGAAGACCTCGGACCTCGGCAAGCTGAAGTACGGGTCGAAGCTGATGAACGTGACCGCCGACAAGACGGACAACGGCCTCGGCTCCACCGGCTACGACGACGACGGCGTGAAGTCGATGAAGTGGCCGCTGATCCGCGAGGGCGTGCTCGTGGGCCTCACCACCAACCGCGAGACCTCGCACCTGATCGGCGAGAACTTCAGCCGCGGCTGCACCTTCGCCAACTCGTGGCGCGACTATCCGTTCCTCCGCATGCCGAACGTGCATCTGGAGCCGGGACCGGTCAACTCGCCGAGCCGCGACGAGCTCATCGGCGACGTGAAGAACGGCGTCATGATCGACGGCCGCGGGAGCTACTCGATCGACCAGCAGCGGTACAATGGCCAGTTCGGCGGCCACATGTTCTGGGAGATCAAGAACGGCAAGATCACGCGCATGGTCACCGACGTGACCTACAACGCGATCACGACCGACTTCTGGGCGAACCTCGACGGCATCACCGGCCCCAAGGAGTATCAGAAGTTCGGGACCGGCGGCGACGCCAAGGGGCAGCCGACGCAGACGAACTCGATCAGCCACGGATCGCCGTGGTTGCTCATCCGCAAGATGCTCGTGGGCGCGGCGTTCGACTGAGTCCTGCGCAGACGATGTGAGAAGGGCGGCACTCGATCCGAGTGCCGCCCTTTCTCATCGTCGCGGATCCGTCGCGCTCAGCTCATGGCGTACACGATCAGATTCACCGCGAACTTGGTGTTGTCCTTGGTGCGGAAGCGCTTGTTCTTCCACGAGTAGTCCCACTCGCAACCGTAGTCCTGGTTGGTGTACACGATGCCCATGCGTCCGTTGCGTTCGATGCCGCGTACGTAGTCGTGCACGACGTTGTCCCCCCAGCCGTTCACCTCGTGGCTCGTCTGCGGCGGGCCGTCGAAGGCGAAGAACGACTTGTAGAGCGCATGCCCCTTCGGGACCTTCACGAGTCCGGGCGGGGCAGGGAAGGCGCGGCGCATCTCGGCCTCGAACGACTGCGCGTACAACCCGTTCACGTCGTGATTGCAGTCGTCGGAGAGCAGGAGACCGCCGTTCTCCACGAACTTCACCAGCCCCGCGCGCTCCTTGGTGCTGAAGCGCACGAGCTTGTGCCCTGTCATGAACAGGAAGGGGAAGGCGCCCAGCTCGCTCGAATCCGCCGTGATCACGACCTCCTGTTCATGCACCGGGATGGTCGTGTATTGCACCAGCGAATCGAGGACGTTGGCACAGACCTTGGGATTGTAGTCCCAGTCGCCGGAGTCGTAGCGGAGCCGTGCGAAGGTGAACTCGCCACTCGATCCCCGACCCAACGCCCGCCGCGCCGAGGCGGCACTCGCGGGGGGCGCGCTGCCGGCCAGCGACGCCGAGATCGCGCTCGTCACGGCGCCGAAGCCGGCGAGGCGCTCGAGGAAGCCGCGGCGGTCCATTCGCGAAGGGGTCAGGGCCACGGGATCTGCGGCGACCGGTAGAAGTTGACGCCGAGCGCCTGCAGGCGTGGACCGTGCGCGGCCACGCGGAGTCTGAAATCCTCCCACGCGCGCCCGGCGCGTGGGGACCACCCGACCTCCGCGATCGCGAGCAGGCGCGGGAACGCGAGGAACTCATAGTCGCTCAGCTTGCGGACCGTCTCGCTCCAGAGAGGGGCCTCGAGGCCCAGCAGCGACCCCTCGGTCGCGCCGGGTACGAGCGTCGGATCCCATCCGTAGATGTCCTTCACCTCGATCCGTCCCGCCCAGCTGAGGCCGAGCGTCGTGGCACTGTCGTACTTCATGTCGAGGTAGGTGCGGCTCCCCGGCGAGGCGATCACCCGCCCGCCACGAGCCACGTGAAGCCCCAACGAGTCCTTCGTCCAGTGCTGCACGATGGTGTTCGGCGAGAGCTTGGCCGGCGCGATATCGGCCCATCCGATCATCCGGAAGCCATTGGCAGTGGCGATCCCTTCGACACGCTCCACGAAACCGCGGTACTGGGTCGGCGTGAGCGTCTTGACCTCGTCGCCACCCATGTGGAAGTAGCCGGCGGGCGAGAGCGTCTTGAGCTCGCGGACGACATCGCTCACGAAGGCGTAGGTCGCATCCCGTTCCACGCACACCGCGCTGAATCCGACATCGGTGCCCGTGTAGATCGGCCGTGCCTTGTCGTCGCAGTTGAGTTCCGCGTACGACGCGAGTGCCGCATTGGTATGACCGGGAAGATCGATCTCCGGGATCACCGCGACGAATCGAGCCGCGGCGTACGCCACCAGCTCCGCGTACTCCGCTTGCGTGTAGAAGCCACCGCTCCCGCCGCCGACCTGCGAACTCCCGCCGACGGCGGTGAGGTTCGGGCGTGACTTGATCTCGATCCGCCACCCCTGGTCGTCGGCCAGATGCAGGTGCAGGCGGTTGAGCTTGTAGAGCGCCATCAGGTCGATGTAGCGCTTGACGTCGCGGGCGGGGAGGAAGTGGCGGGCCACATCGAGCATCGCGCCGCGCCACTCGTAGCGCGGCACATCCTTGACGGTCGCGCCGGCGACACGGAGCACGCGTCGCGCCGCCGCCTGATGCTCGGCGGAGGGCGGGAGGAGTTGCCGAAACGTCTGCGTGGCGTAGAAGAGCCCGGCTGGCGTCGCGGCGATCAGTCGGACACCCCGGCTCGTCACCTCGAGGCCGTAGCCCTCGGCGCCCAGGTCGTCGCGTGCGGGTTCGAGACTCAGCTGGATCGTCCTCGAACGCGAGGGCAATGCCGCGCGTCGGGAGCGGTCCACCGGCGTCCATAGGAACTCGGCGAGCTGATCCGCGACCCCGCGGGCCGCCATGAGCTGTCCCTCCGGAGCCTCGACAGTGACAGTCACCAGCGAGTCGATCACGAACTGCTCGCCCGGGGCCATGGTGATGCTGGCTGGAGCGGGGAGGACCGCGTGCGCGGGCGCGTCGACCGGGCGCGGTGCCGGTGTGGTGTTGACGGGGGCGCTCGCCGCGCCGCAGCCAGCGAGCAGCGATGCCAGGGAGAGCAGGGCGAGGGGGCGAGCCAACGAACGGTCGGTCATGTCGTCTCCGGCACCGAGAACTTCTCACGCACGTCGGCTCCGACGCGCGTCAGACGACCCGTAGCCTTGTTGATGGGACACCAGATGGTCTTCGATCGGCAGAGCACGACACCGTCGCTCGGCCGGATGATCTCGCAGTAGCGCTCGAATCGGTTGGCGAGTGCCATGCCGACCCACGTCCGCGCCTCCAATCGCTCGCCGAGGAAGCCCGGCGCCTTGTAGTCGATCTCGTGCCGGAGAGCGACCCATGCGAGCGAGTCGCGCATCTCTGATGTGGAGGCGGCGGTCCAGTGCGCGATCGCCGCGTCCTGTACCCACCGC
This sequence comes from uncultured Gemmatimonas sp., assembly GCA_964484775.1. Classification (GTDB taxonomy): domain Bacteria; phylum Gemmatimonadota; class Gemmatimonadetes; order Gemmatimonadales; family Gemmatimonadaceae; genus Fen-1231. Next base: position 8,250 of record CAZAGK010000031.1, on the reverse strand, counting down.
AGGTACGTGACGTTGTTCACATGCTGGAGATCGTCGATATCCGACTCGACGACCTCCAGCGGCAGGACGAAGCGTTCCGCGCCGTCCTCCATCGCTCAGGGCTTCATCGACTTGTCGCGGATCGCCTTGAACTCGTTCCCGGCCTTCCACTCGGGGTACTTCGAGGCGTTCGCCACGCGGTATCCCATCGAGAAGAAGAGCTGAAGGTCCTGCACGGCGCCGGAGAGCTCCCAGCCGGGCTTGATCTCGTCCGACGGCTTGTGATAGTCGTTCTCGGTGTACTCGTCGCGCTTCTGCTTGCCGTAGGCCGGATCCTTGCCGATGTAGTCGATCCCCGCCTCGGGATCGAACGCCGGCACGCCCACCTTGGCGAAGTTGAAGTGATCGGAGCGGTAGTAGAACCCCTTCTCCGGCTCGGCATCACCGCGGAGGGTGCGTCCGCCCTGTTCCGCCGCCGCCGCACGGGCGTAGTCGTCGAGGTCCGATGCGCCGAGTCCGATCACGACGACGTCCTTGGTCGTGCCCCAAGTATTGAGCCCGTCCATGTTGATGTTCGCGAGCGTCTTGTTAAGCGGATAGAGCGGCATCATCCCGTAGTACTGCGAGCCCAGCAACCCCTGTTCCTCGGAGGTCACGGAGAGGAAGAGGATCGAGCGCTTGGGCGGCGTCTTGGCCGTGGCGAACGCCTTGGCGACGGCCAGCAGGCCGGCGGTGCCGGTCGCGTTGTCCGAGGCGCCGTTGTAGATGGAATCCCCCTTGACCTTCTCGCCGATGCCGAAGTGGTCCCAGTGCGCCGTGTACACGACGTACTCGTCCTTCAGCGCCGGATCGCTCCCTTCGAGCCTGGCGATCGCGTTCCGCGAGTCCACGGTGCGCAGCTTGTTCAACAGCGTGACGCTCGCCGTCACACCGAGCGGGACCGGCGTGAATTCCTTGGTGGCCGCCTTGGCGACCAGGGCATCGAAGTCCTGCCCGGCCATCGCGAAGAGCGCCTTCGCCTTCTCGGCGGTGATCCACCCCTCGATTCCGCTCCGCTTGGCGTTCTTGTCCGGCGTGACGAGGTCAAATTGCTCCGCGGTCTTCCCCTGTACGACCGCGAAGGGATACCCCGCGCGCTCGGTCTGGTGGACGATGAGCACGCCATTCGCCTTGTGCTTCATCCCCTGTTCGTACTTGTAGGTCCAGCGACCGTAGTACGTCATGCGCGGTCCGCCGAAGAGCGCCGTGTCGGCGACCGGCGGATCGTTCACGAGCACCACCAGCGTCTTGCCGGCGACATCGGCACCTTTGAAGTCGTCCCAGCCGTACTCCGGGGCTTCGACGCCGTACCCCACGAAAACGAGCTCCGAACCGCGGATGGCGGCCATGGGTTCCACGTGCTTGGTCCACGCCACGAAGTCGTCGCGCCACTTCAGGGTGGCGCTCTGGGAGCCCTTCGTGAAGGTCAGAGAAGGGGAGTTCGTCACGGTGATCCCCACGAGCGGGACCTTCTGGATGTAGCTCCCATCCGGATTGCCGGGCTTGAGTCCCATCGCCTTGAACTGCGACTCGAGATAGGCGATCGACTTCTCCTCGCCCGGGCTGCCGGGCGCGCGTCCCATCAACGAGTCGTGGGCGAGGACGCGGATGTGCTGCATCACCGTCGCGGTATCGATGGCGGCGAGCGCCTCGGCCGGAACAGGAGAGGTGGTGTCGCTGGACGAGCCCTTGCCCCCGCACGCAGCGGAGAGAATCACCGCGGTAAGGATCGAAGCGCGGAACGGACGTGTGATCACTTGGATGCCTTCTTCTTGGGAGAGGATGTCTTCTTCACGGCCTTCTGCTTCACGACCTTCGTATTCACAGCGGACTTCTTCACGGTCTTGGCCTTCGTGGCCTGCTTGGTGGCCGGCTTGGCAGCGGGAACACTCTTCATCTCCTTCACGACGGCTGCCATCAGCGCCTTCAGCGCCTTGAGATCGGTCTTCTCAAGACCGTTCAGATAGAGGCAGCCGCCTCCGACCTTGTGCGGACCGAGCTTCGCGAGGAGCTCGGGGTGCATCGCCGAGCCGGAGGTCAGATACAACGTCAGCGCGGCCTTTCGCGGCGAGAAACCCAGCTGCATCCATTCGCCGGTCCGCCCTCCGGCATACGCGATCGTCCGCGTGCCGAAGCCCAGGATGCTCGGCCCCCAGAGCTTCGCGGGCGCCTTGGTCACTTCGGCCATCAGGCGCGCGATCGTCTCGCACTCCGCGCGCCGCTTGGGGTCGGCGATCGTCGCGAGGAACTTCGGGACACTCGCCTCGGTCTGCTGCGTCTTCAATGCTGCCATTCGCGCGCTCCGTCGACGGGGGGATCGGGCTATTCGCCCGGATGATAGGCCGCGCGCTCGGTATGCCCCTTGAGCTGCGAAGCGTAGAAGTACACCTCGCGCAGGTTGCCGGTCGCGTACCGCTCGGCCTGATCGATGAAGTGCTTGTTGCCGACGTGGCCGCTCTCGCCACCCGCCGAGACTGCTCGGGCGCGGACACTGTCGCCGAACTCGACGACGGCCACGAAGCTGTTCCCGCTGGTCCCGTACCACTTCTTGGTGGCGGGATAGGCGCGGGCACCGAACGACGCCAATGAGCCCCAGCGTGCCGAGGTGAAGGCGACCGGGATGCTGGCACCGGCATCGTTGAAGGGGTGTACGATGTCCGCCGTGAGACGCTGGAAGCGGTTGATGTCGCCCCAGGGCGTCTGCCACTTGCCGAAGTCCGCCGCCAGCTTGTCACTGGCTTGCGAGAGCGCTTGCAGCTGCTTCTCCGGGTCGGACTTTCCGGCCATCATGTAGTCGTCAGCACCACCGGCACCGCGAGCGTCAGGCCCGACCAGCCGACCGAGCGCCTCGCCCCAGTACACGGCGAGCGAAGTGGCCACGCTGCTGCTGGCCCAGCGGTAGTCCCACTTCCGCAGGACGTCGACCTGCTCCTTGAGCTTCCCCTTCAGCGGATGCGTCGCCGCGGCGCCGTCGTAGGCTTTCAGCAGTCCGGGGACCATCGCGGCGAACGCCGGGAGATAGCTGTCGTACGCCGCCGCGCGCAGGTTCTCGATGGAGAAATCCTTCCGCCCCTCGAGCACCCGCATGGCGTGCAGGCCGCGCGCGTTCTCGCCGCCGACGTCCATGTACGACGGGTAGCTCTCCTTCTTCGGGCTGCTCGCACCCGCTGCGGAGTAGGGCCAGTTGTTGGTGTTGTAGAGCCAGCCGCTCGCCGGGTTCTTGAGGAAGGGGCTCTCCTCCACCGAGTGCAGGGCGCCCCACTCCGTCGCCGGATCGCTGCCGTCGACCGGACGACGCCAATCGAACTTCGGGTCCCGCTTCGGGATGAAGTTCGCGTGGAAATAGGCGATCGTCCCGTCAGCGTCGGCGTAGATCGTGTTGTTGGACGAGTTCGTGTGCAGCTCCATCGACTTGCGGAAGTCGGCGAAGTTCCGCGACTTGGTGCGCGTGTACGACTGGGTGAGCGCCTTCACGGGCTCCTGCATCATCCGCACCGCGACCCACTTGCCGTCCTGCTTCCGGACCAGCGGCCCGTGGTGCGTGCGCAGCACGCTGAACTCCTTCTTCGCCATCCCGGTCGCCGACTTGTACGGCACAGTGATCCGCTCGACGGTCACCGCGCGCTCCGTGCTCCCGTACTTGTAGAACCATTTGTCGCCCTTCTGCACGAGCGTCTCGAGATACTCGTCCATGTCATCGACGTTGCTCGTGGTGTGCATCCACCCCGTGCGGTCGTTGAATCCTTGATATATGAAGAATTGTCCCCACGTCACGGCACCGTAGGCGTTCAGTCCTTCCTCGCTCTCCATCTTCAGTTCCGAGCGGAAGAAGAACGACGTGTGCGGGTTGATCAGCAGCAGCGCTCGCTTGGCCGACGTGTTGGAGGGCGCGATCGCGATGCCGTTCGAGCCCGTCGGTTCCACGTACTCGCCAAGCGCGGGTCCGCTCGGTGGCACGGGGGCAGCGCCGGGAGCGCCGTAGGTCGAGGCGAGTCCGCCGAGGTTCACCTTCTCGATGTCGCCACCGATGCTTCCCTCGCTGAACGAGAGCGCCATCCACGGCTCGAACTTGGTGATGACCCGGGGCTTAACCTCGGGATGCTTGCTGAGGTAGAAGTTGAGGCCGTCGGCCCACGCATCCATCAGCGACCGAAGCCAGGCCGGGCTCGCCGCGTACTGTGCACGCAACGTATCCGGATTGATGAACAGCTTCATCCGCAGGTCGCGCCAGATCTCCGCCTCACCCTCGGCCTCGGCGAGCCGCCCCATCGAATTGATGAAGTTGGTCTCGACGCGGTTGAAGTCGTCCTCCGCCTGGGCGTAGATCATCCCGAAGACCGCGTCGGCGTCCGTCTTGCCGTGGATGTGGGCGATCCCCCAGTCGTCGCGGGTGATGGTCACGTTGCGCGCCTGTTGCGCCCAGCGCGCCAGTTCGACGGAACGCTCGCGGGCGAGCGGGCGCGACGGGGCCATCACAACCATGGCCGCGAGGAGGAGCAGGAGGGGTCGCTTCATGATCCGGTCGGTCGGGGTGTTGGCGGACTTCCCACGCATGGAAAATACGAGAGGATCCGGCGCGGCGTTGGCTCGGGCGCCAGAGTCAGGCGGACTGCTCGCGCCCGATCCGATCGGTGTAGTTGATCGGCGTATGATCGGCGAGGAGTTTCGGGGGCTCCTTGATCCAGGCGATCCAGTCGGCGGGGTTCCACGAGAAGGAGCGCTTCGGGGCCGCGAGACGGTGCAGCTCCCCGACGTGACGGTAGCCGAGCGCCGCCGGAGGGACCATCGTCACCAGATCATCGTCGTCCACGCACCGGTAGATGGGAACCCCGGCGAGTTTGGCGACGAACTCGGCGTCTCCCACGTAGGGCGACCCGAAGGTGTACACCGCGGTCGGGGGGCGCCTGTACGCGGCGAGCGTGGCCAGGGCGGCACCGAGGGAGTGCCCCGTGTAGAACAGCGGCCCCTTGGCCTCGTCGAGCGCGCGCGCGACGTCGGTCCAGACCGAGGCGATCGCCTCGCTGAACCCTTCGTGGATGACCACGCCGGCATCGTCCATCGGTGGCCGCCCCATCTTGAGGTCGGTCACGTAGTCCCGGATCTGCTTCTCCGTGCCACGGAAGACCAGAACGGCGAAGGGGACCTTCCCGGTGGACTGGACCAGCATTCCCGCGGTGCCGTTCTCCGGGTGCTTGAAGAAATGCGTCTGCTGGAACCCCGCGAGCTCGAGCAGGCTCCGTCGGGTCGGTTCGGGCGGCGGGGTGTCCTCCTCGTGATCATGCCGATAGACGAGTCGGCTGAGCTCCATCAGCCAGAGCGCATTCCCGGTCGTGTAGCCGGTCGCCGCAGGGTCGAACGGGGGCATCGGGCGCCGGCCGAAGAAGTCGTCGGCGTCCCCGGGTTCGGTGAGGTCCTTCCAGGTCACATAGGGCATGGTCGGAGCGAGAATGCCTGTCCGCCGCTCGCCCCGCAAGGGCTTCCGCAGCGGCCGCGCACCGCCGCGTCTGCTGGCGCCCCGGCGTCCAGCGCGTAGCTTAGATGGCTGGGCCATTTCCGCCGCCGCAAGCGGCACGTCCTCCGTCACCGTTTCTCCATGACCAAACTCTCCCGCTCGCTCCCGCTCGTCGCGGCGGCCGTGCTGGGCGCCAGCCCGCTGGCCGCTCAGACGACCAAGTTCCCGACCTCGGACGCCACCATCCAGCGTATCTGGCGCCTCGGCATGGACAGCTCGCATGTCCAGCAGCTGTCGCAGGTCCTCTTCGATTCCATCGGACCGCGCCTGACCGGCAGCCCCGGCAAGGTCGCGGCGAGCGATTGGGTCATCAAGATGTACAAGTCGTGGGGGATCGAGGCCCGTCGTGAGAACTACGGCACGTGGCGCGGCTGGAAGCGCGGCACCTCGCACATCGATCTCGTGCAGCCCCGCGTCCGCTCGCTCGCCGGCACCATGCTGGCCTGGAGCCCCGGGACCAAGGGCGCTCCGGTGACCGCCGAAGCGATCGTCCTGCCCAAGTTCGCCGACAGCACGGAGTTCGTGAAGTGGCTCCCGAAGGCCAAGGGGAAGATCGTCCTCCTCTCGCCCGCCTATCCGACCTGCCGTCCCTCCGAGGACTGGATCCGCTTCGCGACGCCGGAATCGAAGGCGCGCATGGATACCGCGGTCTCGATCATGAATCGTGAGTGGGCGGTGATGACCAACGCCGAAGGGCGTCCGGACAGCACGAAGCTCTACCGCGGCACCGGCTACAGCCTCGCGCTCGGCACGGGGACGCTCGGGATGCGCCTTGAAAAGGCAGGCGTGGCCGGCATGATCAGCTCGCGCAACAAGCTCAGCGGCTTCGCGAACGTCTTCGCCGGGGCCGGTGGTCCGGGTGGTGGACGCGGTGCCGGCGGTGGCCGTGGTGGCCCGGCGGGTGGCGCGCCGAACCCGAACAACATGCGTGGAGGCGGTCCGGCGGCGTCGCTGGCGGCGGCTGCGGCCGGTCGCGGTGGCTTCGGTGGCGGCGGCGCGCAGGGCGCGGGCGGATGGGGCACGATCGAGATCTTCGAGACCTACAACACCAAGGCGCCGGCGGTGACGCTCGAGTGCGAGGACTACGGCCTCGTCTTCCGTCTTGCCGAGAACAACCAGAAGCCGAAGGTGCGCCTCGACCTGACCGCCGAGCTGCTCGGCGAAGTGCCGGCGTTCAACACGATCGGCGTCATCAAGGGCGAGGAGAAGCCGAACGAGTACGTGATGCTGTCGGCCCACTTCGATTCGTGGGACGGCGGCTCGGGCGCGACCGACAACGGCACCGGCACGATGATGGCGATGGAAGCGATGCGCATCCTGAAGCAGGCATATCCGCATCCGAAGCGCACCATCATGGTCGGTCACTGGGCCAGTGAAGAGCAGGGGCTCAACGGCTCGACGGCCTTCACCGAGGATCACCCCGAGGTGATGAAGGGGCTCCAGGCGCTGTTCAATCAGGACAACGGCACCGGACGCGTGCAGTCGCTCTCGTCGAGCGGCCTCACCGCGATCGGCCCGCATCTGCGCGACTGGTACTCCAAGCTTCCGAGCTTCTTCACCGACAGCCTGAGCCCGAACGTGGTGTCGTGGAGCTTCAACGACGTTCCGACCGGCAACCCGGGTGGGACGGATGGTGCGGTGTTCGCGTGCTTCGGCACGCCGAGCTTCGGCATGGGGGCGGTGGGCTGGAACTACAGCACCTACACCTGGCACACCAACCGCGACACGTACGACAAGGTCGTGTTCGACGATCTGAAGCACAACGCGACGCTCGCGGCCACGATGGCCTACCTGGCGTCGGAGGATCCGGAGTTCATCAAGCGTGATCGCTCGCCGGGCACCTGGCCGGCGAACTGGCCCGCGAACTGCGGCAAGGTGCCGCGGAAGACGAAGCCGCGGTACTAGGCGTCCGTCAGCGCGCGCCCTGCCGCGCGCCGTGATCGCTCATGAGACCGGGCTGGTGGCATCTGCCACCAGCCCGGTCGTCTTGTAGGGTCGGTACTGACAACGCCGTCGGCGAATCGACGATTGCCAGCGCACCACGCGGGTGGATATCGTACGAACGTGAGATCCCGTCTGGCCCCTTCCTCCCGTGTGTTCCGCGCCCTGACGGCGATCGTCACGGTGTGGTGCTTGGGATGCGCCGGTTTTGAGCCGCTCATCGATGCGCTCCAGACCGACCGGGGGGAGGCCTCGTCCTCCTGCGCCAACGAGGCGCGCATGAGCGGCACCGATGATGCGCAGGACGTCGGCCACACGCGCACGATGCGTGTGGGGGCCGCGGCCGATGACCACGGGCATCTGGGGTGCGCGTGCGGCACCTCCTGCCTGACGACGCTCCTCAGCCCGGTGCGAGTCGCCGGTTCGGGGGCGCCCGTCCCCGCGATCGATCAGGATGTCGCCCGTGCTCCCGCGAGCACGGTGCGCCCGCCGCTTCTCCCGCCGCCACAACAACTCGGCGCCTAGCGGGACACTCGCGTCCGTTCGCACGGACGCCATGCACATCCTCGATCCTTCTGCGGGCCCGATCCACCCATTCGGGGACGGGCGCGTCAAACACCGTCAGGTGCACTCATGGCGAAATCCGCCTTCCGTAGGACCCTCTGCGCGCTGGGCGCGGCAGTACTTGTCGCGCTCCCCAGCGCGCGAATCACGGCGCAGTCCCGGACCAGTGATTCCGGCTTTGTGAAGATCACCGTCAAGGAATCGATGGGAATGCT
>CAZAGK010000030.1:5500-32225 GCA_964484775.1 uncultured Gemmatimonas sp. | reverse complement strand
GGGTGGCAACGGTGGTCTTGCCGGTGCCGGGCCGCCCCGTGAAGCACATGTGGAGCGTGGGGCGGTCGGTGGTGAGCGCCTGCTGGGCGCGGAGGCGTGCGACGAGCAGGAGCGCGGCGATCTCCCGGATGCGCGTCTTGACCGGCTTGAGGCCGATCAGGTCGCGGTCGAGCTCGTCGAGGAGCGACTCGACGTTCGAGCCGCGATACGCCGCGTCGAGATCGACGGTGGATGGGGGGGCACCGTCGGCCTCGACACTGGGCCCCAATGCGCCGCGGCTGTCGCGCGCGTCGCGGAGGGGCGTGGAAGGATCAGCGGGAGCTGGCATCGTCGGTGGAGTACCGTTCACCCTCCGGGCGATCGGTCGCGTACGCGTGGATCGCGTAACGGATCTGACGGTCCTCGCCCTCCTGTCGATCGAGGCGGAACCCCGGCTCGCTGGCCGGACGCTGCACGATGAAGCTCAGCGCCGTGGTCTGGCGGCCGTACGAGCGGTCGTAGCCGGTCACGCGGATGTAGCGTCCCGGATTCGCCTTGCGGCACGCGTTGATCTCGAGGAGGATGGCCGCCGGGTCCTTGAGGTCGAACATCGGGAGTCCCCACATGTCCCAGTAGACGTTCCGCGGATGCGGATCGTCGGTGTACTCGATCGCCACCGGCCAGTCGTTGCCGATGCAGTACGCCACCTGCTTGGCGATCTGTTCGTCGGTGAAGTCGGGGAGATAGCTGAAGGTGCCTTGTGTGATGCGCATGGGGGGCTCCGCTCAGACCGAAGGGGTGACGACGGCGTCGGGGACGTCGGTCGATTCGTAGTTGAACGAGACGTCCTTCCAGATCTCGAGGGCGGTGCGCAACGACGGCGACCAGCGCGCGGCCTTGGCCAGGATGTCGGCGCCCTCGTTGAGGTAGTCGCGCCCTTCGTTGCGGGCCTGCACGATCAACTCGGTGGCGACGCGATTCGCGGTGGCCCCTTCGGCGATGCCGTCCGGATGTCCGATGGTGCCGCCGCCGAACTGGAGCACGCAGTCCTCTCCGAGGAGATGCAGCAGCTGCGGCATCTGTCCGGCGTGGATGCCGCCCGAGGCGACGGGCATGACGCCGGGCATGCGCGCCCAATCCTGCTCGAAGTAGAGGCCGAGCGTGGGGTCGGGGGCGATGATGTCCTCGCGCAGGGTGCGGTAGAACCCCTTCACCGAATTCGGATCGCCCTCGAGCTTGCCGACCACGGTGCCCGCATGGATGTGATCGACGCCGGCGAGGCGCATCCACTTGGAGATGACGCGGAAGGAGACGCCGTGCGACTTCTGTCGCGTGTACGTGGAGTGCCCGGCGCGATGCAGGTGGAGGATCACGCCGTGCTTGCGCGCCCACTTCGCCATCGACTGGATGGCGGTGTAGCCGATGGTGAGGTCGATCATGACGATGCAGCTGCCGAGTTGCTTGGCGAAATCGGCGCGCTCGTACATGTCCTCCATGGTGCCGGCGGTGATGTTGAGGTAGTGGCCCTTGATCTCCCCGCTCGCGGCAGCGGCCTTGTTCACCCCTTCCATGCAGAAGAGGAAACGGTCGCGCCAGCGCATGAAGGGCTGACTGTTGATGTTCTCGTCGTCCTTCGTGAAGTCGAGGCCGCCGCGGAGCGCTTCGTACACGACGCGTCCGTAGTTGCGCGCGCTGAGGCCGAGCTTCGGCTTGACGGTGGCGCCGAGGAGCGGGCGTCCGAACTTGTTGAGGTACTCGCGCTCCATGATGATGCCATGGGCGGGTCCCTGGAACGTCTTGGTGTAGTGCGGCGGGATCCGCATGTCCTCGAGGCGGAGTGACTTCAGCGCCTTGAAGCCGAAGACATTGCCGATGATGCTCGAGGTGAGGTTCGCGATCGAGCCTTCCTCGAAGAGATCGAGGTTGTAGGCGATGTAGGCGATGTACTGATCGGTGCCCGGCACGCGATCGACGCGGTAGCACTTGGCCTGATACTGCTCGTAGCTCGTGAGGCGATCGGTCCAGACGACGGTCCAGGTCGCGGTGCTCGACTCACCGGCGACGGCGGCGCCGGCCTCCTCGGGCTCGAGTCCGTCCTGCGGAACGAGACGGAAGGCGCAGAGCACGTCGGTGGGCGCCGGTACATAGTCGGGCTGCCAGTAGCCCATCTCCTTGTACGGCGTGACGCCGGCGGACCAGCGGTTCCGGGGTTCGGCGGGGGGATGTCCAAGAGCCATCGAGCGCGTCCTCACTGGAGTGGGGTATGCGCTCAAGATGCGCGGTCGTGTCAGGGCACCGACACGACCGCGTGGTCAGACTTTCGGACGAGTGGGCAGTGATGGCCTGCCCGTTCGGTCAGGCGTCAGCCGCGCCGGTGATACCGCGCCGCGGCCTCGGTGCGGTTCGACACGCCGAGTTTGGCGAAGAGGTTGCGCAGGTGGAACTTCACCGTGCTCTCGCTGAGATGCAGCGCCTTGGCGATCTGTGCGTTGCCCGCGCCCTCGGCCACGAGCGCGAGGACCTTCTCCTCCCGCTCCGTGAGCGAGTCGTTCGGCCCGCGCGTCGAGGGGGAGAGCCAGCGACGGGCGGCCTGCGGGAAGACGAGTTGTCCCGCCGCGACCTGGCGGATGGCGGCGACGGTGGCGTTCGGCGAGTCGGTCTTGAGCGCAAATCCGTCGGCCCCTCCCTCGACGGCGGCGCGCATGGCATGCGCATCGCCGAACGCCGAGAGGATGAGCACCCGCACCGGGAGCTGTTCTTCGCGGATCCGATGCAGACAGGCGATCCCGCCCATGAAGGTCATCTGGTAGTCGAGCACCAGGACGTCAGGGGCGAAGCGACGCACGGCGTCGAGCGCACGCTCGCCGTCGGTGGCGGTCGCGAGGATCTGCACCCCGGGCTCGGCCGCGAGCAGGTTGCGGAGCCCTTCGAGCACGAGGGCGTGGTCGTCGGCGAGGACGACGCGGATCGGAGCGGTGGATGTCATGCCAGGGGGATCGTGACGGTGACCTGTGTACCCTCGCCGCGGCTCGAGCGCACGGCGATGCTGCCGTTGACCATCGCGGCGCGCTCGCGCATGCCGCGGAGTCCGATGTGCGTCTGACGTTCGGTGGCGTCGGGACCGGCGAGCGGTGGCGGGACGAAGCCGCGCCCGGCGTCGGTGATCTGCACCTGCACCCGTCCGTTCTGCAACGTGAGTCGGACGGTGCCGTCGTTCACGCCCGAGTGCCGACGGATGTTGGAGAGCGCCTCCTGCAGGATCCGATAGAGCGCGATCTTCACGATGACCGGCACCGTGGTCTGCGCGAAGCCGTCGCCGATATGCAGCTCGATCGTGCCGCCGGTGAGCGTCTCGTGCTGCACGGCGATGTCCTCCGCGATCTCGGCCACCCCCTTCTCGGCGAACTCGGGGGCGTGGAACGCGGTGAGCATCGAGCGCAGATCGAGGAGCGCGAGTTCGAGCATCTGCACCGCGTGTCCGAGTCCCGGCTCCGCGACCTCGGCGGCGGCAGGGACCGCGGCGAGCCGCGCGCGCACGAGCGAGAGCTGGCTCAGCGAGGCGAAGATGTGCTGTACCGGGCCGTCGTGCACGTCGAGCACGAGGCGCTGCAACTCCTCTTCCGTGACGGCGAGGAGTCGTCGGCCGGAGACTTCCGGATCCGGCGAAGCGGCGGGGGGCAGATTGGGATTCGGCACGGTCTTCCGACAAGGTACGCATGCCGCGCGAAACGCGCGACTAGGGGTGCGCCGACCGCCGCGTCCGCGTTGCTGGCGCGTGGTGGCGATCAGCCCCCTCGTGCGCGGAGCACGCGGATGTCGTCGATCAGGCGCTGGGTGTCGAAGGCGAGCGATCCATCGTACATGCCGCGCAGGTGGCCCTCACCGTCCACCAGCACGATGGTCTCGGTATGGACCATGGTGCCGCCGGCGTTCCCCGTGGTGTCCCCGAGCTGGACGAAGTACGACCGCAGGGCGAGCTCGCGGATCGCGCGCGGCGGCCCTGTGAGGAGGTGCCAGCGTTCGTCGGTGATCCGGTGGGTCGCGGCGTACGCGGCCAGGGTGCGCACGTCGTCGATCTCGGGGGTGACGGTGTGCGAAAGGATCATCACGCCGGCATCGTCGGCGAAGGTACGGGCCACGGTGCTGAGGTTCGTATAGAGGTTCGGGCAGAGTCCTTTGCAGGTGGTGAAGAAGAACGAGGCGACGTAGACCTTGCCCGCGACATCCACCTCGGTGACACGGTGACCGCGCTGGTCGGTGAGGGCGAATGGCGCGACGCGATGCGCCGTGCGCGCGACATCGGATGCGAGCCATTCCGGACCGCTGCCGGCCGCACGATAGAACGGGACCTCCGCAGGGCGCGCCGCGGTCCGAGCGGCCGTGTGGTCGCCGAGCATCGCGCGGCCGGCGAACAGGGCGGCGGCGGATCCGGCGATGGCGACGAGGCGTGGGATGGTGAGCATGGGGGAACCTCGGGCAGGTCAGTCGGTGGTGGTCGGACGCGCGACGGTCACGGAGGAATCGGAGCCCGTGCAGCCTTTGGAGCCGGGCAGACCGAACCGGCGCCCGTCCTTCATCACGTAGTTCGCGCGTGCGGTCCCGTCGGGGAACCACATCCGCTGTGACCCTTCCTCATGTCCGGCGCGATAGTTGAAGTCGCGGTAGACGGTGCCGTTCGGGTACCACTCCAGCGCCCGTCCTTCGAGCACGCCATCGCGGTAGTGGTAGCGGAAGTGGATCCGACCGTCGGCATACCATCCGGCGTGATCGCCTGCCTCGCGCCCGTGCGCGAATCGACGCTCGAACATCGGCGCCCCGTTCGCGAACCAGGCGCGCGCGATCCCGTGCTCACGGCCGTCCACGAACGGGGTCTCGCGCCGTTCGCCGTTCGAGGGATCGGCGTCGGTCAGCGTCCCGGTGAAGGGCACGCCGCGGCGGGTCCAGACGCCATTCTCGACGCGCAGCGATGAATCGTGGCGGTCGAGGGTCGGCGTGACGTTGCTGGCGGAGGCGGCGGCGATCCCGCCGCCGATCAGAAGACCGGCGACGAGGATGCGGCGCGCGAGGCGGGGCAGGGGCATATCAGTTCCCGACGGTGCCGGCGACGCCGTAGAAGCCCGAGCCGTTGATGTAGGGATCGGCGGCGGTGATGTGATAGTGGTAGATCCCGTTCGGATACTCTTTCGTGACGGCGCTGTGCCCGTGGTAGATGTCGAGGTCGGCGTTGGTCAGCGTCCGTCCGCCTTCGACGGGCCCGTACACCGGGAATCCGTCGAGCAGGAAGCCAAGGAGCGCGTCCTTGCCGTAGAGGTCGGTGAGGCGCAGCGGTTCGATGTGATAGTGATACTGGCCGCTCTGCTGCGGATGTCCGTTGGCCTGATCGAAGCTGTTGATCTCGTTGGTCAGCGGCTGATTCGGCCCCGCGTACTGGTTGAAGAACACCACGCCATTCAGCGAGATGCCGATCGGCCCCAGTGGCGTCGCGCTCTTGGTCGTGGCCGAGGTGGGGTTGAGCGGGATCCGGAAGGTGATGGACTGCGTCGCGATGCGGTTCGGGTTGATGCTGAAGAGCGGATTGGTGCCGTTGTAGGCCTGGTAGCGCGCGTCGCTCGTGGGGAAGTACGCACTCTTGTGGTCGGGCACGTCCTTCGTGCGCAGCACCAGGGTGTTCCCCTCGACGGTGATCGTCACACTGTCGGAGAAGAGGCGGTAGGCGGCGGGGAGGGCGGTGTTGGTGGCGTTCGGGGTCGCGATGGTGGTGCCGCTGGAGGCGGTCACGGTCGCGGCGGCCTTCGCGCATCCACCGGCGATGAGGGCGACGAGCGCGAGGAGCGGGGTGCCGATCGGGCGACGGATCGTGGGCATCGGGGGGTCCTCAGGAGGAGTGGATTGGCGGCGCCGAGTCGGCGCATTCGTCAGGATGGACAACCGGGCATCCGGTTTCATTCCATCGGTGGTTGCCGTCGGCCGGGGCGGCCGGATCGCGGCGCCGTGGTTGCCCCTGTCGGCCCCGGATGGAATGATTGGACAGGTCCGGTTGTCCAAGACCGTGACGGGGGGACGCTGAGGTCCCCGCCCCATCTCCGGTGCCGCATGACGCATTCCCCAGACGTGGACCCGAGGGCCGACGAACGCGCGCTGCTGGACCGGGCGCGTGCCGGGGACCCGCGCGCCTTCCGCGAGCTGGTGGAGCGCTACGAACCGGTCGTGGCGGCGACGGTGATCGGGATGCTCGGCCGCGGCGACGACGCGGACGATGTCGGTCAGGAGACCTTCATCCGGTTCTTCGACGCCTTGAACGACTTCCGGGGCGAGGCATCGGTCAAGACGTATCTGCAGCGGATCGCGGTGAACCTGTCGTTGAACGCGCTCAAGCGGCAGAAGCGCACCGCGCAGCGCTACGTGAGCATCGATGACGATGCGAGCGGCGCCCCGGAGCTCGCGGTCTCGACGACCGCCGAGCATCGGGCGCAGGAGGCGAAGGTGCTGGTCGATGCGGCGTTGGAGCAGTTGCCGCCGCATCACCGCGCGGTGGTGGTGTTGCGGATGATCGACGGGTGTTCCACGCGCGAGGCAGCGGAAGCGCTGGGGGTTCCCGAAGGGACGGTCCTGTCGCGCCTGGCGCGCGGCATGAAACAGTTGCAGGGGCTGCTCGCACCGGCACGGAACAGCGGGGCGATCCCCGCGGAGGGATCAGCATGACGGACGAGACGACGGAAGGGGAGGTGGCGACCATGCTGCAGGCATCGCGGGCGGAGCGATTCGCGCCGGGATTCGCGGATCGGGTGATGGCGCGGGTCGAGTCGCGGCGCACGGCGCCGACGCTCCGGCTCGAGCGGTCGCTGGGGCGCACCTTCCTCTGGATGGCACCGGTGGCCGTGGCGGCAACGCTCGTGCTCGCCGTACTGAACATGCGCTCGACAGGCTCCACGAGCCTCGACGGCGCGCTCGGATTGCCGCAGGTCACCCTGTCGGCGGTGTACTCACTCGACAGCGACGTCACGGCGTCGCAGTAAGGGGATCGGACATGAAGATCGAATGGAAGGCGGCGCTGATCCTCCTGCTCACGCTCATCCTGGGCGGGGTGCTGGGTGCGGTGACGCGCACGGCGATCGCCACGCGGCGTGCCACGGAGATCGGCGGGCTGCGTCGCCCGGCGGGGTTCGTGAACCACATGCGCGACGTGATCCAGCCGAAGGACTCGGCGCAACTCGCGAAGGTGCTCCCGGCGCTGGAATACACGGCGGCGCGCAACGACACGATCATCCGTGCGGCACGGGAGCAGTTGCGTCAGGAACTCGACTCGATGCGTGCCCGCGTGGCCCCGTTCCTCGATGCCGACCAGCAGAAGCGTCTCGAGGAGATGGGCCGACTCGGCGACCCGTTCGGCGGCCCCGGAGGGCGTGGCGGTCGGGGCGGGCGCGGAGGACCTGGTGGCCGCGGCCGCGGGATGGATCCGCTCGGGCTCGGGGGCCCGCCCGATGGTCGGCCCGGGCCGGACGGTCCACCACGCGACGGGCCGCCTCGGGACGGCCCGCCGCCCTGGGGCGAACGCCGTCCGTAGCCGTGCAAGCCGCTATACTTAACGAAGAGGGTTACCGCGCGGCGCTGCGGTGACCCTCCTTGTGAAAGTCAGCGCCCCAGAACGGAGTTGCCGTTGTCGTTCTCCCAGTTGTCGTTGCACCCCGACCTCCTGCGCGGGATCAAGGAAGTCGGCTATGTGAAGCCCACGCCGATCCAGCAGGATGCGATCCCGCCGGCCATGGCCGG
The DNA here is from genome assembly GCA_964484775.1 of uncultured Gemmatimonas sp. Taxonomy (GTDB): domain Bacteria; phylum Gemmatimonadota; class Gemmatimonadetes; order Gemmatimonadales; family Gemmatimonadaceae; genus Fen-1231. Next base: position 24,476 of record CAZAGK010000030.1, on the reverse strand, counting down.
CCGCGACGTCCTTGCCTGCGCCATGACCGGCAGCGGCAAGACCGCCGCCTTCGTCCTTCCGATCCTCCACCGCCTGATGGCGGGGCCGCGAGGGGCCACCCGTGCCCTCGTGCTCGTGCCGACGCGTGAGCTCGCCGCGCAAGTGCTCGCGAACGTCCAGGAAGTGTCGCTGCACACCCCGCTCACCGCCGCCGCGATCTTCGGCGGGGTCGGGATGGGACCGCAGGAGCACGCGTTCCGCAGCGGCGTCGATGTGTTGATCGCCACGCCCGGGCGTCTGCTGGACCATTTCCGGATGCCGTACGCCAAGCTCGACAAGCTCGAATACCTCGTGCTCGACGAAGCGGATCGCATGCTCGACATGGGATTCCTGCCCGACATCCGGCGCGTCCTGCGGCACATCCCGACGAAGCGTCAGACGATGTTCTTCAGCGCCACGATGCCGCCGGCGATCGCGCAGCTCTCCAAGGAGATGCTGCAGAATCCGGCGACGATCAACGTCGAGCGCCAGTCGGCACCGGCAGTGGGGATCACGCAGGCGGTCTATCCGGTGGCGGCCGAACTGAAGTCGGCGCTGCTCCTGGAACTGCTCAAGCGTGGCGACATGAAGGAGGCGCTGGTCTTCACGCGTACCAAGCATCGCGCGAACCGGCTCGCGTCGTATCTCGTGACGCACGGGATCAAGGCCGAGCGGATCCACGGGAACCGCTCGCAGAGCGCCCGTACGGCCGCGCTCGCCGGCTTCAAGGACGGGACGTATCGCGTGCTCGTCGCCACCGACATCGCCGCCCGCGGCATCGACGTGGAAGCACTCGGCCACGTCGTGAACCTCGACGTGCCGGCGGCGCCGGAGGACTACATCCATCGCGTCGGACGCACCGCGCGCGCCGAACTCACCGGTGAGGCCTTCACCTTCGTCGCACCCGACGAGGAGAACGACCTGCGCGCCATCGAGAAGGCGATCAGCAAGCGCCTGCCGCGCGTCACGGTGCCCGACTTCGACTACGCGGCACGTCCGGCGGGGAAGTTGGAAGTGCCGCTCGCCGAACGGATCGCCGAGATCCGAGCGCGCAAGGCGCAGGAGCGCGCCCGCGCCGCGGAGAAGGCGAAGCGCCGTGAGCAGGGCGGTGGTGCCGCTCGTCCTCCGGCCGGCCGCGGTGGCTCCGGTGGCTCGGGCGGTCGCAGCAGCGGCGGCTCCGGTGGTCGGAGCGGTGGTTCCGGCGGATCGTCCGGTGGTGCCGGCGGTCGCGGTGGTGCCAAGCGTTCCAGCGGTCCGTCCGGTGGCGCGTCGAGCGGCTCCAAGGGGCCGCGCAGCGGCGGTCGATGAGCTAATTTCGCACGATCCCCCTTCTCCGATCCCGAGGAACGCATGGCCGAGGCCACTCATCACGCGTGGAGCGATGTCCGTCTGGAGCAGCTCAATCCGCTCCTCTCCCGCAAGGTCCTGACCGGCGACCGCGCCATGGTCGCGCAGGTCTTCCTCAAGAAGGGCTCGATCGTGAAAGCGCACGAGCATCACAACGAGCAGGTCACGTACATCCTCGACGGTGCGCTCCGGTTCTGGGTCGGTGAGAACGCCGACAAGGCACCGGACGCTCCCTACGTGGATGTGCGCGCGGGCGAGGTCCTGTTGATCCCCGGGAACGTGCGCCACGAGGCGCACGCGCTCGAGGATACGCTGGACCTCGACTTCTTCACGCCGCCGCGCGCCGATTGGCTCGACGGCTCCGACGCCTACCTGCGCGAGAAGAAGTAGGATGGAACTCGGCGTTCGCGACCGGATCGCGCTCGTCTGCGGTGGGAGCCGGGGGATCGGGCTGGCCACGGCCGAGGAACTCGTCCGAGAAGGGGCGCGTGTCGTCATCTGCGCCCGTGACGCCGCCGCGCTCGAACGGGCGGCGACGTCGCTCGAGTCGTTCGGCGGCGTGGCGGCGACGATCGTGGCGGACATCTCCACCGCCGAGGGGATCGCGACGGTCGTGCGGACCATGCAGGAGCGGTTCGACGGGCGCGTCGACATCCTGGTGACGAACACCGGGGGGCCGACGCCGGGCCCGGCCACGCAGCATTCGTGGGAGGCGTGGGAGCTGGCCACCGCGCTGCTGCTGCGCAGCGCCGTCGAGCTCTGCCGGGCCTTCGTCCCCGGGATGCGCGAGCGGAAGTGGGGGCGCATCATCGGCATCACGTCGATGGCGGTGAAGCGTCCGATCACGAACCTGGCGCTCTCGAACACCATGCGGGCGGCGGTCACGGGGTATTTCCGGTCGCTGGCCGACGAGGTCGCCGCCGATGGCGTGACCGCGAACACCGTGCTTCCGGGCTACCCCGAGACCGACCGGCTGAAGCAGCTCGCCGACGACACGGTGGCACGGACCGGGGGGACGCGTGACGGTGTATATGCCGCATGGTCCGCACAGACGCCGGCACGTCGATTGGGGGAACCGCGCGAAGTCGCGGCAGTGATCGCCTTCCTCGCGAGCGATCGCGCGGGGTTCGTCACCGGGCAAGCCATCGCCGCCGACGGAGGGTGGACCAACACGCTCCTCTGATGCGGATGCGTTCAGCGCTCTCCTGGTGCGTCGCGTCGGCCGCCCTCGTGATGGCCGCGCTGGTCGTGCCGTCGTCGCTCGCGGCGCAGGACGTGGCCGCGAAACGGCCGATCGCGACGATGTTCGGCGTGATCGGCGACTCGTTGCGGGGTGGGGCGTTGGCCGGTGCCCGGGTGCGCGTGGTCAACACCGGGCGCGAAGCCGTCACCAACATGCGCGGGCAGTATCAGCTCGACAGCGTGCCGGCGGGGCAGCATCAGGTCTCGATCGAGCATCCGTTCCTCGACTCGCTCGGGCTCGCCGTCATCAGCCCGCCGATCGACTTCCCGGCGGGACAGCGTGTGGACGTCTCGGCCTCGACGCCGACGATCGGGGAGTTCAAGCTCGCGAACTGCAACCGGAACGCCGCCCTCTCTGCCGGCCCCACGATCGTGTTCGGCCGTGTGTACGACGCCGACACCGAGAAGCCGATGGAGAACGCGGCGCTCTCGTTCGTGTATCGCGATGTGTCGAACGGCACCAATGGGCCCGAGCGGGTGCGACAGGCTCGGACCAACGGCAAAGGCACCTTCGCCATCTGCGGACTCCCCGAGGCGCTCTCCGGTTCGCTCGAGGTCAGCTACGGCACGAACCAGAAGTCCGAGATCCAGATCCGCCACGCGGCGGAGAAACCGCCGATCGAGGCGGTGCGCTTCGTGGTCGGGACCGGGCCCTCGATCGCGGTCGTGAAGGGGCGCGTCATCGCGCGCACCGGCGCACCGCTGAGCGGCGCGCAGGTCACGGTCGCCGGCACGAGCGCCACCGCCACCACCGACGCGGACGGACGGTTCGCGCTCGACGGACTCCCGCCGGGCACCCAGATGCTCCAGGTCCGGAAGGTCGGCTATGCGGTGTACTCGTTGCCGGTCGAACTCTCGGGGAAGCGTCCAGCCGAGGTCGCGATCGCGATGTCCGATGCGGCGCAGGCGCTCCCGACGGTGAAGGTCGCGGGAGAGTTCGACGAAGGTCTCGAGCGGGTCGGCTTCAACGACCGCAAGCGCCTGACGCAGGGGAGCCGCTTCATGGGGCCCAAGGAGATCGAGGACCAGCACCCGATCCTCGCGACCGATCTGCTCCGCCAGATCCCGGGGTTCAAGGTGTCGGGGGGACCCTCGGGGCGGACGATCGAATCCACGCGATCCGCGGCGGGGACGACGGCGGGCTGCGTGACGATCTTCATCGATCGCTCGCAGTTCGATCAGATCGAATCCGGGGATCTCGACCGGGCGCTCCCGGTGAAGATCATCGCCGCGATCGAATCGTATACCGCCCTGAACTCGATCCCCACAGAGTTCACGGTCAACGCGCGCGTCTGTCCCACGATCGCGATCTGGACCAAGACGCGGGTCGCCAAGCCGTAGTCCCCGGTCCGCGTCGCGCCGCCATCAGGCGGGGAGGTCGCCGCCGAGGATCGTGATCAGGGTCGAGAGATCGATGTTGCCGCCCGACACCACGCAGACGATCCGGCGCGCGCCGAGTGTCGCGGCATGTCGCAGCGCGGCCGCGACCGGCGCTGCGCCGGCTCCCTCGGCGATCACCCGACTCCGCTCCGCCAACGTCCGCACGGCGCCGGCGACTTCATCGATCGTGACTTCGAGCACGGGGCCGAGGACGTCCCGCGCGAGGGGCCAGATCTCGGGGAGCACGGTGGTCCCGCCCATCCCGTCGATGAAGTTGGCGGTGTAGGGGATCGTCACCGGACCACCGGCGGCCCGCGCGGCGCCGAGCGGTGACCGACCATGCAGTTCGACGGGATGCACCGTCGTGGCCGGGCGCAGCAGACGGGTAGCGCACGCGATGCCGCAGGCCAGCCCGCCGGATCCGTACGGCACCAGGACCGCGTTCACATCGGGGAGTTCGTCGAGGATCTCGACGCCGATCGTCCCGTTCCCCGCCATCACCAGCCGATCCGCTCCCGGGTGCACGAAGGTCCCGGCGGCACCGTCGACGTGGTGCTGCTGCAGCCAGTGCCACCACTGGGCGAAGGGGACCAGGGTGACCGAGGCACCGAGGCGCCGGATCGCGTCCAGCTTGGTCGCGGGGGCGTGATCGGGGGCGAAGACGGCGCAGGCGACACCAGCCTCCCGCGCGGCCCACGCGAGCCCCTGGGCGAAGTTCCCGGCGCTCGTGGTGTGGACACCGGCCTGCAGCGCGGCCGGAGGGAGGGCCCGGATGGCGTTGAGCGCTCCGCGCAGCTTGAACGAGCCGATGGGTTGCAGCGACTCGAGCTTGAGCCAGATCTCCGCCGGACCGTCCACCGGGAGTCGGAGCAACGGTGTGCGGACCGCCGTCCCGGCGATCCGATGAGCAGCCGATTCGAGGTCGGCAAGGGCTAGCGGGGTCAGCGGTTCGGGCACGATCATTGGGCCGAGGCGTTCATCCGGGAGGGAATGGACGGGGAGGAACAGACGGGGGGAGGAACGTGTCTCAACGGATGGGCCGAAGAAACTGTTAAGTAGGATACTGTCCCGGCGGCTCGGCCGCCCAGGTCATCACCTCGCAGCCTACGCCACGACTCGATGCTGAACGCGCTGGGCGCGATCTTCGAATTCCTCTTCAAGTACCGGCCTGCGGTGTTCGCGCGGGGCGACTTCGCTTGGGGGGCGCCCGCGCCGATCCTCGTGCTGCTGGTGCTCGGTGCGTTGATCGCCGTCCCCGCCGTGCGGAGCTATCGTGCGGTGCGGGGGAAGAGCACGCCGCAGGATCGCCGCGTGCTGCTCGGATTGCGCGTCGCGTTGCTCGTGGTGCTGATCGGGTGTCTGCTGCGACCGATGCTGCTGCTGAACGCCGCGGTCCCGCAACGCAACTACGTGGGCGTGCTGGTGGACGATTCGCGAAGCATGCGGATCGCGGACCGGGGAGGCCGGACGCGCGCCGACTTCGTTCGCGACAGTGTGGACGCCGCTGACGCCGCCGTCATGAAACAGCTCCGCCAGCGCTTCCTGGTCCGCGAGTTCCGGTTCGGGGCCACGGCGACCCGAGTGGACGCGCCGGGGGCGCTGGCCTTCGACGCGAACGAGACGCGTCTGGGCGCGGCGATCGAAGGGGTCCGCGGTGAACTCGAGTCGGTGCCGCTCTCGGGACTCGTGGTCTTCTCCGACGGTGCGGACAACGCACGCACCGCGTTCGCCGATCAGCTGCTGTCGCTGCGCGCGAAGTCGGTACCGGTGTTCACGGTCGGGATCGGGCGCGAGGAGTTCACGCGCGACATCGAGGTGCGCCGCGTCGAGAGCGATCGCGACGCGTTGCGCGGCAGCACGCTGATCGCCGATGTGCTCATCCGGCAGCGCGGATTCTCCGGCGACAAAGTGCCCCTCGTGATCGAGGATGGCGGTCGCGTCGTGGGGCGGAGCGAGATCGTGCTCCCGCGCGACGGCGACCTGACGCCGGTGCGGGTCCAGGTGCAGCTCACGGAGTCGGGCGCGCGGACCCTGACCTTCCGGATCGCGCTCCAGCCCGGCGAGCAGGTCGAGCAGAACAACGAGCAGCAGCTGCTGGTGCGTGTGCGGGACGGACGGGAGAAGGTGCTGTACTTCGAAGGGGAACCGCGCCACGAGCTGCGCTTCATCAAGGCGGCGGTCGAGGCGGATTCCAATCTCCAGCTCGTGGCCCTGCAGCGCACGGCGGACGGGAAGTTCTTCCGCATGAACATCGACGGCCCCGACGAACTCGCCGCGGGCTTCCCGGTGAGCCGCGGTGAACTGTTCAAGTATCGCGCGATCATCCTGGGGTCGGTCGAGGCGAGCTTCTTCACGAGCGAGCAGCTCGCGATGCTCGCCGACTTCGTGAACACCCGCGGTGGTGGACTGCTCTTCCTCGGCGGGCGTCGGGCGTTCGGGGAAGGCGGCTACGCGGGAACACCGCTCGCCGAGGTGATGCCGGTCGTCATCGAAGGGGCGGCGGTCCCGGACGAGAAGACCTTCCTCGCGGATCTCACCTCCGCAGTCACCCCGGCGGGGATGAACAGCGCCGTCACGCAGGTCGCGGCGAGCCCCGAGAAGTCGGCCGAGCGCTGGCGTACGTTGCCGAGCGTGACGACGGTGAACCGGATCGTCCGCGTGAAGCCCGGGGCGACGACGCTCATCGCCGGTCGGGTCCCGAAACAGGGACGCGTCGAGGATCCGAACAGCGGCGTGCGCAGCTACGAGCAGCCGATCCTCGTGTACCAGCGATACGGACGGGGACTCGCCGTCGCACTGCCCGTCCAGGATACGTGGATCTGGCAGATGCATGCCGACATCCCGGTCGGGGATCCGACATATCCGACCTTCTGGCGGCAGCTCCTCCGCTTCCTCACCGCCGATGTCCCGACGCGCGTGCAGGCGACGCTCTCGGCCGACGCGGTGAATCCGAAGACGCCGGTCGAGCTCCGCGCGTCGGTGGCGGACAGTCTGTACAGCCGCCGGAACGATGCGCACGTCGTGGCGCATCTGAAGTCTCCCTCCGGCGCCCTGCGGGACGTCCCGCTCGACTGGACGGTCGATCGTGACGGCGAGTACCGGGCGACGTTCACCCCCGATGAGATCGGGGTCTACGCCGTGCGGATCGAGGCGACGGATCCCACCGCGCCGACCGCAGCGGCCGCAGCGGACACGACGTACCTGCGCGTGGCCGAGCTCAACGCGGAGTACGTGGACGCCGAGATGCGGGCCTCGCTCCTCAAGCGCATCGCCGACGAGACCGGAGGGCGCTTCTACACGACGGATCGCCTCTCGACGCTCGCGGAGGACGTGGCGATGTCCCGCCGCGGTGTGACGGTCGTCAACGAGATGGATCTCTGGGACATGCCGATCAACTTCCTGGTGATCGTGCTGCTGGCCTCGGCCGAGTGGGGCTATCGCAAGTGGCGGGGGCTCGCATGATGCGGCGCCTGGTGCTCGCGCTCGGCCTCACCGCGCCGCTCTCGCTCGCGGCACAGGTGCGCGTGGTGATCGCGGCCGGACTCGGCGGTGACCCCAAGTACACGGCCGAGTTCACGGGCAACGCCGAGCGTCTGGCGACCGCGATGCACGATCGGTTCGGAGTAGCGGACAGTGACATCTATTGGTTCGCCGAGGACAGCACGCTGAAGTCGCCCCGATTCCGCGGCGCCTCAACCAAGGCGAACATCGAACGGACCATCACGCAGCTCGCGGAACAGGGCGGGGCCGCCGCGACGACGCTGGTCGTGCTCATCGGGCATGGGGCAGGGGACGGTGCCGACTCCCGGATCTCCCTGCCGGGGCCCGATCTCACGGCGGCGGACTTCCAGCGTCTGCTGGCGAAGTTCGGCGCCCAGCGGTTGGCCTTCGTGAACCTCACGAGCGCGAGCGGCGACATGCTGGGTCTGCTCTCGGCACCGGGACGCGTGGTGATCACGGCGACCAAGAGCAGCTTCGAGCGCAACGAATCGCATTTCGGCGACTACTTCGTCGATGCGCTCGCCCAGGGCGGAGCGGATCTCGACAAGGACGGTCGGATCTCGCTCTTGGAGGCCTATGCGTACGCGGCCAAGGAGACGAAGCGCCTGTACGAGAACGATTCCCGGATCCAGACCGAGCATCCGCAGCTGGACGATGATGGCGACCACGAAGGGACGCCGGACCCGTCGTCCAAGACTGCTGACGGATTCCTCGCGCGCCGCTTCTTCCTCGACGCGGGGCCCCGGGCGCGCGTCGCGAACGCCGACGCGCGACTCACGGCGCTCTACAAGGAACGGTTCGTGCTCGAGGATGCCGTCGAGGAACTGAAGCGCCGGAAGTCCACGCTGGCGGCGGACGCCTACGCCGTCGAGCTCGAGCGCGCGCTCGTGGCGCTGGCGCGCAAGGCGCGCGAGATCCGCACGGTGGAGGGCGCCCCATGAAGTGGCGACTTTGGCAGCTCGTGCTGGCCGGGACCGCCCTGCTCGGACCCTGCGTGCTGTCGGCGCAGGAGCGCGACAGCGTCATGGCCGTGCGCCTGAGCCGTATCGGCGGAGCGCTCGACAGCGGACGGTACGACGACGCGGAGTCGCTCGCCCGTCGTCTGTCCGCTCAACCCGATGGTCGTGAAGCGCTGACGACCCTCGGGACGGTGCTGTTGCATCGCGGTCGTCTGGCCGCGGCTGAGAGCGCCTGGGTGCGCGCGGTGGAGCTGCGCGCCAGCGACTCGCTCACGGCGACGGTGCGCCTGGCCCAGTTGCACTTCGACCGCGGCGAGCGCGAACGCGCCATGAAGGAGTTCGATCGCTTCATCGACATCTACAACACGCGCGCGACGCGCCTCACGAGCGAGGAACTCACCGCCGTCGCGATCGCCTGTCGGTACCTGGGCTTGGACGACCCGCAGCTCTTCAAGGACGCGTTGCGCGCCTTCGATCGGGCGCTGTCGCGCGACCCCGGGAATCAGATCGCGCGGATCGCGCTCGGCGAGCTCTTCCTCGAGAAGTACAACGATGTCGATGCGCAGAAGACCTTCGCCGAAGTGCTCGACCGCGACAGCGTCTCGGTGGCGGGACTCATCGGGGAGGCGAAGCGCCGGTTGGCCGACGGGATCCCCGGGGTCGATTCGCTGATCGCGATCGCGATGAAGGTGAATCCGAACTCGGTGCCGGCACGTGTGCTGCGGGCCCGCGCGCTGATGGATCTGGAGCAGTACGCCGACGCACAGCGCGAGATCGACCGAGCGCTCGCGGTGAATCCCGCCTCGTCCGACGCGCTGGCGACGGCGGCGGCGATCCAGTATCTGGCCGGGAACCGGACGGCCTACGATGCGATCCGTCAGCGCGCGCTCGCGCTGAATCCGCACGACGCGGGGTTCTTCGCCACGATGGCCGAGCTCGCGGGGCGCGTCCGGCTCTATGAGACCGCGGCCGCGTTCGCGCGCGAGGGCGTGGCGGTCGAGCCCAAGGGCTGGTCCGCGCATGGGCAGCTGGGGATGAACCTCCTGCGACTCGGCAAGATCGCGGAGGGGCGGAAGGCGCTGGAGACGGCCTTCGCCGGCGACCCGTACGATGTGCGGATCAAGAACACGCTGGATCTGCTGGACACCTTCTCGAACTACGAGACGCGGACGTACGGACCCGTCGAACTGATGGTGGAGAAGAGCGAGGCGGCCTTGCTCGGGCTGTACGCCGGCGAACTCGCCGAACGCGCGTACAAGACGTTCGCCGAGAAGTATGCGTATACGCCGACGCCTCCGGTCCGGATCGAGGTCTATCGGAGCCATGCTGACTTCTCCGTGCGCACCGTGGGGCTCGCGGGGCTCGGCGCGCTCGGTGTGAGCTTCGGCAGCACGCTGGCGTTCGACTCACCGGCGGCGAAGGATGCGGGACCCTTCAACTGGGGGTCCACCGTCTGGCACGAACTCGCGCACACCTTCACGCTCGGACTGACCGACCACAAGGTGCCTCGGTGGTTGTCGGAAGGGCTCTCGGTGTACGAGGAGCATCGCGCGAAGGCCGGCTGGGGCTTCGATGTGTCTCCGGACTTCCTCGATGCGTACCGCAAGGGGAAGCTGGTCCCGGTGAGCCGGATGAACGATGGCTTCATGCGCCCGGCGTATCCCGAGCAGGTGCAGTTCTCGTACTATCAGGCGTCACTGGTGTGCGACCTGATCGCCCGCGACGGGGGCGACAAGGCGCTGCTCGCGATGCTGCAGGGGTACAAGGCAGGGAAGAACACGGACGAGGTGTTCCGGACCGTGCTCAACGTGGATCCGAAGGCGTTCGACAAGAAGTTCGACGCGTTCATGCAGGAGCGCTTCGGTCCGCGGATCGCGTCGCTCGACTCGGTGCAGGCGCGGCTGCGCAGTGCCGGTGAACAGCTGCAGCGTGGCGATACCACGGCGGCGATCGCCGCGCTGGAGCGGGTCCGGACGCTCTTCCCGGGATTCGGCGGAGAGGAGAGCGCGTCACTCGCGCTGGCTCGTCTGTACGCGGCGCGTGGTGATCGCGCACGGACGGCGGAGACGCTGTCGGAGATCATCCTGCACAACGAGTCGAGCCTCGAGGCACACGAGCGGTTGATCCCGATCCTGCTGGCGCTCGGCGACACCGCGCGTGCGATCGACGTGCTGGACCGCAGCATGTACATCAACCCCTATGACATCCCGCGCCATGAGCAGCTGGCGGCGCTGGCGCGCGGGAAGGGACAACTCACGCTGGCCGTCCGCGAGCGGCGCGCGGTCGTCGCGCTCGATCCGGCGGATCGGGCGGATGCGTTCTATCAGCTCGCGCGCGTGGAGTTCGAGGCCGGAGAGGCCGCGGCGGCCAAGCGGTCGGTGCTCGCGGCGCTGGAGGAGGCCCCCGGCTTCGTGCCGGCGCAGGAGTTGTTGTTGAGGATCGTCGACGGAGGGAAGCCATGAGGATGCGGCGTGCGGTCGGGCGGTCCCTGATGCTGCTCGCGGTCGGCTGCCTGTGCGCGGGGGTGTTCGCCCCGTCGGTCGCCACGGCGCAGCGCGGGAATCGCGGTGGCGGGTTCCAGCAGTTCTTCGGGAGTCCCGACGAGTTCTGGACTCCGCCGGATTTCCGCGGGAATCCCGCGTACGACGGTCGTTTCACCTTCGCGCGGATCAAGTACCGCGGCTACATGCATTGGTCCGGCGCCGAAGGACCGGGGTGGTCGCACGACTACCCGAATGCGGATGAACACCTGGTGAAGATCCTCAAGGAAGTCACCACGATGAAGCCCTACGTCCCGAAGAAGGGGATGGTCGGCGGGGTGATCGTCGCGCTCGACGATCCCGAGTTGTTCAAGTATCCGGTCGCCTACTTCTCGGAGCCCGGCGGATGGATGCCGAACGAGAAGGAGGTCCTGGGGATGCGCAACTATCTGATGAAGGGCGGCTTCGTCATCTTCGACGACTTCGGCGGTCCGCAGGATTGGAACACCACGCTGCTGCAGATGCGGCGGGCGTTGCCCGATATCCGTCCGGTGCAACTGACGGGGAAGGAGCCGATCTTCGATTCCTTCTTCAAGATCGACCTGAAGGTCGTGGAACGGCAGTGTCTGGCGAATCGCCGCGCCTGCTACCGTGGCGTGCCGCAATGGTGGGGCTGGTACGAGAACGGCGACCCGAAGCGGCGGCTGATGGCGATCGGGGCGCTCAACAGCGACATCGGCGAGTTCTGGCAGTGGTCGGGCACGGGATTCGCCGCCGTGGACCAGTCGAACGAAGTGTTCAAGTTGGGTGTCAACTTCATGATCTACGCGCTCACGCACTAGCCCTCGTCCTCCTCTCCTCGAACCGGAACGCGCAGTGGCCGATCACACCTCGAATCCTTCGCTCGAATCGTCCGACGACCTCGCCCATGCGGAACGCCTCAAGGCGGGCTGCGATCAGGTCCGTTCCGAGCTGCACAAGCTGATCGTGGGGCAGGAGGGGGTCATCGAACTCGTCCTCACCTCGCTGCTCGCCGGCGGCAACAGCCTGATCGTGGGCGTGCCGGGACTCGCGAAGACCCTGCTGATCAACACCGTCTCGAAGGTGCTCGATCTGAAGTTCTCGCGCATCCAGTTCACCCCGGACCTCATGCCGAGCGACATCACCGGCACCGAGATCATCAAGGATGATCCGCAGGGGGGCGGGCGAAAGCTGGTCTTCATGCCGGGGCCGGTGTTCGCCAACATCGTGCTCGCGGACGAGATCAACCGCACGCCGCCCAAGACGCAGGCCGCACTGCTCGAGGCCATGCAGGAGCACCGAGTGACGGTGCAGGGGCAGACGTATCAGCTCACCGAGCCGTTCTTTGTGTTCGCGACGCAGAACCCGATCGAACTCGAGGGCACTTATCCGCTCCCCGAGGCGCAGCTCGACCGCTTCATGTTCGAGATCGTGATCGACTATCTGACGGAGGATCAGGAGGTCGACGTGGTGCAGAGCACGACCTCCACCAACAAGCCGGTCTTCAAGCACGCGATCACCGGCGCCGACCTCGCCGCCTTCCAGCAGCTCGTGCGTCGCGTCCCCGTCGCCGATGCCGTGGCGCGTTACGCCGTGAACCTCGCGCGCACGAGCCGACCGGGTCCGAACGCGCCCGACTTCGTGAAGAAGTGGGTGAACTACGGTGCCTCCGTCCGCGCACCGCAGCATCTCATCCTCGGCGGAAAGGCCCGCGCCCTGATGCAGGGGCGGACCCATGTCAGCTTCGACGACATCCGGGCACTGGCGAAGCCGGTGCTGCGGCATCGCGTGCTGCTCAACTTCCATGCCGAGTCGGAGCGTGTGTCGTCGGAGTCCGTGATCGATCAGCTGCTCGCCTACGTCCCCGTGCCCAAGTCCGGGCTCCGGTGACCACGCCCGCGATCGGTGGCGCGCGCTTCCTCGACCCGGGGGTCCTCTCCCGGATCGGGAATCTCGAGCTGCTCGCCAAAACGGTCGTCGAGGGGTTCATCAACGGACTCCATCGGTCGCCGCATCTTGGCGCATCCACGGACTTCGCCGAACATCGCCAGTACATGCCGGGGGACGACATCCGCCGCATCGACTGGCGCCTCTTCGCGCGCACCGATCGCCACTATGTGAAGGAGTTCGAGGCGGACACAAACTCCAACTTCCTGGCGGTCCTCGATACCTCGCGTTCCATGCGGTACCGCGGCGATCCGGACGCACCGTCGGTCATGAGCAAGCTCGAGTACGGGTGCGTGCTCGCAGCGTGCTTGGCCTATTTCTCGAATGCGCAGCGCGATCGCGTGGGGCTGGCGCTGATCGACGGGACGATCCGCGAGTTCATCCCGTCGTCGGCCAAGCACATGCAGCATGTGCTGCACGCACTCGACCGCACCAGCCGGATGCCGTCGCCGCCGGATCCGTCGCGCACGCCTGTCACCCTCGAGCCGCCGCTCAAGCAGCTGGCGGAGTCCACGAGGCGCCGCAGCATCGTCGTGCTGATCAGCGACCTGTACGAGGAGCCGGACGCCGTGCTCCACGCCATCGAGAACCTGCGCGGCCGCGGCAACGACCTCGTGGTCTTCCATCTGCTCGACCGCACGGAGCTCGACTTCCCCTTCGACGAGCCCACGAACTTCGTGGATGCCGAGTCGGGGGTGGCGATGCCGGTGATCCCTGATCACCTGCGGAAGCAGTATCGCGAGCTCGTGCGTGCGCACTCCGAAGCGCTCGCGCGTCGCACGCGGGAGCAGCGTGTGGACTACGCCCTGCTCGACACCTCGAAGCCGCTCGACAGTGCGCTCTTCGCCTATCTCTCGGCGCGTGAGCGCCAGATCCGGGTGCGCTGATGGGGATGCTCGCACCGGCCTTCCTCGCGGGGATCGCGGCGCTCGCCGTGCCGATCGTGCTGCACCTGATCAATCGGGAGCGGAAGACGGTCGTCGAGTTCCCGTCGCTGATGTTCCTGCAGAAGGTCACGTACAAGTCGGTCCGACAGCAGAAGTTCCGGCATCTGCTGCTTCTGTTGCTCCGGTGTGCGGCGCTGCTGCTCCTCGTCGCGGCCTTCGCGCGTCCCTTCTTCGAGCGGCGCGCGATCAGCGCCGCCGGCTCCGGCGCCCGCGAGATGGTCATCCTGCTGGATCGCTCGTGGAGCATGGGGTATGGCGATCGATGGACCAAGGCCCAGGAGGCGGCGCGCGCGCAGGTCAAACGTCTCGGAGGGAACGATCGCGCGACGCTCGTGCTGTTCGATGTCGAGGCCTCGGCCGCCACGGAGCCCAGTGCGGCGAAGGACCGCCTGGAACGGGCGATCCGCGATGCCAAGGTCGGCGATCTGGGCACCCGATACGGTCCGGCCCTCAAGCTGGCGTCGCAGATCCTCGAGGGGAGCAATCTTCCGCAGCGCGAGGTCGTGATGATCAGCGACTTCCAGGCGGTCGGTCGTCCTCGGCTCGATGAGGTGCGATTCCCCAAGGGCACGATCAGCGCGACGGTGGATGTCGGCTCCACGGAAAGTCCGGACGTCGCGGTCGCGCAGGTCACGACCGACCGCGACCGGACGACGGCGACCGATCGACTCACGGTCGCGGCCCGTCTGACGAATACGGGCAAGGAGTCCAAGACCACCGAAGCGACGCTCGAACTCGGCGGACGTCTGATCGAGTCCAAGCGGGTCACGGTCGCGGCCTCGGGCGCCGTGCAGGTGCGGTTCGCGGCGACCGCCGTCCCGACGGGGCCGACGCGCGGTGCCGTGCGCATCAAGGGCGACCTGCTCAAGGCCGACGATGCCTCCTACTTCACCGTCGCGTCTGACGCCAGCGTCTCGGTGCTCGTGATCGAGCCGACCGGAGCGCGCGCCAATCAATCGCTCTTCGTGGCGCGTGCGCTCGAGATCGGAGACCGGCCGTCCTTCTCCGTCACGACCCGAAGCCAGGCGGACGTGACCGTCGCGGATCTCGCGGATCGGTCACTGGTGATCCTGAACGAGAGCGCGCCGCCCACCGGGGCCGTCGGTGCCCGGCTGCGCGCGGCGGTGCAGGGCGGGACGGGGCTGATCGTGGTGCCCGGTGAGAGTCGTGCGGACGCCTGGTCCGCCGAGTGGCGTGAGGCGCTGCCGGCGCGCATCGGCACCGTGGTGGATCGCAGCACGAGCGGCGGCGGGACGATCGCGGCGGTGGACTATTCGCACCCGATGTTCGAGGCCTTCGCCGGTCCCCGTGGTGGCGACTTCTCAACCGCCCATCTGTATCGCTACCGGTCGCTCACGGCGGTTCCCCAGGCGTCGGTGATCGCTCGGCATGACGACGGGAGCCCGGCGATCGTCGAGCGACCGCTCGGAGCTGGGAAGATCGTGGTCTGGAGCGGAACGCTCGATGATTTCTGGACCGATCTGCCGACGCAGCCGGTGTTCCTTCCGTTCATGCACGAAATGGCCAAGTTCTCGTCGCGCTACAGTGACGCGCGTGCCTGGTTCCCGGCCGGGAGCGCGCTCGACCTCTCGCGCCACGGAGAGTTGACCGCCATGTTCCAAAGGGGAGGCGCGGCGCCGGGCGCCGACCCGGAGTTGCTGCTGGTCGCCCCATCCGGACAGCGGGAGCGACTGCGTGCGACCGGGGTACCGCATGTGGGGGCGCTCCGCGAATCCGGCTTCTACGAACTGCGAACGCCCGAGATCGCGGCCGGGAGCGGCCGGCCGATCGCGGTGAACGTCGAACTGGCGGAGGCCGATTTCTCGCGCCTCGATCCGCAGGAGATCATCGCCGCGGTGAACGCGCCGCCGCCGGAGGGAGGCACCGTCGGGGCGCCGACCGATGAAGCGGCCGCGGAACGACGGCAGACGTTGTGGTGGTATCTGATGATCCTCGCCCTCGCGGTCCTCGTGGGCGAGACGGTGTTGTCCAATCGGTTGTCGCGTTCGGCGGCATAGAGGAGAGCGACGATGGCGCATCCCCATACGGAACGCATGACCCCGCTCAGTGGGGTGGTCGACGGAGTGCGCGCGCGCTGGCGCCTGAAGCACGCGCTCCGCGGAGCGACGGTCGTCGTCGGGGTCGCCTTCGTCGTGATCGCGCTGGTGTCGTGGGGGCTGGCCGCCTCACACGCGTCGAACGGCGCGATCATCGCCGCGCGCGTCGTGCTCTTGCTCGGGATCGCGGCCGCCGTGTGGCGATGGGTCGCGCGTCCGTTCACGCTCACGCCGCCGGACACGCAGGTGGCGCTGTACGTCGAGGAGCACGAGCCGACCCTCGGCGGTGCGTTCGTCACCGCGGTGGAGGTGGGGAGCTCGACGCGCCCGGTGCGCTCGACCGCGTTCGCGGAACGTCTGGTCAAGAACGCGCTGGACGGCATGCGGCGCGTGGACGATGGGCGCGCGGTCGACGGGGCCGATCTCCGGCGTTCGGCGATGATCCTCGCGAGCGTCATCGTCGCGGCGTTCGTCGTGACCGCGATCGGCCCCGCGTTCCTCCGACAGGGCCTGCGGCTCATGCTGACGCCGTGGAGTGCGCCCGCGCCGATCGCGCTGTATGCGATCGATGTGAAGCCGGGGAACGCGACCATCGCGAAGGGCGGCGATCAACTCGTGTCGGCGACGTTGCGTGGCTTCTCGACCGAACGCGTCGATCTCTACGTGCGATCGGCCGACTCGGCGAGCTGGTCGCGCCTTCCGATGACCCCCGACAGCTCCGGAGCCTTCGCCTTCCGCCTGTTCGACGTCGCCGCGCCGACCGAGTATGCCGTGGAAGCCAACGGCGTGCGGTCGCCGGTGTATCGGCTGGAGGTCTCGAACCTCCCCTACGTGCAACGGTTGGACCTCGAGTATCGCTATCCGGCCTACACCGCACTCCCGACGCAGCAGGTGGATTCCACCGGTGACATCGCGGCGCTCGTGGGGACGATGGTGCGCGTCCGCGTGGTGCCGACGGCACCGACGGCGGGAGGGCGCGTGGTCGTGGATGGCACCGACACGCTCACGCTCGCACGGACCGCCGATGGCACGTTGCTGGCCATGGTCCGGGTGAAGAAGAACGGTTTCTACAAGGTGGAGCTGCAGGGGCCGGATGGGCGGTACGCCACGGGGTCGCTCGACTACACGATCGACGCTTTGCCCGATCGGCCGCCGACCGTCTCGTTCGTGAAGCCGGGGCGCGACCAGAAGGTGCTCGCCGTCGATGAGGTGTACAGCGAGGCCAAGGCCGCGGACGACTACGGCGTGGCGAAGCTCGAGCTCGTGTACTCGGTGAACGGCGGTGCGGAACGCACGATCCCGCTGCACGAGTCCACCCAGCGTGTGATCCGCGAGATCGCGGCCGGGCATACGATGATGCTCGAGAACGAGAAGCTCGTGCCGGGCGACGTCGTCTCGTACTACGCCCGCGCGACCGACAACAACGGCGTCAGTGGCGCGCAGGTCGCGACGAGCGACATCTACTTCCTCACGGTGCGGCCGTACGTGCAGGACTACCGCCAGCAGCAGGGCGGCGGCGGCGGGGGAGGAGGAGGTGGTGGCGGCGGTCAGCAGCAGGACGATCCGAGTCAGCTCTCCGAGAAGCAACGCCAGATCATCGCCGCCACCTTCAACATCGCGCGCGACAGCGCGACCGCGGACCGCAAGAAGCTCGAGGAGGATCTCTCGACGCTCCGGCTTTCGCAGCAGCGGCTGCGCGAACAGGTGAACGAACTCGCGACGCGGCTCGTGGAGCGCGGGATCGCGGCCTCGGACACCGGATTCCGGCGCATCGCCGAGATCCTGCCGCGGGCCGCCGCGCAGATGGACTCGGCCGAACGCAAGCTCGTGGCGCAGTCACCGCGCGGCGCGCTCCCGTCGGAGCAGAAGGCGTTGCAGCAGCTGCAGCGGGCGGAAGCGTTGTTCCGCGACATCCGTGTCGCCCAAGGACAGCAGGGCGGCGGTGGTGGTGGCGGCGGAGGCGGCGGAGCCAGCGCCCGCGACCTGGCCGACATCTTCGAGATGCAGCGCGACAAGATGCGCAATCAGTACGAACAGGCGCAGCGCGGCGACGCCGGTGGCGGCGGAGGGAACGAACAGCAGCAGGCCAAGATCGACGAGACGCTCGACAAGCTCCGGCAGTTGGCGCAGCGCCAGCAGCAGGAGGACGAGCGCGCCCGTCGCAAGGCGGACAGTCTCTCGCGCATGGGGGCGAGCGGCGCGCAGGGCGGCGCGAGTCAGCGCCAGTTGGCGCAAGAGGTGGAGCAGCAGGCGCGGCAACTCGAGAAGCTCGCGCGTGAACAGCAGTCGCAGCAGATGGCCGATGCCGCGCGCCGACTGCAGGACGCGTCCGACGCCATGCGCCGCGCCGCGGCGAACGGGCAGCGCGGGGCCGCCGAGTCGCGGACGGCGCTCGACCGACTGCAGGAAGCACGACGGCTGCTCGATCAGGAGAAGTCGGCGGCCGGCTCCCGCGGCATCGAGGACGCGATGCGGTCGCAGCGCGCGCTCGCTGAACAGGAGCAGAAGGTCGCGCAGGAACTCTCGCGGATGAACGCGGCGAACGGTGGCAGCGCGGCGGAGGCCGCAGCGCGTCAGCAGGCCGCCGCCAATCTCGCGCAGCAGAAGGGGGCGATGGCCGATTCGGTGCGGAGCCTCGCGAGTCGGCTGGACCGGATGTCGGCCGAGACGCGTCGCGATCAGCCGGGCGCCGCGCGCGCGTTGGCCGAGGCGGCCGATACGCTCCGTGGACGGCGCACCGAGGACAAGGTGCGCGCCTCGCAGAACGCGATCCGCAGCGGGAACCAGGAATACCTGAACTCACTCGAGCAGATGATCGGGAGCGACATCGCCGACCTCGGGAACCGGCTGCAGCGGGCGCAGGCCGCCGCGGCGCAGGGGTCGGAGGGTGCGCGTCAGCAGCAGGCGCTGGATCGCATGCGCAGCTTGGTGCAGGGGTTGGAGTCGATGGACGAGCGCGCGCGTCAGGCACAGGAGCGTGCGCAGCGACAGGGCCAGCAGGGCCAGCAAGGCGGCCAGCAGGGCCAGCAGGGCCAGCAGGGCCAGCAGGGCCAGCAGGGCCAGCAGGGCCAGCAGG
>CAZAGK010000030.1:0-5400 GCA_964484775.1 uncultured Gemmatimonas sp. | reverse complement strand
GCCAGCAGCAAGGGCAGCAGCAAGGGCAGCAAGGTGGCCAGCAGGGCCAGCAGCAGGGACGCGGCCAACAGGGCCAACAGGGCCAACAGGGGCAGCAAGGGCAGCAGGGCCAAGGCCAGGGCCAAGGCCAGCAAGGCGGTCAACAGGGCCAAGGCGCCGGACGCGGTCAGCAACAGGGTCGCGGCGGTCAGCGCGGCGGTGGCGGTGGTCAGCAGGGTGGCACGCCTCAAGGCGGGATGCCCCAGAACGGGATGCCGCAGGGCGGGAACGGGACGATCTCCCCCGAGACCGCCCGCCAACTCGCGAACGAGATGGGACAGCGACTCGGCGAAGCGCGTGCGCTCCGCAACGAGCTCGCGCAGCAAGGGCGCGATGTCTCGCAGCTCGACCGCGCGATCGAAGCCATGCAGTCCGCCGCCCGCCCGACCACGGCGGCCGACGAACGCACCGGCCCCGCGTTGCGCGCCCAGGCCCTCGACGGGCTGAAGGCGTTCGAGTTCGGCCTGCGTCGCGCCCTCGGCGCGGCCGACAGCACCCGCGTCATCATCGATCGCAGCGGCGAGGTCCCCCCGGCATTCCGCGCCTACGTCGAGGAGTACTACCGCTCGATCTCCAAACCCAAGAAGCCCTGAGTTCGGGAACCCGCAGGCGCGCCGAGCGCTAAGTACAGCAGGGGATGCGCTCAGCGCCCCGAGCACCGGAGCCGAAAACGATGAACAAGATCAAACCCGAGAATCCCGACCTGAAGGCGCGCCTGAACGAGACCCAGTACCAGGTCACGCAGTGCAGCGCTACCGAACCGCCGTTCAACAACGAGTTCTGGAACCACCACGACGCCGGCATCTACGTCGATATCGTGTCCGGCGAGCCGCTCTTCGCGTCGATCCACAAGTTCGACAGCGGCACCGGCTGGCCGTCCTTCGTGCAGCCGATCGAGCCCGCGAATGTGGCCGAGCACAGCGACACGTCCTACGGCATGCGCCGGGTGGAAGTGCGATCCAAGCAGGGCGACTCGCACCTCGGGCATGTGTTCCCGGACGGCCCGGGCCCCACGGGGCTCCGCTACTGCATCAACTCGGCCTCGCTCCGCTTCATCCCGGTCGAGTCGCTCGAGGCGGAGGGATACGGCCAGTATCGTGGACTCTTCGACGGGTCCACACGATGAGCGCTTCCGACGCGCGTCCGCTCGAGACGGCGACGCTGGCCGGCGGCTGCTTCTGGTGCATCGAGGCCGTCTTCCGTCTGCTCCGCGGCGTGCACTCGGTGGAGAACGGCTATTCCGGTGGACGACGACCGAATCCGACCTATGAACAGGTCTGCACCGGGGTGACGGGCCATGCCGAAGTGATCCGGATCGAATTCGATCCGACGCAGATCACCTTCCGGCAGTTGCTCGACGTCTTCTTCACCGTGCACGATCCGACGACGCTCAACCGTCAGGGCGCTGACGTGGGGACGCAGTACCGTTCAGCGGTGTTCACGCATTCACCCGAGCAGGCCACGACGGCGCGCGAGGCGATCGCGGCCTTCGACGCGGCGGGCACCTGGGGACGCCCGATCGTCACCGAGGTGACGCCCATCGAGAGTTACTACCCCGCCGAAGCGTACCATCAGGATTATTATGCACGGAACCCGCAGAACGCCTACTGCTCCGTGACGATCGAACCCAAAGTGGCCAAACTCCGCAAGAAGTTCCTCGACCTGCTCGCCTCGTGATCCGCGCCGCCGTCATCCCGCGTCCCGGAGCGGCGGTGGAGATCCGGGAGCTCGCACGCCCGGTCCTCGAGCCCGGCGCCGCGCTCCTGCGCACGCTCTACTCCGAAGTCTGTGGCACCGATGTCCATCTCCAGCAGGGGAAGCTCAGCGGCGTCCCGTATCCGCTGATCCCCGGGCACGTCTCGATCGGACATCTGGAGGAGATCCGCGGCACCGTCACCGACATCCACGGGGAGCCATTCAAGGAAGGGGATCTCGTCACCTTCCTCGACGTGCACGAGACCTGTGGCCGCTGCTACGAATGTCTCGTCACGAAGCAGACCACGCGATGCCCCAAGCGGAAGGTGTACGGCATCACGTACGGCATGGATGACGGCCCGCTCGGCGGATGGGCGACGCACATCTGGATGAAGCCTGGGGTGAAGATGTTGCGGATCCCCGCAGGGGTCGATCCGGCGACCTTCATCGCCGGCGGCTGCGGACTCGTGACATCGGTGCACGCCGTCGAGCGGGGGCAGGTGGCGCTCGGCAACTCCGTCGCGGTGCTGGGCACCGGGCCGGTCGGGCAGGCGGCGATCGCGCTCGCGAAGCTGAGCGGCGCGCATCCCGTGATCGCGATCGGTGCGCCGGCCTCGCGGCTCGAGTTCGCGATGCGCATGGGCGCGACCCACACGCTCGATCTCGATGTGCCCGAACAGGAGCGCGCCGCGCAGGTGCGGGCGTGGACCGGAGGGCGCGGCGTGGACGTCGTGATCGAGGCCGCGGGGGACCCGCGTGCGGTGGCGCAGGCACTCGATCTCGTGCGGGACGGTGGACGCGTCGTCATCGCCGGCCAGTACACCAACGCCGGGGATGTCACCATCAATCCGCATCTCGCGATCAATCGCAAGCATGTGGAGATCCGCGGCTGCTGGGGGTGCGACTACTCGCACGTGCACCGCGCGCTCCAGGTGCTCGCGCATCAGGGGCAGGGACTGCCCTGGGCCGATTCGATCACCGCGCGCTTCGGGCTGGATCAGGCCAACGAAGCGCTCGGCGTCGTGGCGCGTCGCGAGGTCGTCAAGGCGCTGATCGTGCCCTGAACGCCGGCGGGGTCACGGCAGCGCGATCCGGCGGCGCACGACGAAGGTCGTGCGCCGTTCTATTTGCGGCTCCCTGTCCAGACCACGATCAGTCCGCAGGCGGCATCCGGCACCTGCAGCTCGTGCGGGACCATCGCGCCGCGCGGGTAGATCTCCATCGCGGTGATCACATTGCCGTCCACGAAGTCGTCGATGCTCTGGTAGGACGACCGGTTCTCACGCGTCTGGAGACTGCTCCCGCCGAAATCCTTCGTGGCGACCACGCGCACGCCGTCCACCAGGACCGGGACCTGACAGAGTCCGTTCCGGGACGTGGCGATCATTTTGCCGGTGGTGTTCTCCCGCTTGATGTCGATCCCGCGCTGTCCTCGGAGCGCGTCGGTGGCCTTCGACGGATTGCGGGCCTCGAGTTCCTCCGGACCGATGAACATCGCGGTCCCTGCCCCCCGCTGGAAGTCCAGGGCGCGCCGATAGAAACCCGTGGTCTCGAGCGGGCCGTTGGTCCCCTTGGCGATGATCTGCACCGCGGTGAGCGTGTTCGGGAGCGCCTGGAGCGCGACGGCGAAGGTGAAGGTCGAGTCGGGGAGGATCAGCTTCTCCTTGTAGGGGGAGAAGCCGAGCCGGCGGATGTCGAGCCAGACCTGGCGGTTCGCGCCGCGACCGACGAAGACCTCCCCGGTCGCGTCGGTGTAGCGTCCCTTCGCCCCGTCGACCGAGACCCACGCGAAGGAGATCGGCTTGTCGAGCGCGTCGACGACCCGCAGGGTGATCCCCTGTGCGCCGAGGAGAGTCGGGATGACGAACGACAGGACGACGGCGACGTACGAAGTGCGCATGCGTGCCTCGGAAGGGCCATGATGGACCGCGAACGGGCGATCCGCTCCTCGTGGAATGTCGAGATCGAGCGGGCTGGTGGCAAGCGGCCCCGGACACGCTCGGCCCTTGCTGGAGACACCCTCCGTGACCGATCTTCGACGGAGCTGCCTTCGTCACGCGCGATACCGTGGCGAGGGCGTGGTCGCCCCCCTTCCGGAGTGCCCCGCATGTCCGCTGATCAGTGGTCCCGACGCGAGTTCGGCGCCGTCATGGCGGGGCTGCTCGGCAGCTCCGTGCTGCCGCGCACCGCGCGGGCCGCAGCGCCCGCCGGTCTCGCCGCGACGCGGCGGCTTCCCGCAGTGAATGGCGCGCGGCTCAATGCGCATCTCGAGCAGTTGCACGCGTTCGGTCGCAACCCGCAGGGCGGGATCTCACGGGTGGCGTACAGCGACGCGGACCGCGAGGCCCGCGTACTGGTGCAGCAGTTCATGCGGGAGGCCAAGCTCGAGGTCTCGATCGACGCCGCCGGGAACATCATCGGGCGCCGCGCCGGACAGAACAGCGCGCTCGCGCCGATCATCATCGGGTCGCACACGGATTCCGTCCCCGAAGGGGGGAACTACGACGGGCAGGTCGGCTCCATGGGGGCGATCGAGGTCGCGCAGACCTTGGTCGAGTCCGGTGTCACCACCCGACATCCGCTCGAGGTGGTGATCTGGCAGAACGAGGAGGGCGGGCTCTGGGGCAGCCATGCCGCCACCGCCGTGCTCACCGCCGAGGAGCTCGCGACGGTCAGTCGGAGCGGCAAGACGATCCGCGAGGGGATCGCCTTCCTCGGTGGCGATCCAGATCATCTGGAGCGGACGCGCCGCGCCAAGGGATCCGTCGCCGCCTATCTGGAGCTGCACATCGAACAGGGGGGCACGCTCGACCGGCTCAAGAAGCAGATCGGGGTCGTCGAGGGGATCGTGGGGATCAAGCAGTGGGAGGTCACGATCACCGGATTCGCGAACCATGCAGGGACGACGGCGATGGGGGAGCGGCGCGATGCGATGCTCACGGCGGCACGATTCACCGAGATGGTGAACCGCGTCGTGCGCGGGATGGCCGGCCGTCAGGTGGCGACCGTCGGACGCATCCAGGCCTTTCCGGGAGCGCCGAATGTCATCCCGGGGAAGGTCGTCTGCACCCTGGAGATCCGCGACCTCGACGGCGCCAGGATCGACACGATCTTCGCGAAGATCCGCAGCGAGTCCACGAAGCTCGCGGCGATGAACCAGACCAGCGTCGAGTTCCGGCAGTTCACGAATAACGTGCCGGCGCCGACGGACCTCCGCATCCGCGCCATGGTCGCGGCCTCGGCGCGCGAACTCGGGCTCTCGAGCATCACCTTGCCCAGCGGCGCCGGGCACGATGCGCAGGATCTGGCGCAGATCTGCCCGGTCGGGATGATCTTCGTGCCGAGCCTCAAGGGGATCAGTCACGCCCCGGCGGAGTATTCCTCTCCACAGGACATCACCAATGGAGCCAACGTGCTGCTGCAGACGTTGATGAAGGTCGATGCCGCGTTCTGACGCTCGGGCCAGTCGTGCGGAGGGCACGCGCCCTCGCGCGCCCCGTGGCACGCTCACTACAGCGGCGGCGACTCTGGCGCTGCTCGCGTTGGTCGTGTCACGGTCCCTCAGCGCGCAGGGAGGCACGGTCGCGTCGGTGAAAGTGCAGGGGGTTGTCAGCGACAGCATGGCGAACGCCCCGCTCTCCGCCGCACGCGTCGAGTTCGTGCGCG
>CAZAGK010000029.1:0-32357 GCA_964484775.1 uncultured Gemmatimonas sp. | reverse complement strand
ATCCTCGCCGCCTACGCTCGTCTGGCCCTCGTCCCGATCCACGGCGTGCACGACGAAGCGGCCTGCACGCGGGCCTATGCCAAGGCGCGGACGTTCCGCGATTCGCTCTCGGTGGACTTCCTCTCGTATCCGGACCCGTCGGGACGGGCCATCTCCCATCGGTGCGGATATGTGCGTTCGACGGCCGTTGGTGTTCTTCCCCGATGACCGCGCCCTTCGATCTCGCCCGTCTGGAACAGGCCCGCGCCATGGCTGCCAAGCTGCCGGACGCCCAATTGGCCAAGGAACTCCGCGGCGATCGCTCGGCGGTCCTCCCCGAGGCGTGGCAGGCGCTCGAGGAGGAGCACCGTCGTCGCAGTCGGCCGCCGCGCGTACCGTTGCTCGCCACGACCCCGACCGTCCATCTCCCCCTGCGTCGCGTGCTCGGCGTGGTGAGCAGCGAGTGCGTCATGGGGATGGGAGCCCTGCAGGAGACGCTGGCCGGATTCACCGACGCCGTCGGTGGCAGGAGTACCATGGTGCAATCCACCATTGGGCAGGCTCGGGAAGCACTGCTGAACGAGCTGAGCGCCAACGCGACCGCGATGCGCGCCGACGCCGTGCTCAGCATCACCTTCGCCTTCTCCGAGTGGAGCGGGCAGAACAAGTCGATGCTCATCCTGCTCGCGTCGGGCACCGCGGTGGAGTTGGACTTCGATCAGCCGACCGGGTAGCGTACGCTCCTGTTCCGTACTGCCTTCACGCCAGGGAGAAGCGCTGACCTATGGGCTGGTTCGCCGTCATGATGGCGTTGTGCGTGGTCACCGCGGGCGCCTTCGCGCTGCTGCACCGTGATGATGAGCGCGACCGACGCCGGCGCACGACACTCTCCCCCTCCGATCCGGGCGGCGTCGACATGATGCTGATGACGGACTTCGGCAGCACGACCGACACCTGTGACACGTCGAGTGATTCCGGCGCGTGCAGCGATTCGGGCGGTGGTGACTCCGGTGGCGACGGGGGCGGTGGCGACGGGGGCGGCGGGGACTCCTGATCGGGTCCCCGCGCGCGCCCCGGGGAACTAGCGCAGGCTCAGCACGTGCTGCACGAACTGATCCACCGCGATCGTCGATCCCTCGTAGAACCCTGACGACTTGTTCGTCTCCAGGTCCGCCGCGTTCCGGTGCAGCGCCGTGAACACGTAGCGCGTGCCGGTGCCCTCGGCCTTCATGGTCATGACCGCGGTGATCGGGATGTCGTCGAACACCGCCGGGCGATACCCCGCGAAGAGCATCGACGTCCACACCAGTCGCTCCATCGGGATCGCGTCCAGGACACAGCCGAGGTTGACGATGGTGGGACCATCGCCGACGGCGATGTCGATGCGGACGGTGCCGCCTGCCCGCAGCTCCAGCTCGCTGTGCACGACACGCCCCCACACCTTGGGCATGTACCACTCCTTGAGGTGCTCGGGCTTGGTCAGCGCCTCCCAGACGAGGCGCGGCGGTGCGTCGATGAACCGCTCGATGGCGAAGTCGAGCGTGGGGTCGAACGGGATCGGGATGCTCATGCGCGGGACTCCTTGTCCTTGAGGTGTTTGACGTACTCGTCGAATCGGTTGAACCGTTCCTCCCACTCGCGACGCCGAGCTGCCAGCCAGCCCTCGGCGACCTTAAAGCGCTCCGGCGCGATCTCATACGTCCGGACGCGTCCGCGCTTCCTGGACTTCACCAGGCGGCTCCGCTCGAGCACCGAGAGGTGCTGCACGAAGGAGGGGAGCTGCATGTCGAAGGGCTCCGCCAACTCACTGACGGTGGCCGGCCCGACGGAGAGCCGTTCCAGGACCATCCGACGCGTCGGGTTGGCCAAGGCGTGAAAGACGTCGTCTGTCGCTGCGGATTGCACCATGTCCGGCCCCGTCTGGAGGTACGTGCTGATAGCGCGGTCCATGGAGTCTACAACGGGACAATACTTTTGTAAATACCTAAGTATTGGATTCTTATTTTTCGAAACTCACGGGGCGGGTATCTTGAGTCGCCCCCGCCTCCCCCGGTGCAGATCGGGCGCTGACTCATCCCGATTCTGACGCCTGGGTGTACACCGCGTGCCTCCGCGTGCATCCTTGAGCCCCATGAACACACTCCTGTGGGTCCTGCAGATCCTCGCCGCGCTCATCTACGGCGCCTCGGGGGTCATGAAGGTCTTCCTGTTCGAGAAGGTCAGCCATGACGTCCCATCGTTCGGCGCACTCCCCCGCAACGTCTGGACGGCGCTCGGGGTGCTCGAGCTCCTCTGCGTCGTCGGGCTCATCGTGCCGGGCGTCCTTCACGGGGATCCTCGGATCACGATCGCGTCCGGAGCGGCCCTCGCAGCGGAGAGTCTCGTCTTCATCGGGGTGCACGTGAAGTACCGGGAGGTGCCGCCGATCATCATGAGCGCGGTGCTCGGCGTCCTGACGGCGTTCATCGCGTACGGCCGATTCACCCTGATCCGGTGACGACATGACCACGCTCACCGTCCGGATAGGCCCCTTCGCGTTCACGGCCCGGCTCGAGTCCGAGCGCGCGCCACGCACCGTCGCCGCCTTCCTCGAGCGACTGCCTTTCGAGGGCCAGCTGGTGCAGGCGCGCTGGAGCGGCGAGTCGGGGTGGATCCCGCTCGGCGACTACGAGCTGGGCGTCACCGAAGAGAACTCTACGAGCCATCCGGGCCCCTGCGAAGTGCTCTGGCACCCGCCGGGGATCAGCGAGGCCGAGGTCCTCGTACCGTACGGCCGCACCGTGTTCTCGAGTGTCGTCGGTCAGCTCGCGGGGAACCACTTCCTGACCATCCTTGACCCGCGCCGTGAGCTCGCCGAAGTTGGACGTCGACTGCTGTATGAGGGCGCCCAACCCATCCGCTTCGAACGGCCATGAAGATCGACATCTATCTCAACTATCCCGGCAACTGCCTCGAAGCCTTCCGCTTCTATGAAGAGCATCTCGGCGGCCGGATCACGATGATGATGACCCATGGTCAGGGTCCCTTCGCCGCGAACCTTCCGGCCGAGCGACATGACGACATCCTGCACGCGCGCCTGGAGCTCGGCGGCACCGTCGTCATGGGTGCCGATATCCCGCAGAGCCAGCCGATGCGGAGCGCCTATCTCACCCTCTCGGCCGACAGTGAGCAGGAGGCGGAGCGCGTCTACGCGCTGCTCACCGAAGGCGGGGAGATCTTCATGAAGATGGAGAAGACCTTCTTCGCCAATCGCTTCGCGATGTTGCGCGACCGGTTCGGGACGTCGTGGATGCTGTTGCACGAGGTGCCGGCAGGGTGAGTTCGAGAGGATGGTGGCATGCATCGCCACTCATCCTTTCGAGCGATACCCCGGGATTGTGCGACGGGGTACCCTTCCGGGCATGGCCCCTGAAACACCCATGCGCGAGATCATCGTCGCTCTCGTCGACGACAATCGAATCTCCCGAGACGAACACGCCCGTCTCCTGAACGCCGAACCTGGCGTCACCGTCGTCTCCGCGGAGGCGACGCTCAGCGTCACGATGCTTACCGATGAGCAGCCCGACGTGGTGCTCGTCGAAGCAGGCGACACCGAGGTGCTCTCGCTGCGCGCCGCGATCACCACGCGCCGCGTGCTGCCCGATGCGAGCGTCGTGATCACCGATCTCATTCCCGAGAACGAGGATATCGCCGACTTCGTGAAGGCCGGAGTCGCGGGATTCGTCCTCAAGGAAGCGACGAGCGGTGATCTGGTCGACACGGTACGCACCGTCGCCGACGGCTCTCATGTGCTCCCCGACGAACTGACTTCGCCCTTGTTCGTGCAGATCGCCGCCGAAGGGATCGTGCTCGACGACGAAGCGGGGCGGAAGGTTCGGGCGAGCGTCGCCGTGAGTCTCACATTGCGTGAACAGCAGGTCGTCGCCCTGATCGGCGAAGGACTGGCGAACAAGCAGATCGCGACACGTCTCATGGTCAGCACCGCGACGGTGAAGTCGCACGTGCGGAATGCGATGGACAAGACGGGACTGCACACGCGGGTCCTGCTCGCGACGCGCGCGACGGCGCCGACCAGCGAGTAGCCCAGCGTCACCCGGCGCCGGACTCGCGGAGCGCTCGCGAAACCCCGGTCGGAGCTGCCGCGTACGGGAGGACATGACAGTTCGTTTGCGAAGTTCTTCCGTCAAGGCGGCCCTCAGCGCGACCGCCGCACTCGTCGCGTCATGCGCGACAATGCGATCGACTCCGGCGACCACTCCGATCGCACCGCGCGCGGAGGTCACGACGTTCGAGAGCCGCATCGACTCGCTCCGTCAGGCGCTGCGGATCCCGGGGCTCGCGGTGGTGGTCATGCACGACACGAATGTCGTGCTGGCGAGAGGCTACGGCTTCGCCGATCTCGAGCGCCGCATCCCGGTGACGCCCGAGACCCCCTTCAACATTGCCTCCGTCTCCAAGCCGATCTCGGCCGTCGTCGCACTCCGCCTCGTGCAGGATGGTCGCCTCGACCTGGACCGACCGATGCGTCGCTTCGCCGGCTTCGACGAGTACTGCACCTCGGCGCGCGGCGACGGCGGGATCTTCTTCAGGGACTACCCCTGCCTGGGCGACGCCATGACGCTCCGTCATGTGCTCTCCATGAGCGCGAACGGTGAACAGCCGGGGACGCGATTCTGGTACAACCCGCCCTCGTACTCATGGGCCTCGCGCCCGATGGCCGAGGTCGGGGGGCGCGCGTTCTCGGAGCTGGTCGATTCGCTCGTCCTTCGCCCTGCGGGGATGCGCAACGCGGCGCGCACGCATCGACGGCTCCCGCTCCCGCCGCGGATCGCGGACGCATTGGCGCTCCCGTATCACATCGACTCCGCGGGTGCGACGGTCCGATCCGACCCGCCCCCGCCACAAGGCGACGGCGCGGCCGGCGGCGTCATCGCCAGCGCGATGGATCTCGCACGGTTCGACGTGGCGCTCATGACCGATCGGCTCATCGCTCCCGGATCGCGCGCCGCACTCTGGACGCCGACGCGCACACCGTCGGGTGCGTCACTCCCGTATGGCCTCGGTTGGTTCCTCGGCAACTACAACGGCCGGCGCGTCGCGTGGCACACGGGACTCTGGGAGGGACGCTACTCGGCGCTCTATCTCAAGGTCCTCAGCGAGAACCCTGCGGAGCGCTACACGCTGATCCTGCTGGCCAACAGCGAGGGGCTGCAATGGCCGTCCGGACTCGACGAGGCCGCGATCGAGCGGTCGCCGTTCGCGAGGGCGTTCTTCGCGCGGTATCGATAGTTCCTCACGTCCACAACTTGATTCGTCGGACGACGTGCTGCACTTTCGAGCATCCTCACTCGAACTACACCGACCCATGAAGCCCAAAGAACGCGAGCAACTCCTTGGCACCTTGAGTGCGCGCTTCGCGAAGCACCCCAAGCGCCACGCGGGGATCAGCTGGAGCGACGTCCAGAAGCGGCTCGAAGCCTCCGATGCCGCACTCGAATCGCTCCTTCAGATGGAATCGTCCGGCGGTGAGCCCGACGTCATCGGCCGCGAGGGCGCGAAAGGCCCCTTCATCTTCTGCGATTGTGCTGCCGAGAGCCCGGCCGGCCGGCGGAGCCTCTGCTACGATCGCGCCGCCCTCGACGCGCGCAAGGAGGCGAAGCCCGCAGGAAGCGCCGTCGAGGCGGCGAAGAAGATGGGGATCGAACTCCTCACCGAGGAGCAGTACCGCGCCCTGCAGCAGCTCGGAGAGTTCGACCTCAAGACTTCGAGCTGGATCGTCACGCCAAGTGGGATCCGCAAGCTCGGGGGATCGCTCTTCTGCGATCGACGCTACGACACCGTCTTCACCTACCACAACGGCGCGCAGTCGTACTACGCAGCGCGCGGATTCCGGGGCCGTCTGCTCGTGTGACTTCGGCGGTACGGCACCGCCCTTGCGCGTCGACTCCGGCTCGGAACAGATTCGGTGATGGCGCGCAGGGCGCCACCCGTCCGCGGAAAGGGTCTCCCACCTGAGTCGCTCCGGAGTTCATCGCCCCACTACGAACTCCAGCCCAGCCGTGCGGACCCGGGCGTCACGGAGGTCGTAGCATGTCCGAACTCGATGCGTCCCCCGCGGGCGGCGATCCACGCGCCCTCGACCAGCTCCGCCACTCGGCGAAGCTCCTCCTCAAGCAAGCCCGGGCACTAGACGCGGTCGTGATCGCGCGATTGCGCACGCTCCTCCCCCGACTCGCCGGGCTCGATGACGCGCAGGTCGCCGAATCACTCCGCCTGGCCGACGTGCAGCACGCCGTGGCGCGCAAACTCGGCCACGAGAGCTGGAGCGCGCTCAAGACGTTCTACGAGCGTCAGGACCCGATCCACGCACAGGCGGCCCGCTTCCTTTACGCACTCCGCGAGGACGACACCGCGCGCGCCCAGGCTCTGCTCGAGGCGACCCCCGCGATCGCGCGCTACAGCATCCACACCGCAGCCGTCCTCGGTGACCTGGCCGGTGTGCGCGCCTTTCTCGACGCAGACGCAGCGCTCGCGACGCAGCGTGACCCGACGGCTGGACTGGAGCCATTGATCTATGCCGTGCAGGAGGACCTCAAACGCGCTCGCCAGGTGAGTGTGGACGACCAGCTCGGGATCGTGCGCGCGCTGCTCGATGCAGGAGCCGAGCCGAACGCCACCGCCCCGCTGCTGGATCAGTCCGATGCGATCCCGGCGCTCTTCTTCCCCTGCGTGCGCGGGAATGTCGCCGTCGCACGACTGTTGCTCGAGCGTGGGGCGAACCCCACGGACGGCGAGAGTCTCTTTCACGCCGCGCAGCACGATCACGAGGAGTGTCTCGCACTGCTCCACTCCTTCGGAGCGGACCTCGACCGTGGCCCTGCGAAGCACGGGAACACCCCCCTGCACTTCCTCGCTGCACATGCGCCGGGAAATGCGATCACCGCGAAGGCCTTGCGCGGCCTGGAGTGGCTCCTCGCGCATGGTGCCGATCCGAACGTGCCGAGTCACAGTGGAAAGGCGGACCAGCCGCAGGCGGGGGAGACTCCGCTGCACCGCGCCGCCGCGATCGGACATGGTGCGGCGGTGCTTCGCGCCTTGGTCGAACGTGGCGCGCACATCGACGCGCGCCGCGACGATGGTGCGACTTCGTATCAGCTCGCCGTGCGTGCCGGCAACCTCGACGGCGCCGAGTATCTCGCCGCGGTCGGCGCCGATACCACACTGCGCGCGACCGATCGACTGCTCGCCGCGTGCATGGCCATGGACGCCGTGGCGGCCCGGCGCACGCTGGCCGAGTCGCCGGGACTGATCGCGTCGCTGGGCCCCAGCGAACGCGACGCGCTCGGCCTCGCACTCACCCACGGGGACTTCGAGGCCGTGCGCCTGATGGTCTCCCTCGGCTGGCCGCTGACGCAGGAGGGGGAGTGGGGAGGGACACCACTGCACTGGGCGGCGTGGAACGGTCGGGTGGATATGGTCCGGCTGCTCCTCGACGCGGGTGCGCCGGTGAACGTGCGTGACACACGCTACGGGAGTTCGCCGATCGCGTGGTGTGCGCACGGCTCGCGCTTCTGCGACCGGGCCAACGACGAGGACTATCCGGCGATCGTGCATCTCCTGATCGACGCCGGGGCGACCCGCCCTGAGTCGTACAATCAATGGAATGAGTCGCCGGAGAGCATGGCGCGACCGAGTGTCGTTGCCGCGCTCAAGGCTCGTGGGTTCTCGGTGTGATGGGCGCGCTCATGGCCGCGGCATCGATCGCACTCCGCTCCGGTCGAGCGGACACGTAGCGATGCGATGCCGCCTGTTCCATATTCTCCGTTGATGGATCGCAGAGGACCTGCCCCGCTCGACGCACGAGGCGGGGCTGCGTTCGTCGCCCGTTCCGCTTTTCTCACTACAGGAGCCTCTCATGCGTCGCGTCACCGGGATCGGCGGCATCTTCTTCAAGTCCAAGGACCCCAAGGCGCTGGGCGAGTGGTACAGTACGCATCTGGGCCTCGACATCGGCTCATGGACCGGCGTCGCCTTCCGCTGGGCCGACGACGACCCGTCGGGCGCGCGCGAAGGCTCGACCATCTGGAGCATCTTCAAGGAAGACTCGCAGTACTTCGCGCCGAGCACCGCGCCGTTCATGATCAACTTCCGCGTGGCCGATCTGCACGCGTTGATCGCCGCTCTGCGCGCCGAAGGGTGCAACGTCGACGAGAAGGTCGACGAGTCCGAGTACGGGAAGTTCGGCTGGGTGATCGACCCCGACGGGAACAAGATCGAACTCTGGGAGCCGCCGGCGCGCCAGGCGTAGCGCACGCGCCCCGGGGGAGGGTCCGGGGACCTCGGCCCTCCTTGCGCGGGTTCACTTTATACTGTAAAGTTCTCTGTACTAACCTGCCCTGAGGTTCCATGCAGCACCAGAGTTCCGCCAGCGCCGTCGCTGCCTCGCCCGTTCAGCCGGCCGCCCCGATCGCCCCTCGCGCCCGCTTCGCACGGCGCGCCCTCCTTGGGGCCGCCCTCCTCGGCGTGCTCGCCGACCCTATGCTCCGCAACGAACCCTGGGGACTCGGGCTCCTGGTCTGGATGTTCGGGTTCGCCGTCCTCGTCGTGTCGCTCGTGCGACAGAGCGGACGCGCCGTGGCGACCGAGAGTGCTCTCTGGCTGGTCAGCGCCCTCTGCTTCGCCGGCGCGCTCTCGTGGCACGACGCCGAACCGCTGCTCGTGTTCGACGTCTTCGGCATGCTCCTTTCCCTCGGCCTCCTGGCCCTGAGCCTCAACGCCGTCCCTGTGACAGGGCTCATCGCCGCCCGCGTCCGCGACCTCATCCGTGCCGCCTTCGGCACCGGCGTGGATGTCGCCACCGGGATCGTCCCCCTCCTCTTCCGCGAGACGGAGTTCCGTGCCGACAGCGAATCCCCCGGCTCCGGCAGCGCCGGACGCCTCGTCAAGGCGCTGCTGATCACCATCCCGATCGTCTTCGTCTTCACCCTGCTCCTCACGCAGGCGGATCCGATCTTCGGGTCGTTCTTCGTCATCCCGAACTTCCGACTCGACGAGTTCCTCTCGCATTTCCTGATCGCCGGGTTCTTCACGTGGATCGTCTCGGGATGGCTGCGGCGCGCCCTGTTCACGAACCCCGACCCGAACCGCGATGCACCGATCGCCTTCCCCTTCACCCTCGGCACCACCGATGTGACGGTCGCACTGGGCGCGCTGAATCTCCTCTTCGCCGCCTTCGTGATGGTGCAGATCGGCTGGCTTTTCGGCGGAGAGTCGCTGGTGCTCCGCACCACCGGTCTCTCCTACGCCGCGTACGCCCGGCGAGGGTTCTTCGAGCTGATGGCCGTGGCCGCACTCCTACTTCCGGTGCTTCTCGCCGCGCAGGCACTGATTCCCGCAGCAGAGGAGCGCACCCTGCGCCTCTATCGCCGCCTGGCGGTGCCGCTGGTCGTGCTGCTCGGTGCCATGATGCTCTCCGCGGGCGCCCGCATGCAGCTGTATGTGCACTACTACGGCATCTCGGCCGATCGTCTCTATGCCACGGCAGTGATGATCTGGTTGGCCGTGGTCTTCGTATGGCTCACCCTGACGGTGCTGCGCGCACGTCCGCGCACCTTCGCCGTCGGTCTGATGGGGAGCGGGTTCGTCACCCTGCTCGCGCTGAACCTGCTCGACCCGGACGCGTTCGTGGCCCGCTCGAACATCGCGCGCGGGGAGAGCGGCGCGACAGGAGCCGCCGGCACGGACCTCAAGTACCTCGCCACGCTCGGCGGTGATGCGGTTCCGATGGTCGTCACCGCAGTGACCGCGGATCCGACGGTCGCGTCGCCGCGCGTGTCGAACGATCGATGCACCGCGGCGAGACTCCTCCTCAAGAAGTGGACCGGCAAACGTCAGACCGACCGTGAGGTGAGCTGGACCCAGTGGAACGCCGCGCGCGTACAGGCCGCTCGGGCGGTACGCGAGCGTGAGTCGGCGTTGCAGCAACTCGCGTGCGCGGACACGGCGACGACGGCGGCTCCGCCGACCGCCCCGACGCCCTGACTGCCAAGTCCGTTTTCGACGTGCGCCCGGGGCGAGGCGCACTACATTCCGGGGATGACCCTCGATCCGAACACGCTCACCTGGCACGAGGCGGTCGATGCCCGCGATCCCGCCTTCGACGGCGTGTTCTACGTGGCGATCACCTCGACCCGCATCTACTGCCGGCCGGTCTGTCCATCGCGGCTCGCGCGTCGCGAGAACCGGCGGTTCTTCATCTCGCGCGACGACGCGGAGCGAGCCGGATTCCGCGCTTGCAAGCGCTGTCGCCCCGAGTTGCAAGCCGGCGACACGCCGTTGGACGCGGTGCCGCGCCTCGCGCAGCGTACGGTCGCCGAGATCGCCGATGGTGCCCTGAACGGGGGTTCCGTGCACGCACTCGCTCGCACCTTGGGGATGAGCGAGCGGCACCTGCGGCGCGCGGTGCGGCGTGAGGTCGGTGCCTCACCGGCCCGGCTCGCCCTCGCCCAGCGCCTCAGCTCGGCGACAGCGATGCTCGCCGACTCCCGCCTCTCGATCTCGCACATCGCGTACGCGAGCGGCTTCCAGAGTCTCCGCCGGTTCAATGCGGCATTCCGGCAGCACCTGCAGATGTCGCCGACCGAGTGGCGCGCGCGAGTGATGCACGAGTGAAGACGTAGTCGAAGCTCGGGAGGATGTTCATCTCCCGCGCCTCCTTCGCCAACTGCTTGGCCCGCTCCGCGTCGCCCTTGAGCGCGTGAGCACGTGACATGCCGGCGATCACGGACGGGCTCTGCTGATCGGCTCGCGAGAACTCGAGCAACGCCTCATCGCCCTGATGCGCCGCGAGCGCCACGAGCCCGTACAGCGCGTGCGCCTGACGGATCCGCGCATCGTTCTGCCGCGCGCTCGCGCCGAGGGCGTACGCCCGCGCCTCTCGACGGGCGGTCGGGAGATCACCCAGGGCGAGCGCGACGCGGGCGTCGTCGTAGTGGCGCGCCAGCACGTCGTCCTGCTTGAGCGCCGCGGCCACCCCGGATTTCGCCACGAGTTCATGCGCCGCGCCGTATCGCGCGCGCGCGGCGAGCGGGTCGCCTGCTTCGAGCAGGATGTCCCCGATCATCACACCGTCCGCGGCCATGTTCACCGTGTCGTCGATGAAGCGCGCTTTCGCGAGCCGGCGTTCCATGGCGCCGACGGCGTTCTTCGTTGCTCCCTGATCCACGTAGGTCATGGCCATGTCGAGCAGGGCCGTCCGTCGCTCGTAGTCGTCGCGGGCCAACGCGAAGTAGTGCTCCGAGATGGCGATCGCCGCCTCATATCGCCCGGCGAGCATCTCGTTTCCGGCGATGCCGGAGAAGGCGCCCGTGAAATGGGGATCCAGCGAGAGCGCCTTCCGATACTGCGCGATGCTCTCATCGAACCGGCCGGCCTTCATCAGCAGCTCGGCGTACGAGTCATACGGATTGGGATCGTTCGGGACCAGTGCGATGTACTGTTGGAACGCCTGCTCCGCGTCCGACATGCGCCCCGCCGAGCGATAGGCGTAGCCGAGTTGGTTGTACGCGAGGGAGTAGCGCGGATTGATCCTGATGGCGGTGAGCAGTTCGGTGATGGCGCAGTCGTAGTGCTGCTGCGCCGAGCACGCGTTCGCGAGCGTCCAGTGGGCGCGCTCGTCGGTGGGGTGCAGCAGCACCAGTGAGTCGGCGAGTCGGCGTGCTCGTGCCGGATCCCCGTGCTTCCGGGCTTGCAGGCCGAGGATCAGCAGCCGTTCTCCTGGCGAGGCCTGGGCTGAGAGGGCGACCGCCTTTTCGAGATGCTCGGCGCTCTCCTTCGCGGTCGGCGCCGTGGCGGCAATGCTGTACTCGCCGAGCGCGAAGGTCGGATCCAGCGCGACGGCCTCGCGGAAGAGGGCGTTGGCCTCGTGCACCTGGAGATTCTCGTTGAGGGCACGGCCGCTCAGGAATCGCGCGCGGGCCGCCTCGGATCGTGTGGTGATCGGGATCCCGCCCCCCGGGGACGCGTCACGTGCTCCATCCGGCACCGGACGAGGCACAGCCGTGCAGGCGACCGTCAGAGCGACGAAGTATCCGATATTCATGATCCGACGCATCACGACTCCAGATTCGGGATGCGGGTACGGTACTGCGGAGCTTCCTGCGATGCGCGCCGTATTCGGACGCGCTTTCGTTGACCTGCGACGGGCTATCGTCTCGCGACGCTGACCGCGGCGCCACTCGCGCGCGCGCCCGATTCGGCTATGATTCGTATTGGTTCGACATCTTCCCCGACCTTCCATGCCCGGTCGCGTTCTCTTCCTGCGCCTTGCCGCGGTAGCGCTCGCACTGCTCGGACTTGCCCGAGGAGCTGGCGGAGTCGTGCTGGCCACGGGTGGTGCGGCCGCGGTGGAATCCGTGCGCGTACCGCTCGGGACCGCACGCGTGCTCGCGGCAGGGCTTTGCCTGGTGGCGATCCTCGCGCTCGTGGCGTCGGTGCAGCTCTGGCGAACCCGACCGGGTGCCACACGGTTGGCGACCGGTGCGCTCTGCCTCTTCGTGATCGACGGGCTCATCAACGGACAGCTGCTCTTCGGCGAACCGACCGATCGCGGGACGCTGGCCAATCTCGTCGCGGCCGGACTCATCGGTTCGTTGTTGCTGGCAGGGCGGAACAGCGCTGGCCCCACGAAGCCCGAAAAGACCTGAGGCCACGGCCATCGTCGGGGGCCAGTGCGCGTATGATGCGGGAGTCCCCCATCCACCCGAACGCGCCCGACGATGACCGACGACTTCCGCAATGTGTACGATGACGGCACGCGCGCCGCGTCGTACGACGCACTCGAGTTCCCCGGCACCTACTACCTCGCGTATCGCGACATCCCCGCGATCGTGCAAACGCACGTCCGGGGGTCGCAGGCACTCGACTTCGGCTGTGGCACCGGACGGTCCACCCGCTTCCTCAAAGGGCTGGGTTTCGAGACGATCGGCGTGGACATCTCCGCGCCGATGCTCGAACGCGCACGGGAGCGCGACCCTGAGGGAGACTATCGTCAGGTCGGCGACGGTGAACTCAGCGCCCTCGAGCAGCGACGGTTCGACCTCGCGCTCGCCGCATTCACCTTCGACAACATCCCGACCTTCGAGCAGAAGGTCGCGAGCCTGAGCGCGATCCGCACCCGGCTCGGGACCGAAGGGCTACTCCTGGTCCTCGTCTCCACCCCGGAGATATACCTCCACGAATGGGCCTCCTTCTCGACCGCACCCTTTCCCGAGAACCGTGAGGCCAGGAGCGGCGACCGCGTGTACACGATCATGCTCGACGTGCCCGACCGACGCCCCGTGGAGGACGTCATGTGGAGCGATCCGCACTATCGCGAAGTGTTCGCCGCGAGCGGACTCGAGGTGGAGGCGCACTATCGCCCGCTCGGGAGAGCGGACGAACCCTACGCCTGGGTGAGTGAGACGTCGATCCCGCCGTGGTCTATCTATGTGCTTCGCGCGGGGTCGCACCCCACGCAGGAGTAACCTCGTGCGCGGCGGGACGGACCCGGAAATACTATGTTTCCCGCCATGACCATCCGTCGAACCCATTCCGCTGTCGCGTGCGCCATCACGGTCACGCTCGGTGCGCTGCAGCTCTCTGCGCAGTCGTCGAACACCGCGTGCCCCCTCGCGTCACCGCCGCTCACGTACGCCGGCCCACCGACGTCCGCGGCGATCTCGGCGTGCGATCTGATGACGCGCCTCTATCGTTTCGCCGACGACTCGATGGGTGGCCGCAAGGTGGGGACGCCGGACCATGAACGCGCGACCGCGTTCATCGCCGCTGAGGCCAAGCGACTTGGGCTCGAACCGGCGGGCGAGCGCGGGACCTATTTCCAGGACCTCCCGCTCTTCTCTCGCGCCGTCGATACCACCGGCACCATCACGGTGGGGAGCACCACGCTCCGCGCCGGAACGGACTTCCTGGCAACGACGACCGCGGCACGCGTGAGCGAGTTCAACGGCTGGCAGATGGTGTACGGCGGCACGCTGCTCGACACCACCACGGCGCCGTTCGCCGTCCCCGCGAGCGGCGTGCTGGTCTATTTCCGCCCGATCGCCCCTGGTGCGGATGGCGCCGCCATCCAGAAGACGGCCAAGGGACGCGCGTGGGTCACCTGGTACAACGGGATCCGGAATCGGGCAGCAGGGAACGCACCGCAACTTCCCGCAGCGACCGTTCGCACCGCGCTCAACCCGACGGCGATGATCATGCTCACGCCCGAAGGTGCCGCGCTCACGCTCACCCTCACCAACAGCGCAGCCCAGACGCTCTTCGGCGGACCGCTGGAGAACGTCGCCGCGGGTACCGCAAGCAAGCCCTTCACGCTCAACCTCAAGTTCATCGATACGCCGCGCATCGATCGCAATGTGATCGCCCGCCTCCCAGGGACCGACCCCAAGCTCCGCGGACAGTACGTCGCACTCGGTGCGCACGCCGACCATCTCGGGACCTTCCGCGCCGCCGTGGACCACGATTCCGTCCGGGCGACCCACATGGGCGCCCGGTCCGGCACTGAAGGCGCGGCGAGCCGACGTCAGACCACCGAGGACGACGAGTACGACCGCATCAAGTTCCTCACCGACAG
This sequence comes from uncultured Gemmatimonas sp., assembly GCA_964484775.1. Taxonomy (GTDB): domain Bacteria; phylum Gemmatimonadota; class Gemmatimonadetes; order Gemmatimonadales; family Gemmatimonadaceae; genus Fen-1231. Next base: position 17,749 of record CAZAGK010000029.1, on the reverse strand, counting down.
TCTGCACAAGGTGCGCCCCATCCGTCGCGACTCCATCTACAATGGCGCGGACGACGGCGGCTCCGGCACGGTGGCGCTCCTCGAGATCGCCGAGTCGTTCGCCCGTGGCCAGGCCAAGCCCAAGCGCTCCGTCCTGTTCGTGTGGCACACGGGCAACGAGACGGCGCCGACGCTGTCGGGGTCGAGCTGGTTCGTCGAGCATCCCACGGTGCCGCGCGACTCGATCGTCGCCCAGCTCAACGTCGACATGATCGGCCGGGGCGAGAAGTCGGACGAGGTGGGGATCACCACCGTCGACGACGAACCGCGCTACGGCAACCCCGACTTCGTCGAGGTCATCGGCTCGCGCCGTCGCTCCAGCGAACTCGGCGCGCTCGTCGAACGCTCGAACACCGACGCGAAGCTCGGGTTGAAACTGGACTACGCAGCGGACAGCGAGGGACACCCGGAAGGGCTCTTCTGCCGGAACGATCAGGCGTCGTACGCGAAGTACGGGATCCCGGTGACCTTCTTCACCACGGGCTACAACGCCGATTTCCGGCAGCTGACCGACGAGCCGCAGTACGTACGCTACGCGCACATGGAGCGGATCGTGAAGTTGGTGGCATCGACCTCGCTCACGCTCGCGAACCTCGATCACCGACTCACGACCGACAAGCCCGCGCCCGACCCGAAGGCGGCCTGCAAGCCGTAGCGCGGACGCTCGCCCGCTACGGCACCAACCAATAGAAGGCGGCGACGACCAAGGTCCCGCCGATCAGCGCGGCCACACCCCATTTGCGCCGGCGCGGCAGCGCCCACCAGATCAGGATCCCGGAGAGCGAGCCGAGGAAGAGCAGCAGTGCGGAGGCATCGAGGAGCCAACGCCAGGGGATGCCCGTGTCCTTCCCGCGGTGCAGATCGTCGAGTCGCATCAACAACCCGCGACGCTCGACCTTGAACGTCAGCTTCCCGCTCTTGCGGTCCACGTCGGCTTCCGTGTGACGCCCAGGACCCTTGAGTTCGATGTGGAGACTCGACTCATCCACATCGAAGGTGGAGACGGCACCGATCGCCCCGAAATCCGAGCGGAGCTTCTCGACCACCATCAGCTTGTCCGGTCCGGTCAACAGGGCCGCCGGGAGCACGGCCACGGTATCGCGCGTCACCGTCTGGCCCGCGATCCAATCCTCATGGTTCAGGACGACGCCCGTCACGGCGAAGAACATCATGAGGAGGAAGGCGAACATCGTGAGGTAGATATGCACCGTCCTCACGACTCCGGCGAACCGCGCGTACGTGTGTGCCATTCGAGCTACTTCTTCACGGCGTCACAACTGATCTCGGCACCCGTGAAGGCGGCGGCGCTCGGGATCGTGCCGGTGACCGGTGCCTTGCCGCAGGTCAGGCTCACACTCTTCGAACTGTGCGCGCCGTCCTCGAAACCGACTTCGAGCCAAAAGGTGTACGTGCCAGGAGCGACGGCGCCACCCTTCTGATCGAGTCCATCCCACTCGAGGGTGTACTTCCCGGCGGGACGTGTGGCGCGCGTGACCGCGTCGATCAGTGGCTGGTCGTTCTTGTTGAGCGACCACCACTTCGACATCTCGTGCAGGTACTTCGGCTTGTCGCCCCAGAAAGCGATCGTGCGCACATGCTTGCCGGCCGTGTCGGTGACCCAGACCGCGACGAAGGGCGCGTGGCGGTTGGCGACCGTCGGCGTGACATCGATGGCCAGCTTGGCCGTGATCGCGGGTGCCGCCCCCGGCGCCCGAGCCGGACGCGCACGCTCGAAGCGCGCGAACCCGGGCGAGCGGAGCACCGACCCGTCGGCGGTCACGAGCATCGCCTCGGCGCCAGGCGTCGCGCGTACGAGCGCGAGCCCTTCATGCGGAGGAAGCACGGACAACGACGTCGCCAACGCATTGGAAGTCGCGTTCTCCGGGGCGATAACCGTTACGCCAGTTACGTGGTCGACCGGACGACCGGTCCGAGGATCGAAGATGTGTGAATAGTGGCGACCGCCGATCGTGAAGCCGCGCATGTAGTCACCGCTGCTCGACACGGCACCGCTGGAGAGCGCGAGCTGCGTGAGCGGCGTGGCGTTGTCCGCGTGGTGCGCCGGATCCGCCACGGCGACCGTCCAACTGCCGCCGTTCGCGGGCGTGCCCCACACATGGATATCACCACCGATGTTGATCAGCGCACCACGCAGCTCGGGCACACTGTCGCGGACCGCCTGCAGGGCGCGATCGATGATGAAGCCTTTGCCGAGCGAGTTCAGATCGATGCGATGCGGCGTGAGCGCGATGATCCGCTCACCGTCGACGCGCCACGCGGGTCGGGCGATCTCCTGCGCGAGTGCCGACGACACCTCGACCGAAGGCTCCACCCCGCGCCCCGCCGCTTCGCGCCACACGGCACTGAGCTCGCCGACACGCGCCGAGTACGCATGCGCCGACCGGGTGTTCCACGTGGAGTACTGATCCAACACCGTGCGCAACTCGACCGATGGATGGTCGAGCACGCCGGTCGAGAAGAGCTGCGCGAGTTCGGAGTGGTCGTCCCAGCTGCTCAAGACCAGCCGCAGTCGCTCGATCTCGGCGAGCGCCACACGTTCGGCGCGTTCCGCGGATCGCGTGGACGGCACGACGAAGGTGAAATCGGCGGAGGTGCCGAGGATGCCGTCGTAGTGGAACGCCGAGGCGGTGAGGAGCGGAGCCGCCGGACGTTCGGCGCGGGCCTCTTTCAGGTCTGAGCCCGCGAGACAGAGCACGGCGAGGAGAACAGGAGCGGTCTTCATGGGAGAACTGAAGGGTCGGTTTCGGCGGCTGAGGGCGAACGGGGAAAGCTACCGTGCGATGTCCGCTCCGGCGACTCCGCACGCGGCGCGCATTAGAATTCGTCATGGGATCTCCCCACGGCGGCACCTTCACCGGCGCTCTGTTCCGCTACCCTGGCAAGGGCGGATGGCATTTCGTCCCTGTTCCCGATCGACTCGCACCGCCGGTGACCGCGGGATGGGGACGCACCCCGGTGACCGCGACGGTCGATGGGGTGACCTGGGAGACCAGCGTGTGGCGCGGCAAGGATGGGCGGACGCTGCTCGCCGTCCCACAGAAGATCCGCGGCGCGAAAGGGGAGGGCGACAAGGTGAGAGTCGATCTGCGCTTCAGCCTGTGATGCTCGCCCTCACGGGCGCTCTTCCCGCCGGACGCTCCACACAAGGAAAGCCATGAATCCCCTCGTTCGTCGATTCCTGCGCACGGCCGTCCTCTTCCTCGCCACCGGACTCACCCTCGGCGTGTGGATGCTGTATGCGCGCGAGTTCGGGGGCTCGCTCCCGACGCGCATCCTGAGCGCGCACACCCACGCGCTCCTGGTGGGGTTCGTGATGCTGATGATCACCGGCGTCGCCCTCTGGATGTTCCCGCGCCCGCGGCCGGACGATGTGATCTTCCGCCCGGGACTCGCGGCGCTCGCCTGGTGGGGGATCGCCGGTGGGACGGCGCTGCGCGTGACGCTCGAGTTGACGCTCGGCGCGAACGCCTCCGCGCCGTGGCGCGCGTTGCTCGTCGGCGCCGGAGTGCTCCAACTCCTCGGCCTGCTCCTCTTCTTCGGCACGATGTGGACGCGGATCCGCGCCTCCGGCGCACAAAACGAGGGACGATGACCACCTCCGATTTCGACCTCACCGACGGCATCGCCGTCCTCGAACGCACCCCCGCCACCTTCCGGGCGCTGCTCGGCGGACTTCCCGCGAGCTGGATCACACTCGATGAGGGACCGAACACCTTCTCTCCGTTCGACAATCTCGGGCATCTGATCCACGGAGAGCGCAGCGACTGGATCCCGCGCGCACGGATCATCCTCGCGCAGGGCGCCGATCGGACCTTCGCACCCTACGACCGCTTCGCACAGGAACGCGAGAGCCAGGGCAAGACGCTCGCGACACTGCTCGACGAGTTCGCCGAACTCCGTACCGAGAACCTCGTCACGCTGCGCGGATGGTCGCTCACCGATCGCGAACTCGCACTCGAGGGCACGCATCCCGCCTTCGGCGCGGTCACCCTCCGGCAACTCCTCGCCACCTGGGTGGCCCATGACTTGGGACACCTCGCACAGACGGCGCGCGTGATGGCCAAGCGGCACCGCGACGCGGTCGGCCCATGGCGCGCCTACCTGCCGATCCTGGATCGATGAGCGCGGATCCACGCGAGGAGGAGTAACCGTCGAGCCCGGCAATTCATTGCCGAACTTGCCCGGCGTCTGCACTTTGTGGGAGCCGCCGCATTCCTCGACCGAGGACCGCCCCCCATGACCGATCACGACGCGACCCGCTCGTCCAGCACCTCGCACCTCGGGGTCTGGCGCGCCGCGCAGGCCTTCGTCTGGTTCGTCGGCTTCGTGATCTTCACCAGCCTGATCTTCTTCCCGCCGCTCGGGCTGCTGCTGTTCTGGAACGTGCTGATCCCGGTCGCACCGCTCTTGATGGTCGTCGCCGTCGGGGTGTGGCGGAACGTCTGCCCGCTCGCGAGCGTCGTATTGCTGCCGCGGCACCTCGGCCTCTCGCGCCAACGCCTGATGTCGCCACGCACCCAGGCACGACTCGGCCTGGTGAGCGTGATCCTGCTCTATCTGATCGTGCCCGTGCGGCATGCGCTGTTCAACACCGATGGCCCTGCGACCGCGATGCTGATCGGTGCGCTCGTGGTGACCGGGCTCATCATGGGCACGCAGTTCGAGTGGAAGAGCGCGTGGTGCTCCACGCTGTGCCCGGTGCATCCGGTGGAGAAACTCTACGGGTCGAATGTCGTCGACGCCATGACCAACGCCCACTGCCATGCGTGCATCAACTGCGTGGTCCCCTGTCCCGACTCCACGCCGAACATGCTCCCCCGTCGGCCGACGCGGCAGCGCGACTCGCGCGTGAGCGGATTGCTGATCGCAGGGGGACTCCCTGGGTTCGTCTGGGGATGGTTCCACGTGCCGGATCATCTCGGGCTCGCATCCCTCAATGACGTTGTGCGCATCTACGAGATGCCGCTCGCTGGGCTGGTCGCGAGTCTGCTGCTCTACGTCACGTTGCTCGGGCTCTCCGGCATCAGTGAAGCCTGGCTCACACGGCTCTTCGCGACCGCCGCGGTCTCCTGCTACTACTGGTATCGCATCCCCTCGCTGCTGGGCTTCGGCACGTACGCCAGCGACGGTCGACTCATCGATGCGCACGGCATCCTCCCCGACTGGGGCCCGACGGCGCTCACCGTGCTGTCCACCGCCTTCTTCGTGTTCTGGCTGCTGGTGCGACCGCCGAATCAGAAGAGCTGGATCGTGCGGCCCACGTATGCCGGCCGAGCCGCGTCAGTCGATCGCGACTGAACGGCTCATGGGTGCGAGAGACAGTAGCTGCTGCCGCGACAGGTGAGCGGGACGAACAGTTCTCCCTGGATGCGCCACACCCCGCCCGTCCGACGCCACTGCGCCTGATACGTCCCTTCGATGGTCACCGCGCCGTCGGGCTCGGTCCAGGTGCCCACCCACGTGCCGCGTTCGGCGGCGACATCCCACGCGCCGAAGACATCGATCGACTTCGTGCTCCGCACCCACTTCGTGTCCGGACGTCGCGCGAAGGTCGCCGCCATCCGCTGCAGGTTCTCGGCGCGCGTCGTTCCCAGCGCACCGGTCGAGGAGAGGACGCTCGCGTCGGGCACCATCTCGCGCCCGATCCCGGCGGTATCGTGACGTGCGATCGCCTCGTTGGACCGCAGTCGTGCCGCCGTGATGGCGCGCACCGCGTCGAGGGAATCACGTGCGGCACGATTTATCTGGGCACCAGCCGCACGCCCGGAGCAGGCCAGCAGAGCGATGGTCAACGCACGTAGCGCGTAGGGCATCAGCCTCCGAAGGTGCGAAGTGCGACGCGCAGTTCCTCATGCCGCGTCGCGTGTTCCGTGAGCGGCACTCCGGCCGCGATGGCATCCCACGCCTGACGGATGCTCGCCGCGCCCGCGGCAGGCCCCATCGGATGTCCGAACACCCCGCGCCCGGGAACGAACCCGAAATCCACCGTGCCGAGTCGCCGATGCACTGACTCCAGCGTTGCCGCCGAGTCGCTTCCCCCGGGAGCGGGGAGACTCGGCTTGATGTTCCCCATCGGCTCGAGACAGGCCCGCACGTTCTCGAGCACCTCGTGCTCCGGCGTGAACATCCGCGACCCGAAACCGGGCATGATGATCACGTCGAACCCTGCGAGACGTTGCAGCCGCGTGATCACCCGGGAGTGGATCCCGTAGCCGGGCAGTCGGCTGAACGCCGCGATGAACGGGAAGTGCGCCACCAGCGGCACGGTCGCATGACGGCGCAGCATCCGCACACCACTCAGTCCCACCGGCATCGTGTTCAGGAGCAGGGCGTTCGCGCCGTGCCGCACCGCGAGGTCATGCAACGCGACGAGCCGGTCCACCTCATCGGTGATGTTGGCGAGGTAGATCTTGGGGACGCCGGTCTCCTCCTCCGCACGACGGCGGGCCGCGCCGAGCAGCGAGGCGCGATCCTCCAGCGGACACCACGGCACATCGGCGAGCATCTCGTCGTCCTTCGCGATATCGAGTCCGCCCTTCCAACTCTCATACCCGAGTTCAGCGAAGGCATCGGCCGGAAGCCCGATGTTCGGCTTGATCACCCCGAAGAAGATCGGACGGTCGAACGCGTGCAACCGTTCGCGGAGCCCCTGCACCCCGAACCGCGGCCCGTCGAACTCGGCGAGGAACGATGCCGGGAATCGGATGTCCTCGAGCCGGATCAAGGGGATCCCCGGTGCGAAGAACACCCCTTCGCCGCACACCGCCGAGAGGAGGTTCGGGATGCGCGGACCGAAATTCCCGTGCGGATGCGCGATCGTCACACGGCAGGCGTGTACCGCCCCGGCCGGCGCGGACGGCAGCGAATACGAGAAGCCTCCCGGGAGTGGGCGGGCGTCGAGTTCCAGCACCTTGGCGGCGAAGCGCGGACGGAAGTCCTCGTCGCGGCCCACACGCCGCCATTGCGCGGTGGATTGCTCGCTGCAGAGGTGAGCCGCCGCCTCGCGAGGATCACCCACGCACTCGAAGCTGAAGTCGAGCTCGAGGTACGCCGCACCGTCCAGCTCGTCGCGTCGCGCGAAGAACCCGGCGATGTCGTCCGCGGTCACTCGGCTACCGCTCGCCCATGAGCTGGAGCTGGACCTCGCGCCGCTCACGCGGGCCGTCGAGCTCCACGAAGAAGATCGACTGCCAGCCGCCGAGCACGAGCGCGCCCTCCGCGACGGGGATGCTCTCCGACGCGTTCACGAAGAGCCCGAGCAGGTGCGAGTGGGCGTTGGCCCGCCCGTCCACCGTGTTGCGGTTGTGCCGATACTCCGCCTCACGCGGCACGAGTCCCGTGAGGAACGCGACCATGTCGCGCTGCAACTCGGCCTCGCGCTCGTTGATCGTGATGCGCGCCGTGGTGTGCAACGAGCTCACGGTGAGCAGTCCGGAGCGGAGGCCGCTCGCGCCGACCCATTCCCGCACCGGCACGGTGATGTCCACCACCTCGATCGGGGCGGTGGTCGGGATCGTGAGCGTGTGGCGGAGGATCTCCATCACGACAAGCTAACGTGACCACGGCTCGCACGCGTGCCCTTGTCCAGGTACAGCGCGGCGTCCGCCTGCGTCATCGCCTGGTCGAGCGTGAGCCCTTCGCAGCGCACCCACCCGACCGACACCGTGGGGAACTCCCGGTGCACGCGCGCGCGCATCACGGCTCCATCGGGCGCGGCCAAGTGCAGGCTGATGAACTCGTCCCCGCCCACCCGGAACAGGGCATCGGCGGCTCGCACCTCCGCGGCATTGCGCACGCTCGCCTGCAACGCCCTGGCGAAGGCCGCGATGTAGGCGTCGCCGGCGGCGTGTCCCTGCGTGTCGTTCACCTGCTTCAGGTCGTCGAGGTCCCAGGCCATCAGCAGCAAGGCGCGTCCCGATTCCCTCGCCACCGCCTGCAATCGCTCGAACTCCGGCACGAGCCGATATCGGTTCAGCAACCCCGTCAGGTGGTCGTGGCTCGCGAGCTTCTCCATGTCGTGGTACGCCTGATCGAGACGCCACGACGCCGTGCTCACGATGTTCCCCGCCACCGCGATCAGGAGCGGGAAGGCCCACTTGAAGGAGAACTCCTCGTGCGCGTTGAAGATGAAGCCGTAGTGCATCGCCAGCCCGAGCACCGCCCCCCACGCGCCACCGAACATGCTCATCGTCCCGACCAGAAGCGCCGAGACGAGGTACACGAGGTTCTCGCGCACGTCGGGATTCCCCGAGTGGGTGAAGTCCGTGAGCGGCAGATAGGCCTTCTGCCAGATCAGGATCCCCTGCCCGACGAGCATGTGCCCGAGCACCGCGGCCACGCGCGAGGCACGGTTCGGCCACGGGATCCGATAGTGCGCCACCATGCCGACCGCCCCGATCATCACGAAGATCGTGCTCGACACCACCGCCGCGCGCGATCCCCCCCACAGCACGAACCCGGCGACGAAGTAGATCCCGCCGAGGGTGCTGAACCACCAGTAATTCCGAACGGCGACCGCGATCGCGCCGGAGCGATGCAGGGGAGGTGTCATGCGAGTGGGTCTAAACTAGCGCCCGAGCGCCGGGTGCGGGACATCCCGGTCGGATTTCCCCTGCTATCCAAGCGCCCGTCCGCCGGTGCATATTCTCACTCCTCTACGTCGGGAGCAGCCCCTGCCGCGCGCTTCGACCAGCTCGACCCCGCTCCGGTTCGGACACATCGCCGGCAGGATACTCGCGCTGGCGGGTCTGCTCACCGTCCCGATCGGCGCGCTGACGGCCGACGGACTGCATCAGATGGCCGCCACCGGCGCCTCCTCCATGCAGGCGGCGCTCGCCATCGCGAACGGGGTGACCGCGATCTCCTACGGCACGATCCCGATCTTCATCGGTGTCTTCGTCCGCAAGCGCCGCGACCTCCCGTTCTCGTGGATCGGCCTCCTCTTCGGCGCCTTCATCCTCGCCTGCGGATCCACCCACTTCCTGCACGTCATCGGGATCTGGTATCCGCTCGGATGGTGGCAGGTCGCAGTGGATTCGCTGTGCGCCGCGATCTCGCTGGCCACCGCCATCGCGCTCTGGCCCCTCCTCCCCCAGATCCTCGCGCTGCCGAGTCCGGCCCAACTCCGCCTCGTGAACGGCGAGCTCGAACGCGAACGGTCGGTGTTGCTCGAGACGCAGACCCAGCTGCGCCGTGCGTACGCGGAGGTCGAGCAGCGCGTCGCCGATCGCACCGCCGATCTGGCCCGGGCCAACAAGGCGCTCCAGGCTGAGATCGCCGAACGCGAGGCCGCGCAGCGCGAGCAGGCGCGGCTCAGCGAGCAACTCCAACAATCGCAGAAGCTCGAGGCCATCGGCCGACTCGCCGGTGGGGTCGCGCACGACTTCAACAACATGCTCGGCGTCATCATCGGGCACGTCGACCTGGCCACCGAGGCCGTCGAACCGTCGAGCGTCCTGCAGGACGACCTGGCCGCCATCGGCAAGGCGGCACGCCGATCCGCCGACCTCACCCGTCAGCTGCTCGCCTTCGCCCGCCGGCAGACGGCGGCACCGGAGGTGCTCGACCTGAACATCGCCGTCAAGTCGATGCTCTCGATCCTCCGCCGCATGATCGGCGAGGAGATCTCGCTGGTCTGGGATCCGCACCCCGAGCTGTGGAACGTGCGCATCGACCCATCGCACGTCGATCAGATCCTGACCAATCTCTGCGTGAACGCCCGCGACGCGATCGCCGGTGTCGGGCGGGTGCGGATCGCGACCGCGCATCGCACCTTCGCGGCGGACTTCTGCGCCGCGCATCCCGAGTACACCCCGGGCGAGTTCGTCGAACTCTCCGTGCGCGATGACGGCCGAGGGATGGACCCGGAGACGATGTCCCACCTCTTCGAACCCTTCTTCACCACGAAGGAGTTGGGGCAGGGGACGGGACTCGGGCTCGCCACGGTGTACGGGATCGTGCGCCAGAACGGCGGGTTCATCACGGTGAAGAGCGAGCAGGGGCACGGTTCCACCTTCTGTGTCTTCCTCCCGCGCAACACCGAATCGGTACCCGATCACGTGGCAGCGGCTCCGGCGCGGAGCGCACCGCCTGCCGTCCGTCGCACCGTCCTGCTGGTCGAGGACGAAGAAGCCATCCTGCGCCTCACCTCGCGCATGCTCGAGCGCGCCGGCTACCGGGTGCTCGCGGCAGGATCACCGCATGCGGCCATCCGCCTGGCCGAGTCGCACACCGAACCGATCGACCTGCTGGTCACCGATGTGATGATGCCGGAGATGAACGGTGCACAGCTCGCGGCGGCATTGCACGAGGTCTTCCCTGCGCTGCGTTGCCTCTACATGTCGGGCTACACGGCCGACGTGATCACCGACCGCGGCGTGCTCGACGACGGCGTCTCGTTCCTGCAGAAGCCCTTCAACGCAGAGTCACTCCGCGCAGCGGTGGAGCTCGCACTCGCGGCGCCGCTTCCCTCGTGAGGACGGACGGATCCTGATGGCGAAACTCTGGAAGAAAGGCCGCGGCAAGCTCGGGCCGCTCGAACCGCTCCTCGGCGACTGGTCGGCACAGGCCATGACCCCGATGGGCAAGGTGCGGTGCACACGGAGCTTCACGTCGATCCTCGGCGGCACCCGCATTCAACTGCTCGCGCGCTGGGAGTTCGGACCGAAGAAGGCGTACGAGGAGCTCGCGATCATCGGCACGAACGACGACGGTGTCGTCAGCTTCTGGTCGTTCACCTCCGACGGCAAGCGGTCCACCGGGACGCTCGCCGACGTGACCGATGTGCACCCCGAAGCGGTCGGCTTCGAGGGGCAGATGCCCGCCGGACTCGCGCGGATGATCTACTGGCCTGACGTCGATGGCGGTTTCCGCTGGGCCGTGGAATCGAAGAACAAGAAGGGGTGGCATCGGTTCACGGAGCATCACTATAGTCGCTGAGTTCGGCGCGGCGTAGAATTGGGGATGCGCAAGCACGTCCTCCTCTACGGCCTCATCGCCGGCGTCCTGATCGCGACGCTCCAGCTCATCGAGTACCGATGGCTGGTGGTGGAGTATTCCGTCGAGATCTACGGCGCGCTCGTGGCCGCGCTCTTCGCCGGCGTCGGGATCTGGCTCGGACTGCGGCTCACTCGCCCCAAGGAGACGGTGGTCGTGCGCGAGGTCCTCGTCCCTGCCCCCTCGACCTTCGTCCGCGACGACCGGAAGGTCCAGACCCTCGGACTCACCCCGCGCGAACTCGAGATCCTCGAACTCATGGCGGCCGGACTCAGCAACCGCGAGATCGCCGAACGGGTCTTCGTGAGCGAGAACACGGTCAAGACGCATTCCAGCCGGGTCTTCGACAAGCTCGGGGCCCGGCGCCGGACGCAGGCCGTCCAGCTGGGAAAAGAGCTCCGTCTGATCCCCTGACCCCTCCCCACTCTCTCACTTTCGGGTGATTTTAGCCCGGAATCGTCAAAATCACCCGTTCGGGTGACGCGCCGAGCATGGGGCGACCGCTAGAATCGGCCGTCCTCAACCACTTCGGAGTGCTCATGCAGAAGATCGTGCTCACTTTCGGGCTCATCGCCGGCGCCATCCTGTCCGCGATGATGCTCCTGGCTTTTGTCTTCCAGGACAGTATCGGGTTCGACCACGGCGCCATCGTCGGCTACACCTCGATGGTCATGGCCTTCCTGATGGTCTACTTCGGCATCCGTTCGTATCGCGACAATGTCGCCGGGGGCTCCGTGACCTTCGGCCGGGCGGTGAAGGTCGGAGCGCTGATCAGCCTCATCGGCACGATCTGCTATGTGGCCACCTGGCAGGTGGTCTACTACAAGCTCGCCCCCGACTTCACCGACAAGTACGCGACCTACGCCATCGAGAAGGCGCGGAGGGGCGGCGCCACGGAGGCCCAGCTCGCCGAGACCCAGAAGCAGATGGCGGAGTTCAAGGAGATGTACAAGAATCCGTTGGTGAACATCGGCTTCACCTTCCTGGAGCCGACGCCGGTCGCGCTGCTCTTCACCCTGGTGAGCGCCGGGCTGCTGAGCCGTCGACGGCGCGGCGGCGCCGACGGCGGCCTGACCACCTGACACGGAGTCTCCGTGGCCCTGCACGTCGTCCTCGTCCACCCCGAGATCCACTGGAACACCGGCAACGTCGGCCGCAGCTGTCTGGCGGCCGGCGCGACGCTGCACCTGATCGAGCCGCTGGGGTTCTCGCTCGAGGAACGTGAACTCAAGCGGGCGGGGCTCGACTATTGGGAGCACGTCGCGCTCCGCGTCTGGCCGAGCTGGGACGCATTCGAGGCGGAACTCCCCCGACTCGGCGAGCCGTGGCTGTTCTCGACCAAAGGGGCGCGCCTCTACTGGGACGCCCCGATGGGCGCCGCCGCCGACACGGTGCTCATCTTCGGCCGGGAGACGGCGGGGCTCCCGGCCGACCTGTTGATCCGGTACGCCGAGCGGACGGTGGCGATGCCCATGGAGCCGGGGGTCGTCCGGTCGCTGAACCTCTCCACGACGGTCGGGATCGCGCTGTATGAGTGCCTGCGACAGCGCGACCGATCGGTGGATGATCCCCGATGACGGGGAAACCGAATGAAAGCCGAAACACATCCTTATAGAGAGGCCGTCGCGCAACTCCGCATTTTCTAACGGTTTGGCGTACTCACGCGTCTAGAAGGGGTCGAAGATCCACCGTGAGTTCTCCCAAAACCGGTCCATTCCGTGCGCTTCTGGCGTTTGGCTTTTGCCCTCGCAGTCTCTCTCCTCGTCGGTTCCGCCGGCACGCTCGGTGCCCAGACCGTCGATGTGATCCGTGGTCGCGTCACCGGCCCTGATTCGCTCCCCATGCAGGGTGTCCGCGTCACCGTCACTTCGCTCTCGGGCGCGGTGAACCGTGAGGCCCGGACCGACCGGAACGGGCGCTTCACCGTCACCTTCCCGAACGGTGAGGGCGACTATTTCGTCACCTATCTCGCCCTCGGCTACGCCCCGCGTCGCTTCGAGATCAAGCGTGCGGCCGACGAGGATATCCTCATCGCCGACGCCCGGATGTCCAAGACGACCGAGCTCGACGCCATGCGCATCCAGGCGCCGCGCGACCGCGTGAACCGCGTGGAGGCCAACGCCGACATCTCCGGCACCGAGAAGACGACGCAGGTGACCGCGATGTCGGCGGCGGATCTCGGCAACCTGGCCGCGATGGCCGCCTCGCTCCCCGGGGTGACGTTGATCCCCGGCGCCGACGGCGACCCCTCCGGCTTCTCCGTGCTCGGACTCTCCGCCGACCAGAACAGCACGACGCTCAACGGACAGAACACCAGTTCGTCCGACCTCCCGCGCGACGCCGCCCTCACGGCGGGGCTCAGCACAGGGACGTACGACGTGTCGCGCGGCGGATTCAGCGGCGGCCAGCTGAGCGTGCGCACGCGCTCGGGCACGAACTTCAAGATCCGCACCATGAGCCTCAACCTCGACGCGCCGCAGCTGCAGTGGACGGACGCCGCGGGGCGCGCGCTCGGGCAGCAGTACACGAACATCTCGCTCGGCGGGTTGGTCTCCGGCCCGATCTCGCTCGACAAGGCCTTCTACTCGATGTCGTATCAGCTCGGGCGCCGCTCCAACCCGCTCGCGACGCTGCTCAACACCGACCCGCTCGGCCTCAAGACCATCGGCATCTCGTCGGACTCCGTGACGCGCCTCCTCGGCATCATGGCGCTCAAGGGGATCCCGACCACGGTCGGCTCGCCGCTGTCGCACAAGCTCACCGATTCCGGCTCGCTCCTCGGCACCTTCGACTGGACCCCGCCGACCTCGTTCAGCGGCACGGCCTACAACATCACGATGAACGGATCGTGGAACAAGGCGTCGCCGGTGTCGAACCTCCAGACCGAGATGCCCGCCCACAATGGTGAGCGGACGAACATCAGCGGCGGCATCCAGGGACGTCACTCCGGCTACATCGGCTCGCTGCTGCTCACCGAGTCGACGCTCGGCTACAACATGACGCGCAACGCGAGCGACCCGTACCTCGAGGAGCCCAACGGTTCGGTGCGCATCAACAGCACCTTCGCCGACGGCACGAACGGCCTCAAGACGATCTCGTTCGGCGGCAGCCCGAACCTCAACTCGACCAACGCCACCTCGAGCACGCAGTTCACGAACCAGCTCTCCTGGTTCAGCGAGAACAACAAGCATCGCGTGAAGCTCTCCACCGAGATCCGTCGCGACACGTACGATCAGGACGCGACCACGAACCAGCTCGGGACCTTCACCTTCAACTCGCTGACCGACCTGGCGAACGGCACCCCGGCGACCTTCAGCCGCACGCTGTCGCCGCGCACGCGCAACGGCAGCCAGATGGTGGCGTCGATGGCGCTCGGTGATTCGTATCGTCGCAGCAGCGACCTGCAGATCCAGTACGGCGTGCGCCTCGACGGCAACCAGCTCTCGGCGCACCCGACGCGCAACAGCGCGATCGAGACGCTGTACGGCACGCGCAACGACTACGTGCCGAACAAGGTGTACGTGAGCCCGCGCATCGGCTTCGCGTGGACGTACGGCACGTCGGCCCAGATCGGCGGCTTCGACGGCGCCTTCCGCGGCCCGCGCGCGGTGCTCCGCGGCGGCATCGGTCTCTTCCAGAACACGCCGCAGACCACCCTGATGACCAACGCGGTCGACAACACCGGGCTCCCGAGCGCGGTGCAGCAGGTGACCTGCGTCGGTGTGGCGGCGCCGTCGCCCGACTGGCAGGGGTACCTGAGCAACCCCGCGTCGATCCCGAACAGCTGCGTGGGCGGCGCCGGGAGCACGACCTTCGGCAGCTCGTCGCCGAACGTCAATCTCTTCGCCAAGGACTACGCCGCGCAGCGCAGCCTCCGCGCGAACCTGAACTGGAACGGCCCGATCCTCAACAACCTGTTCACGGCCACGTTCGACGTCACCTACTCGAACAACATGAACCAGCCGGGGACGGTGGATCTCAACTTCCTCCCGACCACGCAGTTCTCGCTGGCCAGCGAGGGAGGACGTCCGGTGTACGTGACCCCGACGCGCATCGATCCGACGACCGGGGCGATCGCCGCCGGTGGGTCGCGCGTCTCCGCGCTCTACAACCGCGTCAACGAAGCGCGCTCCGACCTGCGTTCCGAGAGCAAGCAGTTCACCGCCCGTCTCTCGCCGGTGCGCTTCTCGACGACCTGGTCGTGGAGCCTGAACTACGTCTACTCCGACGTGCAGGAGCAGGTGCGCGGCTTCACGAGCACTGTGGGGAACCCGCTCAACGTCGAGTGGTACCGTTCGGCCAACGCCTCGCGGCACCAGATCGTGTACTCGCTCGGGTACAACTTCTTCGACGCCGTCCGCGTGACCTGGAACGGCAACGTGCGCTCGGGGACGCTCTTCACCCCGACCATCTCGGGCGACGTCAACGGCGACGGCTACTCCAACGACCGCGCCTTCGTGCCGAACCCGACGACGACCACCGATCCGGCGCTCGCCGCCTCGATGTCGCAGCTGCTCGCCTCGGCGTCGGGGAACGTGCGCAGCTGTCTGCAGAAGCAGCTCGGCTCGCTCGCCACGCGCAACAGCTGCGAGGGGCCGATCACGCACACGGCCAACATGAACATCTCGTTCAACCCGCTGAAGCTCGGGTTGCCGCAGCGTGCGACCTTCTCGTTCGCCATCTCCAACCCGCTCGGCGCCGCCGATCTCCTGCTCCACGGCGAGAACCACCTCGTGGGCTGGGGCACCAACACGCAGCCCGACCAGGCGCTCCTCTACGTGCGCGGCTTCGACGCCACCACGCAGCGCTTCAAGTACGAGGTCAATCAGCGGTTCGGCTCGACCAACCCGGCCTTCAACACCGTCCGCACCCCGGTCATCGTCACCGCGCAGCTGCGCTTCGACCTCGGTCCGACGCGTGAGAAGCAGTCGCTGGTGCAGCAGCTCAACGCCGGTCGCCGCTCCGGCGGCAACAAGGTCACGGAAGCGGCGCTCCGCGCGGCGTACGCCAGCAGTGGCGGACTCGTGAACCCGATGAGCACCATCCTGCGTCAGGCCGACTCGCTCAAGCTCTCGGGCCCGCAGGCCGACAGCCTCGCGACGCTCAACCGCTGGTACATCATCCGCATGGACTCGGCGTGGGCGCCGGTGACGAAGTACCTCGCCGCCCTCCCCAACGACTTCAGCGATGATGACGTGTACGACCGCTATCTCACCGCACGCAAGAAGACGGTGGACCTGCTCATCAAGCTCTCCAAGCCGCTGAGCGGGCTCCTCACGCCGGAACAGCATCGCATGCTCCCGGCGATCGTCGCCAGCTATCTCGACACCCGCTATCTGCAGGGCATCCGCAACGGGACCGCGGGCGGTGCGCAGAATCCGTTCAACAGCGGTGGTGGCGCCGGGATCCCGGGTGGCGGCGGTGGTGGTGGCGGTGGTCGCCCGGGTGGTAACTGATCCCTCGTAGTCGCTAGCTTTCAGGATTGTCCGCATTTCTTCTTTGGTGATCCGCATGACTCGCATGAATCTCTCGCTGGCAGCACTCGCCCTGGGCGTGTGCGCCGCGCCCGTATCGAACGTTGTGCAGGCGCAGGACCCGGCTCCGGTCAACACCCCGGCCAGTCAGCTCCCGCCCGTGAAGCCGCTCGGCCCCGTCTTCGCCAAGTCCAAGGAGCTGCTCGGCGCGGTGTCGGCGGTGCGTCCGCTCCCCGGTGGCAAGGTGCTCGTGAACGACATCACCGGCCGCAAGGTCGTGCTGTTCGACTCGACCCTCGCGACCTCGAGCATCGTGGCCGATACGACGAGCGCCACGGCCAACGCCTACAGCTCGCGCGCTGGTGGTCTGGTGCCGTGGAAGGGGGACTCCACGTTGTTCGTGGACCCCGTCTCGCTGTCGATGCTGGTGATCGACGGCAAGGGGAACATCGCGCGCGTGATGTCCGCGCCGCGCGCGAATGATGTGAATCTCCTGATCGGTGGACCGAACGGTACGCCGGGCACCGACGCGCAGGGACGTCTGATCTATCGCGGCCAGCAGGGACGCGGTGGACGCGGCGGCCCGGGTGGCGCGCAGGGCGCACAGGGTGGTCGTGCCGCTGGCGCCGGCGGGGCTCCCGGTACCACTGGTGCGGCCGGCGCAGCGGGCGCGGCCGGTGCCGCGGGGAACAACAACAATCGTGGTGGTCAGGGTGGTCGCGGCTTCAATCCCCAGCCGCAGCCTGATACCGCACCGCTCGTCCGCTTCGACCTGCTCACGCGCAAGATGGACACCATCGCCTTCCTCAAGGTGCCGGTGAACAACATCCGCATGGCGCAGGGTGACGACGGCCGGATGAATGTGCTCGTGACCGTGAATCCGCTCCCGGTGGCCGACGACTGGTCGCTGATGTCCGATGGCTCGGTGGCCGTGGTGCGCGCGACCGACTATCACATCGACTGGATCCGCGCCGACGGGACCACCGACAAGACCGCCAAGACGCCCTTCGATTGGAAGCGCATGAGCGAGGACGAGAAGTCCGCGTTCCTCGACTCGACCAAGGCCTCGCTCGAGAAGCTCCGCGCGCAGGCGCAGTCGGGCGACGCGGCCGGTGCCGCAGCGGCTGCCGCGGCGGCCGGGCTCACCGGGATCCCGGGGATCGGTGGTGGTGGTGCGGGCGGCGGCGGTGGTCGCGGTGGGGATGCTGGCGGCCGTGGCG
>CAZAGK010000028.1:0-33176 GCA_964484775.1 uncultured Gemmatimonas sp. | reverse complement strand
GGAGCCGTTCTCGCCGACGAAAAACGTCACCGGCGAGGTCAGCACGAGTTCATCGAGCCGTCGCACCGCTTGGACGGTGAACGGATACGGTTCCCCGTCCGTGACGGGGACACGCATCTCGATCGACTCGAGGTGGATCACGCCGCCTTGGCCGTGCGCGCGGTGAAGGGGACCTCGGTGCTCCCGACGGGGGTCGCGCCGCTGAGCACGCCGTACCACTTCCACATCGACGCGCCGAGCACGACGAGCACCGACACCATGAAGAATGCCGCGACACCGGCGTCGAGTCGGTCGTTGAAGATCATGCGCGCGGCATCGGCGGCCGTCTTCGCCCCGGCGGGGAGCGCTCCCGATGCGACCTTGTCGGCTACGAACTTGGCATGCGCCAGGAAGCCGAGCTTGGGGTCGGACGAGAAGATCTTGATATAGCCCGCCGTGAGCGTCACGATCACGAGCCAAGTGAGCGGCAGAAGCGTGACGAAGGCGTAGCGTTGCTTCCCCATCCGGATGATGATCGTCGTCCCCACGCAGAGCGCGACGGCGGCGAGCAGCTGGTTGCTGATGCCGAACAACGGCCACAGCGAGTTGATGCCGCCGAGCGGGTCGGTGACGCCCTGATAGAGGAAGTACCCCCACATCGCGACGAACATCCCGCTCGCGAGGACCACCGCCGGATACCACGACACCCGACCGAAGGGCTCCCACACGTGCTTGCCGAGGTCCTGCAGCATGAAGCGGCCGACGCGCGTGCCGGCGTCGAGCGTGGTGAGGATGAACAGCGCCTCGAACATGATGGCGAAGTGGTACCAGAGCGCCATCGCGCCGCCACCGCCGAGCAGGTTAGCGAAGATGTGCGCCATGCCCACCGCGAGCGAGGGCGCGCCGCCGGTGCGCGAGAGGAGCGAGCTCTCCTGCACCTGCGCCGCGAGATTCGTGAGCTCGGCGGGCGTGATGGCGAAGCCCCAGTTGCTCACGACCTGCGACGCGCTCTCAACGGTGGTGCCGATGATCCCGGCGGGCGCGTTGATGGCGAAGTAGGTGCCCGGGGTGAGCACGCAGGCGGCGATCAGCGCCATCGTGGCCACGAGCGACTCGGTGAGCATCGCGCCATAGCCGATGAAGCGCGCGTCGGTCTCGTTCTCGAGCAGTTTGGGCGTGGTGCCGCTCGCGATGAGCGAGTGGAAGCCGGAGATCGCGCCGCAGGCGATCGTGATGAAGACGAAGGGGAAGATCTTCCCGGCGAAGACGGGGCCGGTGCCGTCGATGAAGCGGGTGAACGCCGGCATCTGCAGCGGCGGCAGGGTGATGAGGATCCCCAGCGCGAGCGCGAGCACCACGCCGATCTTCACGAAGGCCGAGAGGTAGTCGCGCGGGGCGAGGAGCAGCCAGACCGGGAGCACCGAGGCGAAGAAGCCGTACACCATGATCGCGAGCGCGAGCGTGGTGCCTGTCAAGGTGAAGGTCGGGGCGAGGGCCGGATTCTCGGCCACCCAGCGTCCCGCGTAGAGCGAGAAGACGAGGAGCACGAGCCCCATCGCGGTGGTCTCGAGGACCTTCCCCGGGCGGAGATAGCGGAGGTACACCCCCATCAGCATCGCGATCGGGATGGTGAGGGCGATCGTCACCGTGCCCCAGGGGCTCGACTTGAGGGCGTTCACGACGACCAGGGCGAGCACGGCGATGAGCACCACCATGATCCCCAGGATCGCGACGAGGGCGGTGATCCCGGCGACGGGGCCGATCTCATCCTTGGCCATCTGTCCGAGCGATTTGCCGTCGCGCCGGATGGAGGCGCAGAGGATCACGCAGTCCTGCACCGCGCCGCCCAAGGCGACACCGACGACGATCCAGATGAAGCCGGGGAGGAAGCCGAACTGCGCCGCCAGCGTGGGGCCGACGAGTGGGCCCGGCCCCGCGATCGCCGCGAAGTGGTGTCCGAAGACGATCCACTTGTTGGTCGGCACGAAGTCGCGCCCGTCGGCCAATCGCTCGGCCGGCGTGGCGCGGTCGGCATCGAGCGCGAAGATCTTGGCCGCGATGATCTTGCTGTAGAACCGGTAGGCCACCAGGTAGGTGCAGACGGCCGCGGTCAGGAGCCAACCGGCGGAGACGGTCTCTCCGCTGCGGAGGGCGAGGAAGGCGAAGGCACCGGCGCCGGTGAGTGAGACGAGGGCCCAGGCGATGGCTTTGAGTGTGCGCATCGGGAGAAGATGCGCCCCGGAACGGGGGTCCCGCAACCGAGCCACCGGTGCCCGAGGGGGGATGCCGGATTATCTTTAGAGATTCCCCGGTCGAGGTGCCCGTGCGTCCATTCGTGAGACCGTTGCTGATTGGGTCGCTGCTGCTGGCCGGGCTCTCGCGCGCGGGAGTGGCGCAGGGGAACGCGGCGGCGCAGGGGGCGTTGTCGGCCTTCGCGAACCAGCGGGTGGTGGTGATGCCGGTGCAGGGGATCCGCGGTGACAGCGGCGGTGCCCTGCCCGGGGCAGAAGCCCTCAAGCGGGCGCTCGACGACTCCCTGGCCGCCGCCATCGCGGCCACCGGGATCGGGAAGGGTTGGGGCTATGCCGCCGATGTGGTGCGCTCGGCCAAACGGAATGTGATGTACACCGGCGACCCGTACGCGCTGGGCACGCAGTCGCTCGGCCGGCCGACGGCCAAGGTCGGGGATGCGCTCTCCGAGGTGGTCGCGGGGAATCTCCGGCCGCTGCTGGCGCTCGGCGATTCGCGGTTCGCGCTCGTGCCGGTGCAGGTCGTGGTGGAGCGCCAAGGGGCGCGGATGCGGGCCCGGCTCCGGCTGGTGCTCGTGGACGGTCGTTCGGCGCAGCTGTTGTGGACGCGGGAGCTCGTAGGCGAGGCGGCCTCAGGGCTCAGCGACCCGGTCCTGTTCAATTCGTTGACGGCGCTCGTCGCCGCGCTCATCGCACCCCAGTGACGCCGGCGGAAGGAAAGCCGCCGGCCCTCCGATACTTATAAGATGACCATTCACGCAACGCTCATTCCCGGCGACGGCATCGGCCCCAGCATCACCGAGGCCACCGTCCGCCTGCTCGACGCCGCCGGCGCCGACATCGTGTGGGACCGCCAGCTGGCCGGCATGGCCGCGGTCAAGGAATACAACGACCCGATCCCCGACGGGACGCTCGAGTCGATCCGCAAGACGAAGCTCGCGCTCAAGGGCCCGCTCGAGACCCCGGTGGGGAAGGGGTTCCGCTCGATCAACGTCGCCCTCCGCAAGACCTTCGATCTGTACGCGAACGTGCGACCCGCGCGTTCCGTCCTCCCCGGCCTGCGCTTCAAGGACGTCGACATCGTCCTCGTGCGTGAGAACACCGAGGGGCTGTACATCGGGATCGAGAACTATGTGAAGATCGGCGAGGACGAGCACGCCGCCGCGCAGTCGATCGCCGTGGTGACGCGCTACGGGGCGGAGCGGATCCATCGCTACGCCTTCGACTTCGCGGTGAAGCACGGTCGCAAGAAGGTCTCGCTCGTGCACAAGGCGAACATCCTCAAGTTCTCGCAGGGGCTGTTCCTCGAGGTGGGACGCGAGATCGCCAAGGAGTACGCGGGGAAGATCGAGGTCGAGGAGAAGATCGTCGACGCCTGCGCGATGGAGCTCGTGATGCGCCCCGAGCGCTTCGACGTGATCGTGACGACGAACCTCTTCGGCGACATCCTCAGCGATCTCACGAGCGGGCTGGTGGGCGGACTCGGGCTCACCCCCGGCGCGAACATCGGCAAGAACGCGGCGATCTTCGAAGCGGTCCACGGCACGGCGCCGGACATCGCGGGGAAGGGGATCGCGAATCCGACCGCGGTGATGCTCGCCGCGTGCCAGATGCTCGACCACGCCGGCAAGCCGGAGCTGGCGACGCGCGTGCGCGATGCGGTGGAGAACACCCTCCGCGACAAGCAGACGGTGACGGGCGACGTCGGCGGTTCGGCGACGACCGATCAGTTCACCGACGCGGTGATCGCGCGCCTGTGACGCGTCGCATCGCGGCCCGCGGCGCGCGAGGCTAGTGGCGCGCCTGCTCCATGTGTCCGACCTGCACTTCGGGACGCCCAGCGTTCCGGAGCAGGTCGAGGCGCTGGAAGCGATCATCGCCAAGGAACCCTTCGACGCGATCGTCGTGTCGGGGGACCTCTCCCAGCGCTCCCGCACCCGCGAGTTCACGCGGGCGCGGGAGTTCATCGCGTATGCGCGGCAGCATGCTCCCTTGCTCGTCGTCCCCGGGAACCACGATGTGGCCTGGTGGACGGCGCCGGTGGGACTCGGCAGCAAGGGGGCGATGTACACGCGGTACAAGAAGTACGTGAGCGAGGAGCTCGAGCCCACGCTGAGTCTCCCCGGCATCACCATCGTCGGGCTCAACTCGTCGCACGGGATCCAGCCTTACACGCTCACGACGCGTCCGCGCGATCTGAGCGTCGTGGGTGCGCTGCGCCCCACGCAGTGGTCGAAGGCGCGCAACGCCTTCGCGGCGGCGCCGGCGACCGACCTGAAGGTGCTGGTGTTCCATCACAACCTGCTGCGCGGCAAGCTCTCGAACCGATGGGGGCTCGCGAGTCGCGCGCTCGGGGTCGAGCAGGCAGCGCGCACCGGGGCCGATCTCGTGCTCTGCGGGCACGATCACGAGGACCGGATCGAGCAGGTGTCGGCCGCGGGGCGTCGCTTCGTGGTGAGCACCGCCAACACGTTGAGTGACCGCGTGCGCGGCGGGCGCGAGTCGTCGCTGAACGTGATCGCCACGACCGATCGAGAAGTGATGGTGGCGCCCTGGGAGTGGGTGGGTGCGGTGCGGACCTTCGTGCCACAGGATCCCTGGTGCTTTCAACGCTGATCCAGCGCGTGGGGCGCGCGGCGAAGATGGCGCAGGATGCGGCGCAGCTGGCCTTCGGGTTCGACGAGCCGGTCACGTCGCCCAAGTCCGGCTCGACATCGCCTGCGGAACGCGCCGCTCCTGCCGACGCGGCCGCGCTCCTCACGCGCCTCCGCGCGATGGGGCTCCGCAACGTGGACGCGCTGCTCCTCACCAAGAACCGCCGCACGATGGTGAGCATCAAGGGGCGCGTGCTCCGCGTGCACGAGGGCTACCTCGAGGCGGGCGACGATGTGCTCGCGGCGATCGTGGCCTTCGTGATGTCGCGTCGCGGTGCGGGACGCACGGCGGCGATGCATGTGATCATCGGCTTCGCGCGCGGGCTCACCGAGCACACCCCGGCATCGCGCGTGGCGCGTACGCATCCGGCCGACGAAGCACTCGCCGAGCGGCTGGAGATCGCGCACGCCGAACTCAACGAGGCCCGCTTCGGCGGCGAGCTGCAGGGGATCCCGGTCCGCGTCTCGCGACGCATGAAAACCCGACTCGGCCACTATTCCCCCGCCCGCGGCGGCGAAGGCGCGGAGATCGCCATCTCGCAGCAGCATCTCAAGAAGCACGGCTGGGCGAGCGCCATGGAGACCCTCCTGCACGAGATGGTGCACCAGTGGCAGGCCGAGACGGGGCGGTCGCTCGACCATGGGGCGGAGTTCCGGAAGAAGGCGCGCGAGGTGGGGATCCGGCCGCGGGCGACGAGGGTCGTGGACTAGGCTACGCCCCGTCGGGGCCGGCAGGGGCTCGGCTGGCGCCGGGCGTAGGCGCTATCTTTTGTGGATGGCCTCCAATACCGACAACTTCCTCGCGTCCCCCGAGCTGAAGCCGCGCCAGGGCGACCTCTTCAACATCGACTGCGCGCTGACCGAAGAGGAGCGCGCCGTTCGCGACACCGTCCGTCGTTTCGTGGACGAGAAGGTGATGCCGATCATCGGCGACTGCTACGTGGAGGGGCGCTTCCCCAAGGAGCTGATCCCGGAGTTCGGTGAACTCGGGCTGCTCGGCGCGAATCTCCCGGAGGAGTACGGCTGCGCGGGGCTCAACAATGTGAGCTACGGGCTGATCATGCAGGAGCTCGAGCGCGGCGACTCCGGGATCCGGAGCTTCGCGAGCGTGCAGGGCGCGCTGGTGATGTACCCGATCTACGCCTTCGGGAGCGAGGAGCAGAAGAAGCACTGGCTCCCGCGCATGGCGAAGGGCACGGCGATCGGCTGCTTCGGGCTCACCGAGAGCGACTATGGGTCGAATCCGGCGGGGATGATCACGCGGGCGCGTCAGCAGGCTGATGGCACGTGGATCCTCAACGGCGGCAAGATGTGGATCACGAATGGCTCGCAGGCGCATGTGTGCGTCGTGTGGGCCAAGACCGAGGACGGCGACGACGACGGGCACAGCATCAAGGGGTTCCTCGTCCCGACGGATGCGAAGGGGTTCACCTCGCGCCTCGTGAAGGGGAAGCTCTCGCTCCGCGCGAGCGACACGAGCGAGCTGGTGTTCAGCGACATCCATCTCCCGGCCGACGCGATCCTCCCCAAGAGCGGCACGCTCAAGAGCCCGCTGATGTGCCTGACGCAGGCGCGCTACGGGATCTCGTGGGGCGCGCTGGGTGCCGCGATGGCCTGCTACGAGGAGGCGCTCTCGTACAGCAAGCAGCGCGTGATGTTCGACCGTCCGATCGGCGGTTTCCAGATCCAGCAGGTGAGGTTGGCCGACATGCTCACCGAGATCGTGAAGGGACAGCTCGTGTCGCTGCACCTGGGGCGCATGAAGGACGCGGGGACGTTCACGCCGCAGCAGGTCTCACTCGCCAAGCGCAACAATGTGAACATCGCGACCGATGTGGCGCGCGAGGCGCGTCGTCTGCTCGGCGGGAACGGGATCATCGCCGAGTACCACTCGATGCGTCACATGGCGAATCTGGAGAGTGTGTACACGTACGAGGGGACGCACGACGTGCACTCGCTCATTCTGGGGCAGGCGGTGACGGGCTTGAGCGCGTTCAAATAGCGCGCGTCACGGCAGGGCGAGCTGGAAGCGTAGCGACGTCCGCATCGCATCCGGCGCCAGCAGATTGTAGCCGGTGGTGCGCTTCGACCCGTCGGACGAGCGCAGATCAACGGTCAGCTGGAAGTTGCCCGTCACGAGGCCGTTCGACGTCGCAGATGTCACGTTGAAGCTCCGAACGTCGGTGCTCACGTGATGACTCCCCCCGGTGGGGATCGCAATGCGCGCGGGCATCTTCGCGTAGGTCATCCCCTCTGACTTGGGGTCGTCCGAAAGGACGAGCGCGCAAACGGGGGTGGGGGTCAGTGCGCTACTGGTCGGATCGTCCGAAGTACGCGTCACGTAGAGCGCGTTCATCCCCGTCGTGCTGGAACAGCCCGGATCGACGTAGATCGGCGTCGGCCCGTCGTTCGTGATCGTCGCGCCCACCGTCGCGAACCAGAAGAGCTGGCCGTTCGGCGGCACCTGCTCGGCGCGCAGATGGAACACCGCACTGTCCGGCACCACCCGTACGTTCCACACGGGCTCCGGGGGTACAGGCTCTGAGATCAGGTGGGCGGAGTCGCACCCGACCGTTCCCACGACGGCCAGCAAGAGGACGCAGAGACGGCGCATCCTTCTACCCTACAGCGTCCGGTCAGCCTCGCAACCCCCCGTGGCGCAAATCCGCCGCTGCCACGCGCGCCTCACGACGATCGATCCCGTCCGCCGAGCGAACGCGAGGTAGGGAACCCGCCGCGCTGAAGGTGTATTAACATAAATAGACTTTCGCTCGACTCGGACCTCGAGATCGAACGGACCCGGACCCGAGGAGCGACGATGCTCTCAACCGATACGCTCGTCCTGGAGCTCGCCTGGCCCTTCGCCCTGCTCCTCGCCTGGGCCGCGGGGGAAGTCGGACAGCGCTGGCTGAAGATCCCCCGGATCAGCGTCTACGCGACTGTCGGATTCCTGCTCGCGTCGTCGCAGGTCGGCCTGTTGCCGCGCGTGCCGAGTGAGCGGATCCTGCTCCTCGCCAGCATTGCCTTCGGACTGATCCTCTTCGAGGCGGGCTATCGCCTGAACCTGCGGTGGCTCCGCGCCAATCCCTGGCTCTCGGTCACCAGCGCGGCGGAGTCCGCGCTCACCTTCGGGGCCGTGTTCTGGCTGCTCCGATTGAATGGCGCGGCGATGCAGACCGCGCTCGCGACCGCGACGCTGGCCATGGCGACCTCTCCCGCCACCGTGGTCCGTGTCATCAACGAGACCAAGAGCGCGGGCCAGATCACCGAGCGCATCCTGCATCTCGCCGCGCTGAACTGCGCCGTCGCCGTCCTCGGACTGAAGCTGCTGCTCGGTTTCCCTCAACAGCCCGTCGGCGACGATCTGTGGGATTCCGTTGGTGACGCGGTGCTCGTCCTGGGGGGCGCCGTGCTCTCCGGGGTGCTGATGGGGGCCTTCGTTCCCGCGTTGCTCCGGACCACGCGTCGCACCGGGCAGGACGGCACGATCGCCTACGCCATCGCCGTCATCACGCTGGTGGCGCTGAATCACAGCCTGCGGCTCTCGCCGGTGCTCGCGACGCTCACCTTCGGCCTCGTCTCGCGCCATCGTCGAGTCTTCCTCGCGCAGTCGCAGCGTGGATTCGGCACCTTGGGCGAAGTGCTGGGGATCCTGCTCTTCACCTTCGTAGCGGTCACGCTGGAGTGGCGACAGGTGCGGGCGGGGATCTGGCTCGGCCTCGGCATTCTGCTGGTCCGACAGATCGCCAAGCTCGCGGCGGTCGGCGTGTTCGCGTACGTGAGCGGGACCACCTGGCGGAAGGGGGTGCTCACCGGACTCGGTCTGGCGCCGATGTCCGCCGTGGTGCTTCTGGTGCTCGAGCGCACGCGCGCGCCTGGACTCGACCTCCTCGACTCGCTCGCTCCGCTCGCCGCCGCCGCGCTCCTGATGGAGATCGTCGGTCCCATCCTCGTCGGACGTGCCCTCCGGCTCGGCGACGAGGTCCCCGACACCGCCGAGGCCTGAGATGCCCCTCGAACCGTTCGCCGCGTCGCAGCCGCTCACGATGGGGGTGGAGCTCGAGCTGCAGCTCGTGAGTCTGAGTGACTTCGACCTGACCTCGTCGAGCCCCGATCTCCTCGAGCTACTCAAACGGAAGCCGTTTCCCGGGCACGTGGTCCCGGAGATCACCGAGAGCATGATCGAAGTCTCGACCGGCATCCATGCGACGCACCCACCGATGGCGGCACAGCTCGGTGAGATCGCCCTCGTGCTGCGGCGCGCGGCCGCTCGCCTGAATGTGGGGGTCTGCGGCGGAGGAACGCATCCGTTCCAGCAGTGGTCGGACCGCCGGATCTTCCGGAAGCCGCGCTTCCGTGAGGTCTCGGCACTCTACGGCTATCTGAGCAAGCAGTTCACCGTGTTCGGGCAACACGTGCACATCGGTTGTGCGTCCGGCGATGATGCGCTCTTCCTGCTGCATGCTTTGAGTCGGTACGTCCCGCATTTCGTCGCGCTGTCGGCGTCGTCGCCCTTCGTCCAGGGCAAGGACACTCTGTTCAACTCGGCGCGCCTGAACTCGGTCTCGGCGTTCCCGCTGAGCGGACGTGCCCCGTTCGCGCTGCGCTGGGAGGAGTTCGAGGCGTATTTCGCGAAGATGGAACGCACAGGCGTCGTGAAGAGCATGAAGGACTTCTACTGGGACATCCGCCCCAAGCCCGAGTACGGCACGATCGAACTCCGGGTGTGCGACACGCCGCTGACGGTCGCTCGGGCCGCCGCGCTCGCGTCGTATCTCCAGGTGCTGTGTCGCTATCTCCTCGACCGGCGAGAGCGGCTCCCGATGGAGGACGACTACCTCGTCTACAGCTACAATCGCTTCCAGGCGTGCCGTTTCGGGCTCGACGGCGCGGTGGTCCTGCCGCACTCGTTGGAGACGGTCTCGTTGCGCGAGGACATTCTGACGACCTTGCGGCGCCTCGACCCGTATGTCGATGCCGCTGGATCAGTCCCGGCGATCGAACTCATCGCGCAGGTCGCGCACCAGGGAAGCGATGCGCAGTTCATGCGGAACGCCTACGCCGAGCAGAACTCCATGGAGGGCGCGGTCGATCAGGCGATCCAGCGTTTCCGAGATGGCGAGGAACCGATCGAGCCCTGAGTCAGGTCCGCATCTTCCCGTACCGCCCCCGCACCATATTCAGCAGCCAGTCGGGGAAGTACTTGATCATGAACACGATCATCCGGTAGCGCTTCCCGGGGATGCACACCACGGGGCCCTTCGCGGTTGCCTGCGCCAGTGATTCATCGACCACACGCTCCGCATCGAGCCACAGGAACTTCGACGTGGTGCTCTTGTCGATCGCGGCACGATCGTGGAACTCGGTGTGCGTGAAGCCAGGGCAGAGCGCCTGCACATGCACGCCGGTGCCGCGCAGCTCCTCGTTCAGCCCCAGCGAGAACACACGCAGATAGGCCTTGGTCGAGCAGTAGTTGGCGTTCCCCGCGCTGTACACGAAGCTCGCCACACTGCTCACGTTGATGATCGTGCCGAAACCGCGCTCGGTCATCCCGGGGAGCGCGGCGCGCGTGAGGAGCATCGGCGCCATCACGTGCAGTTCGAGCATCGTCGCCTGTTCCGCGACAGGCCGGTTCACGAGCTTCCCCTTGGTGCCGAAGCCGGCGTTGTTCACCAGATACTCGAGATTCTCCATCTTCGAGATTCGCTCCGCCACGCGGCGCATCCCCTCGTCGCGCGAGAGATCCGCGGCCATGGGTTCGGCGCTGATCCCGTACTGGAGCGACAGCTCGTCGGCGAGCGCCTGCAGACGTGCCGCATCGCGGGCGACGAGCACCAGGTCATGTCCCGCGGCCGCGAGCCGCTGGGCGAAGACCTTGCCGAGCCCCGCCGAGGCCCCCGTGATGAGAGCGACCGTGCGGCCGGCGAACGACTGGGCGGTGGGCATTGATGGGACTCTGCCGTAAATTGGGGGTGAACTGCTCCGATCGAAGATAACCACTCAGCTGCGCGGCCGCCCTCGGCCGCGTCGGCGTTGCCGGTATCGGATAAGCCCGTCGCGTGTCGATCATCCAGGCCTCGATCCCGCTCTTCTTCCTCCTCCTGGGGGTCGAGCTGGTGTACGCGCAGGTGCGCGGGGTGCGGCTCCTCCGCCTGCACGATTCGATCACCGACCTCAGCCTCGGCACCCTCAGCCAGCTGAGCGGGATCTTCTTCAAGATCCTCACCGTGGGGATCTACATCTGGGTCGGTGACCATTTCTCCCTGCCTGCGTTCGTCCCGGCGTTGGCCTGGCCCGATGCGACCCCGTTCGTGGGGACGGCCGGCTTCCCCGGCTTCGCGGTGCGGGTCCCGGAGCTGATCAGCTGGAGCGTGGCCTTCGTGCTGGTGGATTTCGCCTACTACTGGTCGCACCGGATGTCGCACGAGGTGCACCTGCTCTGGGCCGGGCATGTGGTGCACCACTCGAGCGAGGAGTACAACCTCGCCGTCGCACTCCGCCAGAGCGCGCTCCACGGTCTGATGAGTTGGGTGTTCTACATCCCGCTCGCCGTCATCGGGGTGCCGTGGACGCTCTTCGTGGCGTGCAATGCGCTCAACCTGATCTATCAGTTCTGGATCCACACCCGGGCGGTGGGACGCCTGAGTCCGTGGGCGGAGTACGTGCTGAACACGCCGAGTCACCATCGCGTGCATCACGGGGTGAACCCCAAGTATCAGGACATGAACTACGCCGGGGTGTTCATCACGTGGGACCGGCTCTTCGGGACCTTCATCAAGGAAGAGGAAGAGCCCATCTACGGCCTCACGCACGGGCTGCAGAGCTGGAACCCCCTCTGGGCGAACATCCATGTGTTCGTGGAGATCTGGCGGCTGTTCTGGCTCACGCGCGGGTGGCGTAACCGGCTCCGGGTGGTGTTCGGGAGCCCGAACTGGCGTCCCCCCGAAGCCGGGGAGTCGATCGTCCCCCCCGAGGTCACGGTGGACAACGTTCGGAAGTTCGACCCGGTGGTCCCCCGAGGAGTGAGCTGGTACGCGTTGGCGCAGTTCGTCCTCGTGCTGCTGGCGGCGGTGAAGACCCTGTCGCTCGCCTCGACCCTCCCCCTGTCCCAGACGGGGGCGCTGGCCTTCTACATCGCCCTCTCCCTCACCAATCTGGGTGGGCTGCTGGAAGGGGAGGGGTGGGGATATGTGCTGGAGCAGGTCCGGCTCCTCTCCCTCTCGGCGGCCTGCGTGACCCTCCTGGTCCAGCGGACCCTTCCGCCTGTTCCGGTGGCGTTGGTCCTGGGGTGGTTCCTGGTCTCGGCGCTCTGGCTCCGCTCGCTGTTGGCACCCCCGTCCCGGCACTAGCTTTCACAGGTTCCCTAAAACGAGGATTTCGCGGTGAAGATCGCCGTGTGCATCAAGCGGGTCCCCGACATGGACGTCCGCTTCAAGATCGGAGCCAATGGCACCTCGGTCGACGAGGCCGGGCTCAAGTTCGACATCAGCGATTTCGATGGCTACGCCGTGGAGGCCGCACTCCAGATCAAGGAGAAGGCCAATGCGGGCGAGGTCGTCGTGATCTCCCTCGGCGGCGACAACGTGCAGGAGACGCTGCGCAAGGCGATGAGCATGGGCGCCGATCGTGCGGTGCAGCTCAAGCACGATGCGCCGGTGTTCGACAGCTTCGCGATCGCCACCGCGCTCGCGGCCGAGCTCTCGACCGGCGGCTATGACCTCGTGATGTTCGGTCGCATGTCGATCGACACGGCGAATCAGGCGACGGGCACGATCGCGGCGGAGTTGCTCGGGCTGCCGATCATCACCGCCATCTCGAAGCTCGACTTCGAGGGTGGGAAGGTGAAGGCGCGCCGCGAGCTGGAAGGTTCGTACGAGCTGATCGAGTGCCCGCTCCCGGCGGTCGTGACCATCGACGAAGGGATCGCGCGTCCGCGCTATCCGTCGCTCAAGGGGATCATGGCGGCCAAGAAGAAGCCGCTCGAGACCAAGCCGGCGCAGCTCGGTGAGCACCGCTACACGCTGGACAAGATGGAGCTCCCGGCCGAACGCGCCGCTGGGCGGATCGTCGGTGAAGGGAAGGACGCCGTCCCCGAACTCGTGCGCCTCCTCAAGGAAGAGGCGAAGGTACTCTGATGTCGAACATTTTCGCATTCGCCGAGACGCGCGGTGGTGAGCTGCGCCGCGCGGCGCTCGAGGCGGTGACGGCAGCCCGCCAGGTGGCCGACCAGACCGGTGGCCAGGTCCATGCCATGATCGCTGGTGCTCCGGGCGTCGCGGCGCACGCCGCGAAGCTCGCCGCGCACGGCGCCGATGTGGTGCTCGTGCTGGAGCACGCCGGCTTCACGCACTACAACCCCGAAGCGCTCGCCGGCACGATCGCGGCGCGCATCGGGAGTGGGTATCGCGCGGCGTTCTTCGCCGCCTCGGCGCAGGGGAAGGATCTCGCGCCGCGTGTGGCCGCCAAGGTCAAGGTGCCCGTGGCAAGCGACGTGACCGAGTTCACCGTCAGCGGTGACAGTGTG
This sequence comes from uncultured Gemmatimonas sp., assembly GCA_964484775.1. Taxonomy (GTDB): domain Bacteria; phylum Gemmatimonadota; class Gemmatimonadetes; order Gemmatimonadales; family Gemmatimonadaceae; genus Fen-1231. The sequence goes on along the minus strand of CAZAGK010000028.1, from coordinate 19,770 downwards.
GTGGCGAAGCATCCCGGCTACACCGGGAAGATCGTGCAGACGCTCACCCTCAAGGGTTCGCCGGCGATCGTGTCGTTGCGTCCCGGTGCGGTGCTCCCCAAGGAGAACGCGAAGGGCGGAGCGGTCGAGAATGTGACGAGCGCCTCGGACCCGAGCGCCTCGCGCGTGGTGGTGACGGAGACGGTGGCCGGTGGCGGCGCCAAGCTCGACCTCGGCGAAGCGCCGGTGATCATCTCCGGCGGTCGCGGCCTCAAGGAGGCCGCGAACTTCAAGCTCGTCGAAGATCTTGCGGCCGCTTTCGGCAACGCGGCCGTCGGTGCGACGCGCGCCGTGACCGACGAAGGGTGGCGCCCGCACAGCGACCAGATCGGACAGACCGGTCGCCTCGTGAGCCCGGACCTCTATGTGGCGTGCGGTATCTCCGGCGCGATCCAGCATCTGGCCGGGATGCGCACCAGCAAGACGATCGTCGCGATCAACAAGGACAAGGAAGCGCCGATCTTCAAGATCGCGGACTACGGGATCGTGGGGGATGTGCTCGAGATCCTTCCCGTCCTGACCGACGCGGTGAAGGCAGCGAAGCAGGGCGCGTAGTACTGAGGGGCACCGCGTTCCACGCAGTCCACGCGGTGCCCTCGGTAATTCCCACCCCCGACGGAGCACGACATGAGCGCTGGGCACGTTCTCTTCACGATCCTCTTCGTCTGCGCCCTCGGTTTCTTCGCAGCGAACATCCAGCGTCTGATCGGGGAACTGCGCCTCGGCCACACCGATGACTCCCGGTGGAACGATCTGCCGACGCGCTTCGGCAACTTCCTGCGCATCGGCATCTTCCAGGAGAAGATCTTCCGCGACTCGATCGCGGGCCCGATGCATGCGGCGATCTTCTGGGGCTTCTGCATCCTCACGCTCGGCACGATCGAGTTCCTGCTCGGCGGGGTGATCCCCGGGTTCAGCTTCCAGCCGTATCTGCTCGCCCCGGTCTACGCCTTCTTCGCGCTGAATCAGGATCTCTGGGGGGCGCTGGTGATCGGCGCGGTGGGGATGGCGCTCTTCCGTCGGCTCACCAAGCGGGTGAAGCGTTTGCAGGGGGCGGAGACGCACCCCAACGATCCGCTCCTGATCCTGAGTTGGATCGCGTCGCTCATGATCACGATGTTCGCCTACGAGGCGTTCGAGATGGTCGCACATCCGGAGACGATGTCGCCGATGCTGCGTCCGATCTCCTACGGCGTGGCGATGGCCTTCTCGTGGATGTCGCCCGGCGCGGCGTCGGTGGTGCACGACCTGTCCTGGTGGGCGCACGGGCTGCTCGTGCTCGGCTTCCTGAACTACCTGCCGTACTCGAAGCATCTGCACGTGGTCGCGTCGCTCCCGAACGTGTTCCTCTCGAACACGAGCGGACCGGGGCAGAAGGGCGTGATGAAGTCGATGGACCTCGAAGGGGATCTCGAGGTCTTTGGCGCCAAGGACGTGACCGATCTGTCGTGGAAGTCGCTGCTCGACGGCTTCGCCTGCACCGAGTGCGGGCGCTGCACCAGCGTCTGCCCCGCGAACACCACCGGCAAGCTGCTCAGCCCGCGCAAGATCATGATCAATGTGCGCGAGCGGCTCGAGTCGTACGCGCATGCGGAGGACAAGAGCACCGTCGCCGATCGTACCCTGCTGGACGGCTACATCACGGAGGAGGAGCTCTGGAGCTGCACGAGCTGCCGTGCCTGCGTGCAGGAGTGCCCGGTGAGCATCGATCAGCTCAGCGTGATCATGGAGCTGCGCCGCAACCTCGTGCTCGGCGAGAGCCGCTTTCCCGAGGAAGTGATGCCGGCGTTCGAGAGCATGGAGCAGCGTGGTTCGCCCTGGGCGTTCGATCCGGGCGACCGCGGCAAGTGGGCCGAGGGGATGAACATCCCGACGATGGCCGAGATGGCGGAGCGCGGGGAGCACCCCGAGGTGCTGTACTGGGTCGGCTGCATGGGGAGCTTCGACGACCGCGCGAAGAAGACGACGGTCGCGTTCGCGAAGATCATGCAGGCGAGCGGGGTGAAGTTCGCCATCCTTGGGCAGGAAGAGAAGTGCAACGGCGATCCCGCGCGTCGTATGGGGAACGAGTATCTGTACCAGATGCTCGCCAAGGACAACATCGAGACGCTCGACAAGTACGGCGTGCGCACGATCGTCACGGCGTGCCCGCACTGCTTCCATCAGATCGGGAACGAGTTCCCGCAGTTCGGCGGCAACTACGACGTGGTGCATCACAGCACCTTCATCGAGTCGCTGCTCGAGCAGGGGCGGGTGCCGATCATCCAGGAGCTGCACGGTCCGGTGCGCACCTTCACGTATCACGACTCGTGCTATCTCGGGCGCTACAACGACGTGTACGACGCCCCGCGCGAGACGCTCAAGCGCGCGCTGCCGGTGATGCAGTTGGTGGAGATGCCGCGCTCGAAGGACAAGGGACTGTGCTGCGGCGCCGGCGGCGGGCGCATGTTCATGGAGGAGAAGGTCGGCAAGCGGATCAACGTGGAGCGCGCGGAAGAAGCGCTCGCGACCGGTGCCGGCACGATCGCCGTGGCCTGCCCCTTCTGCATGACGATGATGGCCGACAGCGTGACCGCGCGGAATCCGGAGGTCGAGGTGCTCGACATCGCGGAGGTGGTGGCGGGGCAGTTGGCGGGGTAAGGGCCGCTGAGGGATCAACCGCGCCCGTACAGCCCGCGCTGCAACGCCTCGTGCTGCTCGGCCTGCGCCGGCGTTTCGATCTCGTAGGTCGTCCCATCGGTGCACCAGGTGACATGATCCGCGAACCCGAGCACGAAGACCAACTCGTGCCCGGTGATCACGATCGCCGTGCCACGCGCGGCCATCTCGCGCAGCACCGAGCCGACGAGCTCGGCGTCGATGGGTGCGAGGTCGCGGAAGACCTCGTCGGCGATCAGGCACCGCGGGGCGCGGACCAGCGCGGCGGCGATGTCGGCGCGACGTCGCTCGCCGCCGGAGAGTTCCTTCGAGAGCTGATCGGCGAGCGGGCCCAGTCGGAGTCGCTCGAGGACCTCGTGCACCGGCGCGCCGCCGGGAAAGGTCGCGGCCATCAGCTCCAGCTGGCGCCGTACCGTCCCGTACGGTGTCAGGAGTCGGTCGGAGGGCAGGAGCAGCAGGCCGTCGCGCGCGAGCTCGTGGTAGCGGTGCCGCATCGCGCGCGCGCCGCTCCACTCGAGCATCCCGCCATCGGGCTCGGAGAGCCCACAGGCGATCTTCAGCAGGGTGCTCTTCCCGATCCCGTTCCGTCCGACGACGGCGCGGATCTCCCCCTCGACCGCCCTTAGCGATGCTGACGACAGCACGCGGCGCGTGCCGAACGACTTGGCGATGGAGTCCGCGACGAGGAGGGGCACGTCAGCGCCAGAGGAGCAGGTGGAGTGCGGTCTCGATCGCGACGGCAGGCACGACCGCGCACCCGGCGATGGCCCAGGGGGAGACGCCGAGTGATCCGAAGAGATGGGCGGCGCTGGTCCGCCGGAGATCGGCGTGCAGCAGCAACGCGCAGAGCGCGGCGTAGAAGAGCGTCGGGATGAGCGAGAGCCCCGACATCGGCGTCCGCTGGGCCGCTCCCGCGATCGACATCGGAATGAACAGCGCCAGCCGCACGAACACGGCCACCTCGAATCCGAGGCGCAGCAACGGGACGACTGGCGGGGGGAGGCGTCGGAGCACCACGGTCATACCCGCCCCGGCGGTACGGGTTCAGGTGGCCGCGGGAGGCAACCCGACCGAGTGTAGCGCCCTCTACCCTCCGACCGCCGCGAGGCGCATTCTTGTAGGGTCGTAGCGCGCTCCTCCCACGCTCATCCGCCCTCAACGGCCCCCGATGACCCGTCTCCGCTCCCTCGCCCTCCTGCTCGCCGTGACCGCCGCTCCTGCGGTCCTGCGCGCCCAGGGCCCCGTCGACCTCGCCAACGCCAAGCCGGGACGCCTCATGTCCCAGCCGATCGACGAGGAATACACGAAGAAGATCAAGGAATACACCACCGAGCCCTTCTTCCTCTCCCCGCTCGTCGACTACATGCCGGCCGCCAAGGGAGTCCCGACCCCCAAAGCGGTGCTCGGCGACATCGCCGGCGCCCCGACCAAGCTGCCGTACTCCAAGGAAGTCTATGAGTACATGCGCTTGCTGGCGAAGAGCACTCCGCGCGCCAAAGTGGTGTCCATCGGCACCACCGAGGAAGGACGCGAGATGATCGCCGTCGCGGTCGCGAGCGAGCAGCTCATGGCCAAGCTCGAGGAGAACCGCGCCAAGCTCTCCAAGCTCGCCGACCCGCGCACCATCCAGATGAATGACGCCGAGGCCGACCGGATCTCGGCCGAGGTCGCGCCGGTCTACTACATCACCGGCACCATCCACAGCACCGAGGCGGGCGCGCCGACGGCGCTCATGGAACTCGCGTATCGCCTGGCAGTGGACGAGAGCCCGTACGTCCGCAACATCCGCGAGCATGTGATCACCCTGATCACGCCGATCGTCGAGGTGGACGGACGCGATCGCGTGGTGGACCTCTACAACTGGAAGGTCAAGCACCCCAACGAAGTGCCCCCCTCGCTCCTGTACTGGGGCAAGTACGTCGCGCACGACAACAACCGCGACGCCATGGGGATGACGCTCAAGCTCACCCAGAACGTCCTCAACACCTACGTCTCGTGGAAGGCGATGGCGCTGCACGACCTCCACGAGTCGGTTGCCTATCTGTACGACAACACCATCGGCGACGGGCCCTTCAACGCCTGGCTCGACCCGCTCGTCACCAACGAGTGGCAACTGATCGGCTGGAACAACGTGCAGGAGATGACCCGCTACGGCATGCCCGGCGTGTTCGCCCACGGCACCTTCGACACGTGGAGCCCGGGCTACCTGATGTTCATCGCCGCCACGCACAACGGCATCAGCCGTCTCTACGAGACCTTCGGCAACGGTGGCACGGCGGAGACGGTGGAGCGCACCCTCGGCCCCAACGACACCGAGCGCACCTGGTACAAGCAGAACCCGCCGCTCCCGAAGGTGAAGTGGTCGCTGCGCAACAATAACAACTACGAACAGACCGGACTGCTCGTCTCGCTCAGCTACGTGGCCAACAACCGCCGCCAGCTGATGCGCAACTTCTACGAGAAGTCCAAGCGCTCGATCCAGAAGGCGAAGACGGAAGGGCCGGCGGCCTACGTGCTCACGGCCAACGATCCGCGTCCGGGCGCGCAGAGCAAGCTGCTGGAAGTGATGCGCAAGCAGGCGGTGGAGATCTCGCGCGCCACGTCCGCCTTCACGGTGCAGGTGCCGGTGAAGCGCACCGCGGCTGCCGCAGCGGGTCGCGGCGGACGCGGTGGTGCTCCTGCCGACACGGCCAAGCCGGCCACGAGCGAAGCGCGCACCTTCCCCGCGGGGAGCTACATCATCCGCATGGACCAGCCGTACTCGCGCATCGCCGACGCGCTGCTCGACTATCAGTACTGGAGCCCGCAGGATCCGCAGAAGAACCCATACGACGATACCGGCTGGACCTTCCCCGAAGGCTTCGCCGTGCAGTCGGTGCGCGTGACCGATGGCAAGATCCTCGAGGTCCCGATGGAACTCGTGACCGGTTCTCTCACCCCGAAGGGTGGTGTGACCGGCACCGGCTCGGTGTTCGCGATCAATCACAACGCCGACAACGCGCTCGCGACGCTGCGCTACGAGCTGAAGTCCGCCGACTTCCAGGCGGCGGAAGAGCCGTTCGAGGCGGCGGGTCAGAAGTTCAACCGCGGCTCGTTCCTCATCAGCAACGTCTCGGCTGATGCCCTCGACAAGGCCACCAAGGAGCTCGGCCTCAAGGCGATCGCCCTCGCGGCAGCGCCGAGCGTGAAGACGCATCCGCTCCGCGCAGCGCGCGTGGCCGTGCTGCACACCTGGACCTCGACGCAGACCGAGGGATGGTGGCGCATGGCGTTGGACTTCGAGAAGATCCCCTATGACTACATCAGCACGCAGGATGTGGCGAAGGACGCGAATCTCAACGCCAAGTACGACGTGATCCTCTTCGGCCCCACGAGTGGCGCCCAGCAGATCGTGGACGGCTTGCCGATGTGGCGCAACCCGATGCCGTGGAAGGTCACGCCGGAGACGCCGAATCTCACCGCCTTCGCCCAGACCGACGACATGCGTCCCGGCCTCGGCCTCGCGGGCGTCGAGCATCTGCGGTCGTTCGTGGAGCGAGGCGGGGTGTTCCTCACCGCCAACAGCACCTCGGACTTCGCGCTGCAGTACGGCATGGCCAACGGCGTCAGCGCCAACAATCCGCGTCGCGGGGAAGTGGTGGGGACGCTGCTGCGCTCCAAGATCGTGGACGAGACCAGCCCGATCGTCTATGGCGTGCCCGACAACCTCGCGATCTACACCGACGACGGCGGCAGCTTCAACGTGAGCGCGACGCGCGGCGGTGGTGGCGGACGTCGCGGCGGCGGCCCGGGCGGCGCCCGTGCCACCGGACGCGGCACCCCGGACGATCCGGACGTGACGCAGGGCTTCCCGGCGCTCGACCCCAGGTTCTCGGCGCCGGAACGCCCGACGGTGCAGGCGTGGCAGTACGCGCCCATCACGGAGGAGCAGCTCCGCAGCCCGCTCAACATCATCCCGCCGGACCAGCGCCCGCGTGCGGTGCTGCGTTTCGGCGACCAGCGCGATCTGCTGGTGTCCGGCCTCCTCGACGGCGGCGCCGATATCGCACAGCGCCCGGTCGTCGTCGATGCCCCGCTCGGCAAGGGACACGTGGTCCTCTTCGGCAACAACCCGCTCTGGCGTGGTGAGACGATCGGGAGCTACTTCCTGGTCTTCAACACGATCCTGAACCACGACAACCTCAACGCCGGCCGGAAGCTCGACCCGCGCTGATCGTCCTGAATGAAGAACCGCCCGATCGGCGCACTGCCGGTCGGGCGGTTCTTCATTCGGCGGAGGGCGAGGGCTACGGCTTGAGGACCATCGCGCGCAGCTGCTTCTCGCGGCTGTCCACGTCCACGATGTCCTCGAGCTTCGCATGCGCGACCTCGACGCCGTTCTCGCGGGTCCGCGTGATCTTCACCCGCAGGCCGGCGAGCACGAAGTACCGATTGAAGTCCATCTGCCGCGCGCCGGTGATGTACTGCTCGAAGAGCAGTCGCACGTCGCAGGCGCACGTCTGGGCCGCCTGCTTCTGCAGCTGCTCGGGGGTGAACCCGGGTTCGCCAGGGTGGTTGGCCATCATGTCGCGCATCAGGTTGTCGAGCGAGCGGACGCCGTTGGTCTGATCGCGGATCAGCACGTCGAGCAGCATGCCGAAGAGTTCGCCCTGCACGAAGCTGCTGACGGTGACGTTCCCCAGCGGGTTCGGCCCCTTCATCTTCGCGACCTCGCTCACCCGCTGCGCCGAGAAGCGCGCGTTGTCGGGCGTGTTGAGGTACTGCGAGATGATCCGTTCGATATGAGCGGCGCGCGTGGGATCCTCGGTCGGCAGGCCGGCACGACGACGGAGCACATCGCCGTAGTACATCGTGAACCCTTCCGTGAACCAGAGACTCTTGGTCGGCGGAGGCTGCACGTGCCCGAGATTCCAGTACCCCTGCGGATACACGCCGAAGAGGTTCCAGGTGTGGAAGAACTCATGCGTGATGTTCGGCATCACCGCGTACGGGTTCGCGGCCAGCGTGGCACTCGGCGCGCCGATCTCCATCGAGTTCGCGTGCGACATCCCGCTCGTGGCACTGTCGACGAACATGAACACATACGAGCGATAGGGCACGCCCTGGAACATCGTCGTCGCCTGGTCGACGACCTTCTCGATGGCGCTCGTGAACGCCACGGTGTCGAACGGTACCGCGCCCGCGAAGGGGAGGTAGACGATCCGGTGCGTCGCGTTGCTGTTGCCGAAGCTCCAGCTCATGAACTTCCCCACCATGATCGGGGAGTCGAGCAGGGTGCGCGTGTCCTTGGCGGTGAAGGTGCGCGGCGTATCGCCGAGGGGCAGCCCGGTGGCGGTGCGCCAGCCATCGGGAAGGTCGAGCGACACGATGGCCGGACGCTGGTCGCCCTCGACGAAGAGGAACATGTCGCGTCCGCCGATCAAGCCGCCGTCACGGGTGAGCGAGAGCTCCCAGGCGCGACGCTTCGTCCCGGCCGGAGGTGCGGGGATGCGTACCGTGTAGCGGACGATCACTGACGGGCCGGTCGGTGCCGCCGTCCAGAGTGCGCTGTCCGCACGCACCACCGCAACGGCATTGCCGGCGCTCTGGACGGTCAGCCCCTCGATCCGTCGCCAGGGCTCGCTGTCGAAGATCGGGTGGATGTAGGTCGCAAGCTTGAGTTCGCGCGGCGGATCGGGGATCCGCAGCTCGACGCGCGCGTGTTCCAGGTCGCTGGGGTCGATGCGGACGGAGTATCGGAGCGGCTGCTGCGCCTCCGCCATCGTGGCCAATCCCACGGCGAGCAGCGTGGCGCGTGCGATGCGGCCGATGGCGGTGATCGTGTGCGGTCGTGCGATCATACGACGGGACTCTTCCTCACCTCATGGATCGTGATGGTCTGCCGCGCTGTGCCGTCGGTCCACGGGATGCGCGCGTGGATGCTGGTGACGCATCCGCGCGCTTCGCATTCCCCGAGGAACGAGAGCAGAGCCACGCGCCCCGGATCGGCGATCAGCGCTACGCCATCCGGTTTCAACGTGGCGACGATCGTTTCGGCGACGAGCGTCGCGTACGACCTCTCATAGAGTACGTCCGACGCCAGCACGAGGTCAAACAGCCCGAGGTCGTCGGGCAAGTGCCGCCAGTCGACCATGCGGGTGCGCGGTTCGCGTTCGGTGTTCGTGATCCCGTTGTAGCGCGCGAAGAGCAATGCGTCGTCGTAGTAGTCGGTGGCGGTCACCTCGTAACCGGCGCGGAGGGCACCGATGGTGACGAGGCCGAGTCCACAGCCGAGTTCGAGGGCCCGACGCCCACGGCCGTCGCGCGCCGCGATGAGCGTGGAGAGCACCGTCGAGGAGGGCCAGATGTCGGCCCAGTACGGCAGCCGCTCGTCCTTCTCGAAGTCCGCTTCGCTGATCAGGTCGTCGGCGCTCCGCGGCCGTGTCAGGCGCACGGGGATGCCGCCGACCTCCAGTTCGGTCGCCGACAACACGAATCGACGCTCGAGGGCGGCCAAGTCAGCCGGCAGCGCCGGTCCCGCGCCCTCAGAGTGCGAAGTCACGTGCGAGCGCGGCGTCGTCACGAAGGAGCAGGGCGTTCAGGGTGCTCCCCGCGTCGACGCGGGTGCGGTCGGCGGGGACGATCAACAGGGCGTTGGCCAGTGACATGCTCGTGAGGATCCCCGAACCCTGAGGGCCGGTGAGACGCGCCGAGCGCCGGTCGCCATCGACCGAGACCACCGCGCGAAGGAAATGGGTCAAACCGGCCCCGATCGAGACCGGCTCTTCGAGCACCACTGGGACGACAGGGCGGAACACTCGCTCGTGCCCGGACATGCGGCGCAACGCGGGGCGGACGAACAGTTCGAAGGTCACCATCGTCGAGACGGGATTCCCCGGCAGCCCGATCCAGGGCGCGCCGTCGAAGGTCCCGAAGCCGATGGGCGCACCGGGGCGCATCCGCACCCGCCAGAAGTTCATCTGTGCGCCGAGCTCGACGAGCACGTCGCGCACGAAGTCGAACTCGCCCACGCTGATCCCGGCCGAGGTGATCAGCAGATCGTACCCGCGGGCACGCTCGAGATGCTCACGCAACGACTCGGGGGTGTCGGCGGCGATGCCGAGGTACGTGGGCTCTCCTCCGGCATCACGCACCAGTGCCTGCAGCGTGACGCTGTTCGACGACACGATCTTCTTCCCGTCGCGCACCTGCGCGAACTCCTCGACCTCCACGAGTTCGTCGCCGGAGGTGAGGATCGCGACGCGCGGGCGACGCACGACCTCCACGTCGGCGAAACCGAGCGAGGCGAGGACGCCGAGTTGCGCAGCGCCGAGCGGCGTGCCGGCCGGGATCGCGACCGCGCCCGCGTGGATGTCCTCGCCGCGCGGGCGGACATGCTTCCCCTTGTCGCGCAGGTCGCGAATCTGCACCTGCTCCACGCCGCCATCGGTATCCTCGACGCGGATCACCGTGTCGGCACCGTCAGGGACCGGCGCACCGGTCATGAGCCGCGTGCACTCGCCGGCGCCGATGGCGCGCGAAGGGAACTGTCCGGCGGCGACGGTCTCGACGACCTGCAAGGTCATCGGCACGGCGCCGAGATCCGCCGATCGCACCGCGTAGCCGTCCATCGCCGAGTTGTCCCACGGCGGGAGGGTGACGGTGGCGCGCGCATCGGTGGCGAGCACACGTCCGGCGGCGTGGAGCAACGGCACACGCTCCGCGCCGAGCGGGCGCACCGCGGCGACGATCCGCGCGACCGCGTCCGGGACCTGCAGGAGGCGGTCTTCGGTCACGGCGTCAGCGTGCGGTGAATGGCGAGCCCGCGATCCGGGCGAGCAGGGCATCGGTGGCCTGCTCGACGTCGCGGTTGGATCCCGAGAAGTTGTTGCAGAGGAAGCTGAAGATCAGCAGTCGGCCGTCGGCGGTCGTCACGTATCCGGAGAGCGAGCGGGCCTTGTCCACGCTTCCCGTCTTGGCGTGCACATTCCCCTGCGCGGGCGTGCCCTTCATGCGCGCGCCGATCGTGCCGTCCACACCGGCGATCGGAAGGGCGTCGTAGAAGACCTGGAAGTGCGGGCTGGTGCGCATCGCGTCCAATACCTTGGCGATCGTCTCCGGCGTCACGTAGTCGTGGCGCGAGAGCCCGCTGCCGTCGCGGACGGCGAATCCGTCGGGGAGTGCGCCCCACGCGAGCAGCTGCCGCTCGACCACGCGACGCGCGCTGTCCGCACGGCCGATTCCGGTCTTCTCGAGCGCGAGCGTCTTGAAGAAGATCTCGGCGATCTGGTTCTGCGAGGGCTTCTCCATCACCGGAAGAATGCTGCGCAATGGCGGGGAGCGGAGCTCGAACAGCGTCGTCATCTCCGCCGCGCGGGCACCCGAACCAGCCGCGACGGTGATCTGATGCTCGACGAGCGCCTGCTTGAGCGTCGCCAGGAACGCGCGGTTCGGGTCGCGGATCGGCGCTTCCACGTCCACGCTGTCGCCGCGGCTGTTCAGGCCGCGCGCCTTGAAGAAGCCCTCGTTCACGAAGAGCTCGTCCACGACCGCGCCGTACGACTCGGTGAGATCGTCTATCTGCCAGCCGAAGCCGTACGTCGAATCGGGGAAGGCATCGCCTGAGGCGACCACATCCCCCGTGATCGCGCGGATCCCACGGGCCGCGATCGAGTCCGCCATCTCCCGGAACGCACGGCGGTAGTCCCCGCGCATCGCATCACTGAATGATGGATCCCCGCGTCCGATCACCACGAGATCCCCGTCGAGCACACCGTCGCGGAGGGTGCCGCGATACCCGAAGGTCGTCCGGAAGGTGAAATCCGGGCCGAGCTGCGCCAGCGCCGTCGCACCCGTCAGGATCTTCTGGTTCGACGCCGGCATGAAGAACTTCCCCGCGTTCCGCGACAGCACCGTGTCACCGGTCGTCGGGTCGAGGATCAGCATCCCCCAATGCGCGGTCCGGAACTTGGCATCGCGCGTGATCGAATCGGCCGCGAACTGCAGCGCCGCGCGCGTCAGCGGCGCCGGCGTCGGTCGCACCGAGGGGGCGGGTCCGCTCGAGCAGCCGGCCACGATCGCCAGTAGCGTGGGGAAAACGAAGCGCTTCACGACTCCTCCGCGATCATCCGTTGAGCCTGGGCCAGATCCTCGGCCGTGTTCACGTTGAAGAATAGCCGTTCGGCGTCTCCCCAGGGGGTGCAGTCGACGCGCATCGTCCGGACGTCGTCGAGCCAGGCGCCCGCACGCGCGTCCCCAGCGCGGAGCCGAGCCGCGATCGCCGGCGCGCACCACGGCGAGAACCAGCCCACCAGCGGCTCCACCCCCCACGCGCCCTCGCGCATGGGAAGCACCGCCTCCGCCTCATGCAGCTCCCCCGTCTCGCGCAGCGCACGCAGCAGGGCCGCCGGCACGAAGGGCATGTCCCACGGCATCGTGATCACCGCGCCCTCGGTCGCGTCGATCGCGGCGAGGATCCCGCCGATCGCCCCCGACCCCGGCGCGGCATCGCGGATCACCGCGAGGCTCGGCGACCAGGTGACGGCATCGTCCGCGTTGGCCGAGATCACGACGTCGTCCGACGCCTCGCGCAGTGCGGTGATCGCACGGTCCAGCATCCGCTGCGTCCCCACTCGTTCCAGCCCTTTGGCGATGCCGCCCAGGCGCCGTCCCTGACCACCGGCGAGGACCACGCCCGTGCAGCGCTCGCGCGCCGGGCGCACGCCACTCATCCCGGCCCCGCCATCCAGGTCGAACTCAGCGTCGGATCCTCGGCGACGACCACTCGCGTCACGCGCGCCGCAGCGCCGAGCGCCTGCTGCATCCGCTCGGCGATCACCATCGCGATGTTTTCGCCGGTCGGGATCAACCCGTGCGGCTCCAGGAACTCGTCGACGTCGGTGTTGATGTTGCGATGATCGAAGCGCCCGGTCACCTCACGGGCGATCGCGGCATCGAGCACGGGGAGGTCGATGATCATCCCCGTGAGTGGATCCACCGGCCCGCTCACCGTCACGTCCACGGTGTAGGTGTGGCCGTGGTACTCGGGGCGTGCGCACTTGCCGAACGCCGCCACGTTGCGCGCTTCGTCCCACTCGGCGCGCCGATACCGATGCGCCGCGGCGAACTGCACGCGGCGCGTGAGCGAGAGCGAGCCGGACGTCGCACCGCTCATCGCGCCGGACTCAGCGGAACACGCCCCAGGTGTACCCGACCGTGATCACCCGGTTCGACGTCCACGACGAGAGCGAACCCGTCGGCATGATCGCGACCGGATCGGAGAGCGTCGACTTGTAGGTGTCGGGGTACTTCATCTGCCAGAGGCGCCAGCCGAGGTCGGCCCGCAGCTCGCGGTTCTTCCCCGTCACCCAGCGCATGCCGAAGCCCCACGAGAGCGAGAACTTGCCGCCGAAGGTGTAGCCGGATGCGTCCTCGCGCGTGTCGCCGGGGGTGAAGACGTAGCCCGCGCCGATGTGCGTCAACGGCTGGATCCCGTGCCAGCTGCGGTCACCCGTGGGCGACACGTCGAAGCCGACGTCGAGCGCCATCAGCCAGGTGTTCTTCTCGCCGATGTTGCGCGTGGCGGCCGACTTGTTGTAGTCGAGGATCGTACGCGTGGTGTGACCGGCCGAGAGCGACGACGTGAAGTACGTCGGTCCGGCGACGTGATAGTCGTAGCGCATCCCCACGATCGGGATGGGGCTCTTCGGCGTGACCCCGGGACCGTTGTCGGTCACGAACAGGATGCCGGCGAAGGTCCCGACGCGCGTCGGATCCACGATGCTCTGGAAGGGGCTCTTGTTCGGCTCGGTGCCGACGATCGACGTCTGCGCCGCGAGGGGCGCGCCGACCGTCAGTGCGAGCAGGCCGCCGAGCGCGAGTCGGACGATGGAGGAGCGGCTCACGCGACCCCTCCCATCACCCGGAGATCGCGTCCCGTCATCTCGGCGGGGATCTCCACGCCGAGCATCGCGAGCGCGGTCGGTCCCACGTCGCACAGGGCGCCGCCGGAGCGCAGGGGCATCGTCGCTCCATCCTCGATCAGCATGAATGGCACTGGATTGGTGGTGTGGGCGGTATGCGGTCCGCCCGTCGCCGGATCGATCATCATTTCGCAATTCCCATGGTCAGCCGTGATGAGCAGTCGCGTCCCCGACTTCTCGGTGCTCGCGACGATGCGCGCCAGGCACTGGTCCACCACCTCGACCGCCTTGATGGTCGCGGCGAGGTTCCCGCTGTGTCCCACCATGTCGCCGTTGGCGTAGTTGCACAGGGTGAAATTATGGGACCGGGCCTCGATGGCGTTGCAGAGCACATCGGTAATACCCGGCGCCGACATTTCGGGCATCAGGTCGTACGTGGCCACCTTCTGGGAGGGGACCAGGATCCGCTCCTCCCCCCTATATGGCTTCTCCTCGCCCCCGTTAAAGAAATAGGTCACGTGGGGGTACTTCTCGGTCTCCGCCGTCCGGAGCGTGGTCATCCCGGCATCGCAGAGGACGTCGGCCACGATCCGGGCCATCGAGAACGGCTGGAAGGCGACCGGCAGGCCGAAGGTCGCATCGTACTGGGTCATCGTCGCGACGTGCAACGACGGACGTCCCGTGATGTCGAACCCATCGAACCCCGGCAGCGCCAAGCAGCGGACGATCTGCCGCATCCGGTCCGAGCGGTAGTTCCAGCAGATGACGGCGTCGCCGTCGCGCATCGGTGCCACCGGCGCGCCATCGCGCACGATCACCGCCGGCTTGATGAACTCGTCGCTCTCCCCCGCGTTGTAGGCGTCGCGGATGAACTGGACCGGATCGGTCGCACTCGGGCCTGTGCCGTCCACCGCCGCGCGGTAGAAGAGTTCCACCCGCGGCCAGCGGTTGTCACGGTCCATCCCGTAATAACGCCCCCCGACGCTCGCGATCTCGGCGCGCCCGTCCACCGCCGTGATCAGCTGCTCCAGATAGCCGAGCGCCGACTTGGGGAGGGTGTCGCGCCCGTCGAGCAGGGCGTGGATGGCGATCTTCGGCACTCCTTCCCGGCGGGCGAGCTCCACCAGCGCGATGAGGTGGTCCTGATGGGCATGGACCCCGCCATCGCCGATCAGCCCGACGAGGTGGAGGGTGCCCCCGGAGGCCTTGGCGTGGGCACAGGCCTCCACGAAGGCGGTGTTCCGGAAGAAGTCCCCGTTCTTCACCGACTGGGAGATCCGGACCAGGTCCTGCATGACCACACGCCCTGCGCCGAGGTTCAGATGACCGACCTCACTGTTGCCCATCTGCCCTTCGGGGAGTCCAACAGCCAGACCCGATGCGTCGAGCAAGGTGCGCGGCGCGCGGGCCCACAGCCGGTCCCACGTGGGGATATCGGCGAGCGCGAGCGCGTTGCCCGTACGATCGGGGCGGTAGCCCCAACCGTCGAGCACGACAAGTACGACCGGTCGGTTGTCCGTCTGCGAGCGGGCCATCGTAGCTCGGCGTGTGGTGTTAAGAGTAATTTGGAAATCTAACCTCTCGTCACACCCCCCAACCAGCGATGCACATTCGCCGTCCCTGCCTCGCGATCCTCCTGTGGGCCCTTTCCGGGACCGCCGCCTCGGCGCAGGCCCAAGGGGCCGTCAGCGCCGCGTCCATCGCCCGTGGTGCCCCGAACGGGCCCAGCGTGGCCGCGTTGAGTGCGGGCGTCCCCGTCTCGATCGGCGCCACGAAGGGGGGCGAGACGCAGATCACCGTCGAAGGGTGGGTGGATGGCTCGCGCCTGGGCGGCGCGAAGGATTCCTACTCGGCATCGGTGAACGGCAAGCGCGCGCTGCGGATGCGTGCCACCCCGAACAAGAACGGCCGGGTCCTGGCCGAATTGCACGCTGGGGTCGGCGTGAGCACGGTCGATCGGAAGGGGAACTGGACCCGCGTGAAGCGCACGATGTGGGTGCCCAGCGGGGTGCTGAGCAAGAGTGGCAAGTCGGAGCCGGCCGAGGGGAAGGCTCCGGCGAAGAAGGAGGAGGCTCCGGTCACGAAGCCCGCCGTGAAGGCTCCGGTGGTGCCGGTCGCGACGACCCCGACCCCTGCGCCGGTCGCGAACGCCCCGGTGCCGCAGAACGCCCCCGCTGGCGCCATGCGTCCCGCGAAGACCGCACGCTTGTTCGTCGCCCCGGGCAGCACCGCCTCAGCCGACCTCGGGGCCATGGCCGTCCTGGAGCCCATCGCTCGGGACCGCGGCTGGGTGAAGGTGCGGCTCGAAGGGTGGGTGAACGAGCGCGACCTGATCGCGCTCGACAGCGCCCCCGGACTCACCGCCGCCGACCTGCACGCGGATCCCGAGGGGACCAAGGGGCGAATGGTCCGCTGGGAGGTGCAGGTGCTCTCGCTCCAGACCGCCGACCCGCTCCGTCACGAGATGGCGCGCGACGAGCCGTATCTGCTCGCCCGGGGCCCGGGGAACGAGAACGCCCTGTTGTACCTTGCAGTGCCGCCCTCGTTGGCCACCGTCGCTGCCTCCTTCCCACCGCTCACCACCGTGATCATCAGCGCCAAGGTGCGCAGCGGGAAGAGCGAACCGTCGGGGGCGCCGATCCTCGACCTCAAGTCGATCACCAAACGGTGAACGCGCCTCACGAGCCAGCGGGACCGTCGGATCACGGGTGGCGCGCGCTCTGGCGTGCGCGGCCGGGGACGATGCGCGCCGTGTGGGGCGTGGCCGCGCTCCTGCTCGTGGGCAACGGCTGGCTGCTCGCGCAGCGCGTGATGGACGGCCGTGAGACCGCCCGACTGCGCGCGAGCCTGACGAGCGTGGAACGCGAACGGATCGACGCCGCGCTCCTCGCCGACAGCAATCGCGCGCAGGTGATGGTCGAACTCGCGCGCCGACAGGCGCGCATCGACAACGGGCTGCATCTCTCCGTCGCGCTCGACAGCGGTGTCATCCACCTCGAGCAGGAGGGCGCGGTGCTCCTGAGCGTCGAGGCGGTCGCCGGCCCCGAAGGGTGGACGCGCATCGGCCCCCGCGATTCGGTGCGGCTCGCCGCGCCGCGCGGCGATCGCACCATCGAGGACATCGTCGGCGATACCCTCGTGATGCTGAGCGGCGGCACCGTCATCTACGCCGATGGCGCCACCGGCACGCCGGCCCGCACCGGTCAGCTGCGGGTGAACCTCGCGGACCTCAAGCTGCTCAAGCCGAATCTCCGGCCCGGGCAGCACGTGTACTTCTACTGATGACGCGCGGCGACGGCTTCTTCCGCACCGGCGGCGCGGCCGCATGGAGCACCGCACTGGTGATCCCCGCGCTCCTCGCGCTCGGTGCCTGGCAGTACTGGGACTGCGACCGCGCACGCTTCCGGCTCGAGGTCACGCGCACCGCGTATCAGGACAACCTCGCGCTGCTCGCGAACATCCGCCGCGACGTGGGCGCGAGCCGCGACACGCTCGAACGCGTGAAGGCCCTCGAAGGGGACTCCACACAGAGCGAGCGGCCGTTCATCGTCATCTCCGTGGCCGAGAACCGTCTTTGGCTCAAGAAGGGGACGGAAGTCCTCTTCACCACCCGCGTCGCCACTGGCACAGGGAAGAACCTCGAGACGGGGAAGGGCGGCAAGCGCTGGAAGTTCGAGACCCCGCGCGGTCGCCTTGTGGTGGAACGCAAGGACGTCGAACCGGCCTGGGTCCCTCCTGATTGGCACTTCGTCGAAGTCGCCAAGAAGAAGGGACTCCGCACCGTGCATCTCGAGGCGGGGAAGTCGATCCCCGCCGGCAACGGGGCGATCGTCACCGTCACCAAGTCGGGGATGAACGTCGTCACCCGCTATCCCGACGGGCGCGAAGTGCCGATCGAGGTGCGTGAAGGGCAGGAGATCATCGTCGGCAAGACGCTCGTGATCCCGCCCTACGAAGCCAATCAGCGCAAGTACTTCGGCACCCTCGGCAGCAACCGCCTGTATCTGGGCGATGGCTACGGCATCCACGGCACCGACGCGCCGAACTCCATCGGCCACGCCGCCTCGCACGGCTGTGTCCGCGTCCGCAACGAGGACGCCGAACTGTTGTATCGCCTCGTGCCCCTCGGCACCGTCGTCTACATCTACTAGCGATGTTGCGGCGGTCCGATACTCCGAACTCGCTGCTGAAGCTGGCGCTCTTCGGCGTCGGCGCGCTCGTGCTCGGATTCGCCGCCCTGCTCGCACCGGCCGACCTGCTCTTCGGGACCGCGCCAAACGTCGATGCCGACTCCGCGCACACGCTGCACGCCAGCGCCGACGCCTTCGGCAACAGCGGGGAGGTCCGACTCCAGTTGCGCATGCCGCGCGAGCGGTGGGAATTCCCGCTCGACGCCGGCGCCATCGACTCCATCCACGCCCTCGACTGGGTCCGCGCCGAGGACACCCTCCGCACCCTCCCCGCCGAGTCGACGGTGAGCACGACCGTCACCGCGCCATCGCGTCCCGGCTTCTATCGGCTCGCGGTCACGCGGAAGGACGGCTCGCGCTTCATCGACTCGGTGGTCGTCGGCGTGCTCGTGCCATTCAGCGCCAAGAAGCGGAGCGTGCTCAACGGCTATCAGATCGGCACCTACAGCTGGGAACAGAGCCCCGGTGATGCCACTCCACCGCCGATCGGGTTCATCGAAGTGCGTCCCGAGCTCGAGGACCTGCCGATCAGTGCGCATTTCCGGATCTCCGATTTCATCACGCGCGACGGGCAGACCACCTGGCCCCGCTACGTGGCGCTCGACACGCGGATCCTCGACAAGGTCGAGCTCGTGCTCCGCTACCTCGGCTCGCGCGAGCACGACATGCCGGTGGCGATGCACTCGGGGTACCGGACGCCGTATCACAACCGGCATGTGCCGCGGGCGGCCAGCGACAGTCGGCACCAATACGGCGACGCCGCCGACCTCGCGATCGACGTGGACGAGGACGGCCGGATCACCTATCTGGACGTCCTGGCCGTCTCGCGGGCGGTGGAGATGGTGGAGCGCGACTACCCCTCGATGGTGGGGGGGCTGGGGCTCTACGGTAACTTAGGGACGGCCGCGTACGTACACATTGATGTACGAGGGACCCGAAAGCGGTGGCGCGGCTGATCGGCGCGCGCCCACCCGCATTCTCGTTGGAGGCACTCCGATGAACGAATTCCTGAAGGAACGGCTGCTGCGGCAGCTCAGCACGCTCAGCGACGAGAAGGTGTACCAGGTGCTCGACTATGCCGAGTTCCTGGGGTCCAAGTACGCCGAGCAGAAGCCGGCGTCGCCGAACGTCTTCCAGCGCTTCGCGGAGGGGGTGGAGGACACCATGCGGGCGGGGAAGATGTCGGCCTCGACCGTGGCCCAGACCATGGGGTTCCTGAGCCAGGCGATGGGGGTGCTGAACGGGGTGGCGGCGGCGGGGAAGTCAGTCGCGGGGGACATCGTGGGGGCGGCGAGCGCGGCCGCGACCTCCGTCGGGTCCACGCCGAGCGCCCCAGCCACGCCGCCGGCCCCTCCTGCGGCACCGCAGGGCGACGCCACCGGCAGCTCGACCGGGTCGACGCCCCCCAAGCCGTAGCAGGGGAGCAGCGCCAGTTGCCAGTGGGGGCTTTTCGAGAGTAAATTCCACTATGGAACCCTCGACTCCTCCGAAGACCACTCGGCCCGCACCGGCATCAGCCGGGAGCGGGCCGTCGCGCAATGGCGCTCCTACCGGTTCGGCCCCCAAGGGCGCCGACCGCATCCGTGTCGACGCCGGGCTGACGTTCGACGACGTCCTGCTGATCCCGCGTCACTCCCTCGTCCATCCCAAGGACACCAACACGAGCACCCGCTTCTCGCGCGGGATCACGCTCAACGTCCCCCTCGTCTCGGCGGCCATGGACACCGTCACCGAGAGCGAGATGGCGATCGCGATGGCGCGCGCCGGCGGCATCGGCGTGCTCCACAAGAACATGTCGGTCGATCGTCAGGCCGCAGAAGTGGACCGCGTGAAGCGCTCCGAGAGCGGGATGATCCTCAAGCCCTACACGCTCCCGGCGAGTGCCACCATCCGCGAAGCCGCGGCCCTGATGGCGAAGTTCCGCATCAGCGGCGTCCCGATCATCAATGAGCAGGACAAGCTGATCGGCATCATCACCAATC